>NZ_CP039965.1:706250-1059375 GCF_005234135.1 Pseudorhodobacter turbinis
ATGCTAAGGTCATCACCGGTCAACTTGTTCGCCAGCTCAACAAAGTGCTTGTCGATCTCGATCAGCTCCAGCGAGGTGGGCCATGTGGTTGTCATGGTCCAGCTTTCTTGTGCAACGGCAGCACTTGCCATGCCAAGCGACAGAGCCGCGGCGGTCATCATAGGAATGGTTTTCATTGATCTCTCCTCCTCAATGGTCAGTTAGTATAAAGGGTATGTGGCAGCCACAACACCAGCTGTGGTATGAATGCCACGGCAATGCACATCAGAATGATCAGCCCGATGAAGGGCATCACACCCGCGATGATCTGCCCGGTGCGCACCTCTTTGGGGGCAATTGCACGCAGGTAGAACAACGCATATCCGAACGGCGGCGTCAGGAACGAGGTTTGCAGCACCAATGCCATCAAAACCACAAACCACAGAAGGTTCACGTCCATCTCCTGAACGATCGGCAGGAAGATCGGGAAGGACAACAAAACGATCCCCGTCCAGTCCAGAAACGCCCCCAGAATGAACACGATGAACAGCATCATCACAATCAAGAGCCAAGGCGCCATGTCCAGACTGCGGATAATTTCTTGTGTGGCGCGCAGCCCTCCGGTGATATTGAACACCCCGGTAAAGGCCGTGGCTCCGACCACAATAAACAAGATCATGGCAGAAGTACGCCCCGTTTCCAGCATCGCCGAATAGAAGGTTTTCCATTCAAACTTGCGGCGCAAGATAACGATGCCAAGCGCCAAGGCCGCCCCAATGGCTGAAGCCTCGGTGGCGGTGGCGATCCCCGCAAGCAAGGATCCGAGGATGCCAAGGATCAACACAAGCGGCGGCAACGCCTCAATCAACAGCATCCGCACAAGTGCAGCGCGTGCGATTTTTTCATCTGGCTCAACCGCAGGGGCCGATTTCGGATCAAAAATCGCAACAATCACCACCCAAACCGCATAAAGCAGGCCCAGCAACACGCCCGGAATCATCGCACCGGCAAACAGCTCCCCCACCGACAACGGCGAGTAAGAGGCCATCAGGATCAACATGATGGACGGAGGAATAAGAATACCTAGACAGCCCGAAGCCGCGATAACGCCCGTCGTCAGCGTCGGGGAATAGCCGTATTGCAGCATCGGACGCAGCGCCATAACGCCCATCACGGTGATGGATGCGCCAATAATCCCGGTCGTCGCCGCCAAAAGGATGGAGATAAATACCACCGCAAGCGCCAGCCCGCCCCGCACGTTGGACAACAGCAAACGCAGGCTTTCAAACATCTTGTCGGTCACACCGCTGTCAGACAGGAATCTCGCCATCAAAATAAACAGGGGGATAGCGATCAGTGTGAAGTTATCCAGCACATCGCCGAAAATCCGGTTGATAACGATGCCCAGCACCATCGGCTTGCCCGCAATCAAGGTGCCCAAAACGGCCGTGCCGCCAAGAACGAAGGCCAACGGGTGGCCCATAAACAGGCCCGTCAGCAAAAGCCCGAACATGCAAAGGGCAATAATCTCAGGAGTCATGGTGCGGAACCTCGCGTCCAAGAATAAGTTTCAGCACTTCCGAGATACCCTGTATCAGCAAAAGAAAAGCCGCGGCGGCCATCGCCAGTTTCAACGGGTAAACCGGCAGCTGGACCGAACCATAGGTGGTCTCTCCCTGCTGCCATGACTTCATCCCGAAATCCCAAGAGCGGGTTACGAAAACCCAAGCAAAGGGGAAGAAGAAGATCAAATAACCCGCAACCTCAACCCAGCGCCGCGCCGTGTTACCAAGCGTTTCTGTCACCAGATCAACACGCACATGCGATTGATGGCGCAGCGCGTAACCGCCCAGCATCACAAAATAAAAGCCGTATAGCTGTTTGGTGACATCAAAGGCCCAGCGCGTCGGGGCGTTGAAAACATATCGCATTATTACGTCAAAAATAATCATGGCAGCGAAAACGATTGCTACCACAGACACAACCCTGCCAACGACCTCATTCAGAGTGTCGATCGCTTTGATGATCATAGCTGCCTCCCTGTTAGGGTGGCAAGAAAACCGATCAGACGGAAATTTACAAGGTAATAATCTTGCCCACCCAAACGGTTCCCGATTTTTTTCGTGACGTTAACCATGAACCCGCCTTGCGCCGCGAACATGACGCTACGTCAGGCTTTGGCATTCACTTCAAACGCTGGTCCCTGCTATCATGCCCTCATAAACTGCTTCCTCGGCAGTGCGCGGGGACATGGCGTCACCGATCTGGTGCAACTCTATCCCGCGCACACGGATGCAGTCTTGCAGATCGTCTTGCGGACGGTGGCCAAGGCTCAGCACCAGACTGTCCACCCCCTCCAGAATAATCGGCTCTTGCGAGGCGGTGTGCTGCAAAAACACCGTATCATCCTGTGTGCCAAAAAGTCGCGCATAGGGGATCACCTCGACACCCAGCCGGTGCAGGTTGCCCAGCATCGTATCGCGAACGTAATAGGGAATCGTATCCCCTGCCATCGGCGCATTGACCGCCAGACGTACATTCGACCCGTCGGCCGCCAGCATCTCGGCCAGACCCATCCCGATCCAGTCGGCACGCCAATCGGCAATCACCACCCGCGCACCGGCGCGAGCCTCACGGCGCAACACCTCCCAGGCGCCCAGAATTTGCATTTCGCCATCACTCTCAATGTCTGGCAAAAAGGGCACAGCCCCTGTGGCAAGAATGATCGCATCAGGCGCGGTTTCATCAATCAACGCGGCATCAACAGTCTGGCCTTTGACAATCGTTACCCCCGCGCGCCCGCATTCACTTGCCAGATTGGTGATAATACCGCCAAATTCCGCGCGATGCGGTAAAAGCTGCGCCAAAAGCGCCTGCCCGCCAAGCTGGGCTGCGGCCTCATAAAGGGTGACATCATGGCCACGCTCGGCCGCGGTGGCCGCCGCCTTCAGCCCCGCAGGACCACCGCCGATCACCATAATCTTGCGGGGGGAGGCCGCCTGCGGCTTGGAACCAAAGCGCAGCTCTCGTCCGGTTTCGGGATGCTGGATACAGCTGATCGAAAGCCCCTTATGGAAGTGGTGGATACAGGCCTGATTGCAGCCGATACAGGCACGAATATCATCCACTTGCCCCGCCTCGGCCTTATTGGGCATCACCGGATCACAGATCAACGCGCGGGTCATGCCGCAGACATCCGCCTCGCCGCGCGCCAGCATCGCCTCAGCCTCTTGCGGTTGGTTAATGCGGCCAGTGGCAAAAACCGGAATCGTCAGCGCCTTTTTGAAGCGTGCCACCTCGGGCGCGACATAGGCGGCGGGGAAATTCATCGGCGCGGTAATATGCACCGCACCGCCCAGAGTGGCCGAGGTCCCGACCGTCAGCGAGAGGTAGTCAAGCTGCTCTTGCAAGGCGCGGCTGGCCTGCAAGGCATCCTCTATCGTCAGCCCGCCCTCGTCGCGCTCCGAGGCGGAAAGCCGCATGCCGATGATGAAATTCTCATCCGTGGCGGCGCGCATCGCGGCCAGAGCCTCTTGCAAGAAGCGCAAACGGTTTTCGGGCGAGCCGCCATAACCATCGGTGCGCAGGTTCACCAATGGGTTCAGAAATTGCGCGGGCAAATAGCCGTGCGAGCCGACAAACTCCACCCCGTCAAACCCCGCCTGCCACATCCGGCGGGCGGCATCGGCATATCCCTGCACCACCTCGTCGATCATCGCCTTGTCCATCGCACGCGGCATCATCTTGAACCGCTCGTTCGGCACCGCCGAGGCGGAATAGGACACCGCCAACAGACCATTCGCGCCCTCCATAATCTCACGCCCCGGATGGAACAGCTGCGAGATCACCACCGCGCCATGGGCATGGCAGGCCTCGGCCAGTTTGCGAAAGCCGGGGATGCAGTCGTCATCGGTGGCCATCAGCAAATGCGCGGTGTAGCGCGCGGTCTCATGCACGCCTGCCACCTGCGTCACGATCAGACCGGCCCCCCCACGGGCACGGGCCTCTTGATAGGCGATATATTCATCCGAGACCTGCCCGCCATGGGGCAACAGCGTGTCATGGCCCGTGGACATGATACGGTTGCGCAAAGTGGTGCCCCGGATCGTCAGCGGGGTAAAAAGATGCGGGAATGCCTTGGCGTTCATGGGTTTTCCTTGGGATGAAGTGGGGCCTTAGGCGCCGTCGCGCCAACGGGCCAATTTGTCTTGAAGCCGGTACAAGCCGCCGACCGCAGGCAAGAACCACGGCTTGCCATTGTAAAACGGCACCTTGGGGAAAGGCGCGTTGACCACACCGCGATCCGCCCCCTCGCGCGCCAGCATCAATTCGGCAACGCGGTGGCCCATATAGGTGGCCATCGACACACCGCTGCCGTTATAGCATGACGCATAATGCAGCCCGTCCGGCATCCTGCCGACATGGCTGGTGAAATCCGAGGCAAAGCACACATTGCCAAGCCAGGAGTGCGTGATCTCAACCCCTTTGAGGCTGGGAAAGATTTGCTCCATATAGCCGCGCAAGCCGATCGCGGATCGGGCCTCGCTGGTGGTGCGAAACCGCGCGCGGCCGCCAAACAACATCCGTGTCCCATCCGGCGACCGACGGTAATAGCACAGCACCCTTTTGCTATCACTCGCCGCGCGGTTCATGGGCAACAGCTCTTCCATCTGCGCCAGAGGCAGGCTTTGGGTCGCGATGATATAGCTTTGAACAGGGATCGCACGTTTGCGCAGCCACGGCTGCTCTGGCCCGGCATAGCCGTTGACGGCGATCAAGACCTGATCGGCCCGCAGCACAACGGGGCCTTGTTCGCCCGTCACCTGCACCTGAAACCCCGCAGGCACGCGCTGCGCCCCCAAATAGCGGCAGCCGGTAAAGATACGCACCCCAAGCGCGCGCGCCCGATTGGCCAAAGCCCGCACATATTTCGCCGGATGGAGCGAGCCTTGCCCGTTTTTGATCACCGCCCCGCGGTAGGTATCGGTCTTGATAGCGCGTGGGACCTCATGCTCTTCCAGTATCTCCAGCTTTGCCTGCGCATCAAGCGGCAAAGCCGCACGGGCCGCGCGCATATCCGCAAGGTCGGCGCGGCAATGCGCGCCAATAACAGAACCGTTGAGGTTAAGATCCACATCTTCGCCCAGCGACTTTGCGCGGGCCAGCATGAAGGGCATCGATTGGCGGTAATCCTCTATCACCTCGGCACCGCGCTTGTCGCCGAACCTGCGCTTGGCCGTGGCCAGATCAAACTTGGGCGTATTCCCGATCTGCCCACCATTGCGAGAGCTTGCCCCCTCGCCAACCCGCTGGGCATCAATCACGAAAGCATCGACACCAGCCTCGGCCAAGGTGATCGCCGCGGACAGGCCGGTATAGCCTGCCCCGACGACCAACACCCCGCAATGATCGCGGTCAATCACGCGCTCGGCGTGTTGCGGCGCGGCGTCTTCCCACCAGAAGGGCGTCGTTTTCATCGCGTCGCCCCCCTTCGGGCCTAGCCGTTGGATTTGCGCAGCAACGTGCAATCCCCGGGCGCAAAAGCCATCTGAACCTGCGCGCCATCCGCATGGATGCCCGCGCGGGCCGATCCGTAAACGATGAAGTTCTCGCCCATATCCATCGCGAGCGAATAAAGCGCACGATCACCCGAATAGGTGGAGCTGAGAACCTTGCCCGGCAGATAGATACGGCCATCGTTTACGGCTTCCACCTCTACCGTACTATCCTCGGGGCGGATCATCAGTTCGGCATCCAGCATCGTCGGCGCCTCTGCAAGTGGCACAGCGACGCCATTGGCCCGGAACATGGCCGTATCGCCTTCTTGCGCAACCTCGCCACTGAGGATGTTTGATTTTCCAACGAAATCAGCTACAAAGCGGGTATCAGGGCGGCGGTAAAGGTTGAAGGCGGTATCAAACTGCGCGATCCGGCCGTGGTTCATCACCGCGATGCGATCGGACATATGCATCGCTTCTTCTTGGTCGTGGGTGACGTTGATGAAAGTGGTGCCAAGCGTGCGGTGAATATCGCGCAGCTCCTCTTGCAGATCAACGCGCAGCTTCTTGTCCAGCGCCGACATCGGCTCATCCAACAGCAAAAGGTCGGGTTTGAACACCAAAGCACGCGCCAGCGCCACGCGCTGCTGCTGGCCGCCAGACAGCTCTGCCGGATAGCGACCGGCGAATTTGCCAAGCTGGACCAGATCCAGAATGGCTGTCACCCGCTCGTTAATCTCATCCTTGGCGACGCGCCGCACCTTCAGCGGATAGGCGATATTATCATGCACCGTCATATGCGGAAACAGCGCATAGCCTTGGAACACCAGCCCGAAATTGCGCTTTTCCGGCGAGAGCAGGCTGATGTCGCGCCCGTTCATCAAGATCGTGCCGCTGCTGACCGGCTCAAACCCCGCAAGGATTTTCAGCAAGGTGGTTTTGCCCGACCCCGAAGGGCCAAGCAGGGTCACAAACTCCCCCATCTCGATATTCAGCGAGACATCAAAAAGCGCTTGCGTCGCACCGTAGAACTTGTCGATATTTTTGATTTCCAAAGAGGACATTTTATTTCCCACGCGTTTTGTAGCGCGAACGTTGTTGCAGCCAGTTCAGCACCAGCAAGAACATCAACGAAAGCAAGGAGAGCATCAGGGCGACGGCGATGATCGTCGGTTCCAACCGGTCACGAAGACCGGAGAACAGCGCGATCGGCAGCGTCGTCGATTGCGGGGCCGCCAGAAACAGCGCGACCACCACCTCATCAAATGAGGTGACAAAGGCGAAAAGCGCGCCTGTCATGAAGCCCGGCGCCGCCAGCGGCAAGGTTACGGTCCGAAACCGATAAGCGCGCGATGCCCCCATCGAGGCCGCCGCGCGCTCCAATTCCGGGTCCAGCCCCTTGAGCGATGTCATCACCGACAAGAACACCAGCGGCGCACCTAGGATCGCATGCGCCAGCACCAGCGACACATAACCACCGCCAAAGCCCGCGCGCCCGAAGGCATAGGTAAAGGCCACGCCTAAAACCACCGAAGGGATAACAATCGGCGAGATGAACAGCCCCGACAGGACAATCTGCCCAAAGCGGCCCGAAAGCATGGTCCCCATCGCCGCCAGCCCGCCGATCACCACCGCAACAACAGATGCACCAAAGGCAACCTTCAAACTGTTGAAGAAGGCAGGCATCCACGGCGGCTGGGTAAAGGCGACCTTGAACCAATCAAAGGTAAACCCCTCCATCGGATAGGTCAGGAAAGAGCTTTCGTTGAAGGCCAGCGGCAGTACCAACAGCAACGGTAGCGCAAGGAACAGCATGCTTAGGACAAGGCTTACCCAATAGATTGCGCGTGACATATCAACGCCCTCCTTTGCGGGATTTGAACAAGAGCCAAGCCCCGGACCCAAGGCCCAAAATCAGCACTACACAGCCAAAGAGCATCACCGAGAGCACCGAAGCCATGCCCCAATTCAGCGATTTCTTCACGAAATCCGCGATGTAATAGGACAGCATCTGGTCGCTCGGCCCGCCAGTCAGCGCCGGTGTGATGTAAAAGCCAAGGGCAAGGATAAACACAGTGCCCCCACCGACCGCAACGCCGCGCAGGGTTTGCGGGAAATAGACCCGCAAAAAGGTTTCTATCCCGCCGGCCCCAAGGCTGCGCGAGGCGTCGCTTTGGGATATCGGGATGGTCTTCATCACGTTGAAAATCGGCAGAATGGCAAAGGGCAGCAAAACATGCGTCATCGCAACCACAGTGCCGAAACGGTTGAAGATAAGCTGCAGCGGTTCAGATATAATGCGCAGCCATATCAGCAGGTTATTGAGCAAGCCATGGGTCTGCAACAATACAACCCAAGCCGATGTCCGCACCAAGATCGAGGTCCAGAAGCTAAGCAAAACGACCATGAAAACAATCGTCGCAAGCCGCGGCTTGCCATTGGCCGCAGCATAGGCCAGCGGATAGCCGATCAGCAACGTCAACAGCGTCACCTGCGTCGCAATAACGATGGTCCGCACCATGATGCGCAAATAGATGTCATCGCCCTCGGCCTGAACAAAACCGCCGTCGCCATCCGGCTTGAAACCAGAAGCTTTTTGGAAATGCCTCCAAGTGATCGGTGCGATGTTGCGGGCCAGAATGTCCCAATAGACCTGCTGCCCCCACCGCTTGTCAAAAGCGGTCAACCCCTCCATCGTTGGCGGAAGTTCCTCGGCCTTTTTACCGGATTTGATCAACAGGGATCGAAATCCGCTGCGTTCCTGGTTCAGGTTGCGCGCGGCCTCGGCCAGATCGCGGCGGTCGGCGGCGATCAGATCGGCAACAAGGGCGGCGGCACGCTCATCAGGGCTGCCGTCCTCGACCACCTCTGAAAGAGTTTGAAATTGATCGTAAAGCGTACTGTTGTCCACGCTTTGGCTTCCCACTGTCAGCAGCGGGTAAAGGTAGAACATCAAATAAATGATCAGCGGCATGATAAGCAACATGACTGTTGCCAAACGGTTGCCATTTGCGTTTCGCATGGCTCTTTCCATTCTGTTCTGGACCGTGGCCTAGCCCTGCCCGCCGGTTATGGCAAGCAGGGCTAGCGAGCGTGTCAGTTCAAGGTTACTGCGTCGCCCAGTTGTTCCAGCGCTCGGTCAGCGCATCGGAATGGTCAATCCAGAAAGCATCGGAAAAGAACAGCGCATCTTCGGTGTTCTTGCCAGTTGGCAGGTCTTTCACGATATCCTCCGCCAACATCTCAGCGGTCTTCATGTTTGTCGGACCGTAGGGCATCAACTCCGAGAATTTTGCCTGCGGTGCCGCTTCGCTTACAAAGGCGATAAATTCCATCGCCACATCCTTATGCTCTGCGCCTGTTGGAATGGCCCAGGAATCAATGCTGTAGATGTGGTTCTTCCACACGAATTCCAGCGGCTGGCCTTCATTCTTGGCGGTAATGATGCGGCCGTTATAGGCGGTGCTTAGGACAACATTGCCCGCCGCAAGCCATTCGACCGGCTGCGAACCGGCATCCCAGAACTGCACATCATCCTTGATCATATCAAGCTTGGCAAAGGCACGGTCGACGCCTTCGGATGTGGACAGGACATCATAAACGTCATCCACGGCAACGCCATCAGCAAGAAGCGCATATTCCAGATTCCACTTGGGCAGGTTGCGAACCGCACGCTTGCCCGGGAATTTTTCGGTGTCAAAGAAATCAGCCCAATCTTGGGGCGCGTCCGGAAAAGTTTCAGAGTTATAAGCATAACCGTTGCCGATCACCACATTGCCCGCACCGCATTCGTTGATCGCATTGGGGTTCAGCTCGTCCTGCGTGGGGATATCATCCCACGAAATCACCTCGAACAAGCCTTCGTCACAGCCAAGCTGAAGGTCGGCACCTTCCACCGTCACCAGATCCCATGTCACATTGCCGGTGTCAGCCATCGCTTTCACCTCAGCAAGACCGCCAAGATAGGTTGTTTCCGTAAAGGCCATGCCCTTCGATTCGGCAAATGGCGTGTAATAGGATTCGCGTTGGGCGTCCTGATAATTCCCACCCCAGCCGGCAATCGTAAGATCGCGCGCCTGTGCACCCTGTGCTGCACAAACAGCAAGCCCAGAGACCGCAAGCGCTTTAACGACATGTTTCATAAACTCTCCCCTTAGTTGGCAAGGCCCCTGAAAGACGCCCTGACGACAATCGCAAGCCTCTACCCCTCATGGTGTAAGGGCGGGCTTTTCAGATCAACTCTCGCCCTTAAATTTTGGCAAGATTAAAATATTATGCAAGTAATTTTATTTCGTTTTACAAAAAGAGAAAATTAATCGCTAATGTTACCGCGAACAATAGGACAGCATTTTGCCATGCAACCATCGATGGCCCCCGAAGTCATGCTTGACGGAAAACCCCAAATCGGGGCCCGCCTACGCTTTCGCCGCAAGCTGCGGGGCATGTCGCTGAAACAGGTGGCGCAAGGCGCGGGCCTTTCAATCGGTATGATCAGTCAGGTCGAACGCGGCCTCGCCCTGCCATCCGTCAAATCCATGCGCGCGATCTGCGCCGCGCTGGATATGCCCGTCGCCTGGCTGTTCGAGCCCGCCTCCCAAAAGCCAGAGGACAACAGTGATTATGTGGTGCGCAACGAAAGTCGGCGGGAGTTGTCATTTGACGACGGAAAATTGCGCAAGCAATTGCTGACCCCCGACACCCAGCCCCAAATCCAGATGCTGCGCTTCATGATGCAACCGGGTGCCGATTCAGGGGAGCCTTATTCCAACACCGAGGGCGGGAAATGCGGTTTGGTCGTTGGCGGCACCTTGGGGCTAGAGCTTGATGGAATGTCGCATATCATCAAGAAAGGGGATAGTTTCGCCTTTCCGGCTTGGACAATGGTTCGATTTTGGACAATCGGTGATACCCCCTGTGAGGTGATCTGGGTTGTCAGCCCCGCAACCGTATAGGCCGCAAGCCCAGCCACCGCGAAACAGGGTTGCCGGAACCCGCAGATCACCGCATACATAATTGCGAAGAATATTGGAGTGGGCCTGATTGATGGAAAAAGACCTGTTGCACTGGCGCGGCCCCGTGGCACCCGACGGCGACACCCTTACGGGCCATCATGTGGTGCTGGAACGCCTTGATGCCGATCTCCATGCTGCCGACCTTTTTCGTGCCTTTTCCGGCCATGACGCCCTTTGGGACTACATGTATGATGGGCCATTTTCCTCGGCGGCAAGCTATCACCGCTGGGTGAAGGAAAAAACAAACGATTCCAGTGTGCAGTTTTATGCAATCCGCGATCTGGTCTCGGGCCATTGCGGCGGGGTGGCAAGCTTTTTGCGGATAGATCCTGCGGCCGGATCGATCGAGGTCGGCAGTATCTGCATCGCACCAGAGCTTCAACAATCGCGACAAGCGACCGAGGCAATGTATTTGATGATGCAATGGGCTTTTAACGCTGGTTATCGCCGCTACGAATGGAAGTGCAATGCGCGCAATATGGCATCGCGGCGGGCGGCGCAGCGGCTCGGTTTTTCCTATGAGGGGATCTTTCGCCAAGCGGCTGTTGCCAAGGGTCGCAACCGTGACACAGCTTGGTTTTCCGTGATCGACAGTGAATGGCCTGCCCTATATGAGGCCTTTACCGCATGGCTTGCGCCTTCCAACTTTGATGCGAGCGGACGGCAAAGGGAGCAGCTTAGCGACCTAACCCGTCTTGTGCGCGCCAATAGCGACCCCGGCCTTCGCCCCGGCAACTGATCCGATCGCAAAAGGATCGGCGCAATGGCTGATACGCTGGCCAAGCAGGGCGCCAAGTTCAATCATCCCCTCGGTTGACGTGCGGGCCGAAGCGGCCGCGCAGGCCAATGCCGTATCGTTAGAGCTGCGCGCAATACCAGAGACGAAATCCACCACATAGCGCCGTGGGTTTTCATCCCCCTGCGCGATAAGGTCGGCCGCATGAAGCAAATCATCTTGCAATGCCTGCGGATCGGGCTGGATCGGTTTATCATCCGCACGCGGTACCAAGCCCGATTGCCCTTGAAGATGTGTCAAAATCATTTTTTGAAATGCCGCGAGGCTTTGCAGAGGTTTCTCAAGGAACCCTGCCGCACCTGCACGTACCGCTTGTGACCACCCGTCGGGATCGCCGCTTATGGCCAGAACAAGGCTGCCAAGTCCTTGACCGCGCGTCAGCTCCCGTATCAGATCCGCGCCATTGCCATCGGGCAGGCCAAGATCGACCAACACCACATCCGGCCGGTAAACCGCCAAATGCCGCCGCGCCGCAGCAAGGGTTTCTGCCCGCCGCATCCGCGCGCCACTGCGCTGACACAAAAGGCGCAACGCCTCGGACGCAAAACGGCTATCTTCCACAGCCAAAAGGGTAACACCTGCCAGAGGCAAGGCCACCCGATCATACAGATGCGCAAATCCGGGGCCTTCCGGCATGGGTTTGGCCGGAAATGGACCTTGGGGGTATGGCATCCTTGCACCTTTCTGGTTCGAGTTAGCATCGACCCCCTATCAGACACCAGTTCTCCCTAATATTTGATGAAGATCGGCACAAAAACCGGTGCCATTTCCCCCCGCCCCTTGCCCAATGCCGCCCCACGCCGCATATATCCCCAAGAATCCCAAAAGGAGCGAGTGATGATCGGACGCCTGAACCATGTGGCCATTGCCGTACCAGACCTGGACGCCGCCGCGGCACAATATCGCAACACCCTTGGCGCCGATGTCGGCCCCGCGCAGGATGAGCCCGACCACGGGGTGACGGTGGTTTTCATCACCTTGCCGAACACCAAGATCGAGCTGCTCTATCCCTTGGGCGAGAACTCCCCCA
The DNA here is from genome assembly GCF_005234135.1 of Pseudorhodobacter turbinis. Classification (NCBI taxonomy): domain Bacteria; kingdom Pseudomonadati; phylum Pseudomonadota; class Alphaproteobacteria; order Rhodobacterales; family Paracoccaceae; genus Pseudorhodobacter; species Pseudorhodobacter turbinis. Next base: position 718,566 of record NZ_CP039965.1, read on the forward strand.
TCAACGGATTTCTGGAAAAAAACCCGGCGGGCGGCATTCATCACATCTGCTATGAAGTCGATGATATTCTGGCCGCGCGTGACAAGCTTCTGGCCGAAGGCGCGCGGATTTTGGGCAGCGGAGAGCCGAAGATCGGCGCGCATGGCAAACCCGTGCTCTTTTTGCACCCCAAAGATTTCAACGGCTGCTTGGTAGAGTTGGAGCAGGTATGACCATCTCTGCCGCCTTCGTGCTATATTCCGTAAGCTGGTTTATGGTTTTCTTCGTGGTCTTACAAATACGTACAACCTCGCAAGGGGATATGGGGCACGTGGTTCCCGGCACCCCTGCGGGCGCGCCTGCGGGCTTTGTGATGAAGCGCAAAGCCATCATCACCACGATTTTCGCCACCGTAATCTGGGCGATCCTATGTGCGATTATCCTGTCCGGCGTTATCTCGGTGCGCGACTTTGACTGGATGCACCGGCTGCCACCTGTTTCCACAAACTAACGCGGAACTTTTCCGTTCAGGCGGTGGAACAGATGCGTGAACGTGGCCGCCCCCAACACCGGGATCACCAGGTTCACCAAAGGGATAGAGAGCGGGGCGGCCATTAGGCTGCCTGCCCACCACACCGTGAGCCAGTGACGCTTGCGCAAGGCTTTTGCCGCCGGGCGCCCCAAACGCCGCGCCGCGACCAGCGTGAAATATTCCCGCCCAAGCAGCATCCCGTTGACCGCCCAGAACACCACGGGAATAAACGGCCCCGCGAAGGGGTAAAGCATCAGCGCCAGCACGTTCAGCGCGACCAAAAGCCCAAAGAAATTCAGCGTATCCACCGCCGCATCCCCAAAGCTTTGCTTTAGCGCGGGGGGGAGGCCGGGATAATGCCGATCCTCTACCGCTTGGGACACATCATCCAGAAACATCGATGTAAAGGCCGAGGCTACAGGCATCATCAAAAACACCGACAGCACGATCATCAAGAAGGCCGAGCCCCAGCTGAGCAGCGTGCCAAGGCCGGCAACAGGGCCGACAAAGGGGATCTCGATCGCGGCGGGGACGAAGCTTTGGATCACCCATAAAAACAGCGCGTAGATGGCAATCAGCAATGCCAGTGTCAGCCCGACACCCCAATACATCACCCGCCGGAAGCGCGGATCGCCAAGCTGTGCCACGGCTTTCAAGAATGCACCGAAAATCATGCGGAGGCCCAAGTGATCAGGCTGGCAACATCGGGGCGCGGACGCTCGGGGCTGGGCTTGGTGATGGAGCCGATGTGAACAATGCCGACTACCGATTCAGCGGGCGACAGGCCAAAACCTTCCTCAACGAAGCTGCGATCAAACGTGGGCCAACCCGACAGCCAGTTTGCCCCCCATCCGGCCGCCAGTGCAGCGTTGAGCAAGGAAAAACATGCACAGGATGCAGAGTGGAGCTGTTCAATCTCCGGGACTTTATCGGAGGGTTTGGGAGAGGAAATGACAACAACGGCCAGCTGCCCCGCCTCAAACTGCGAAATGCCTTTGGCAGCTTTTTCCGCATCCAGCCCAAGCGCTGTGGCGCGAGTCTGTGCAAGGGATGCCAAGCGTTCCATCGCGCCACGCTCTAACACCACAAAGCGCCAAGGCTCCAACTTGCCATGATCCGGCACGCGGCAGGCGGCAGTCAGCAAGGGCATTAGGGCGGCCTTATCCGGCACGGGCAGGCCCAGCGTTTTGGCAGGCACCGACCGCCGGGATTGCAAAAATTCTGCCGCTGAGAGTTTCAAATCTGGCATTGCCAAAGTCCTTTGTTGTTGGGTCCCGCAAAACCGGAGAGCTGCCGTTTTCAGGGGCATTGAGCCCCTTTCAAACGGCGTTGCCACGGAAAGAGGTCAGCCGTTGTTTTTAACCGCGATCCGCGCGGCCTGTTCCGCCCAATCTTTATGATTGAGCACGCCACCATCGCGACGAATATCGTGGATAGCATCCAAAGAAACCTCTGCCACGGCCCAGCCCGGCTGGTTAAGGGGCGTTTGCGCAAAAATGCCATTTTCGGGAAAGCCGTGATCGGGCGGACCGTAGATCGAGGCCGATCCGACGTTTTCCTCTACTGCGGGGCAAAAATCACATGCTGCGACTGTGGGCGAATGGACCACGATACACTGATTTTCAAGCGCACGCGCCATGGAGCCGACGCGTACACGGGTAAAGCCTGCATAGCTTTCGGTACAGGAGGGCGCGAGAAGGATCTCGGCGCCTGCTTCGACCATTGTGCGCGCAAGCAGGGGGAATTCACTATCATAGCAGATAAGCACGCCGATCTTGCCGATGGGAGTGTCGAAGACGTTAAGGCCTGTGCCCGCGATAACGTTCCATGGATCACATTCAAACCGTGTCATGATTTGCTTGTCCTGATGGCCAATCACACCCTCGGGACCATAGAACATTGCGCGGTTGACAGGACGTTCCCCAATAAAGAAGGGAGCCGAGGCACCAAGGATGTAAACACCATATCGGGCGGCAAGTTCAACATGCAACGCATCAACGGCGGCGGCATGGCCGGCGACCTCATGCAAGGCGGCCTCGATATCTTGGGCGACGGCACGACCGCCGAGGCTGGCAAGTTCCATCGCGCCGTATTCGGGAAAGACCAGAAGCTGCGCGCCCTGCCCTGCGGCATCAGCCACCCAAGCGGTGATCTTGGCACTATATTCATTGAAATCATTGAAATAGGTCAGAGGGTAGGCAGCGGCGGCAATTTTCATGATCTATCCTTCAAAGCTTGTGCATCCAGAATTGGCGCGCGGTCTTTTGCCGTTCACAACCCGCATGTGCATTACGCCTGCTCTTCCTCGGGCGGGCCGAAACGTTCCAACATGCGGCTGCGGATCTGGTCGCGCGTTTGGCGATAAGCGGCAAGTTTGGCCTCACGCGAACCGCCAAGGCCAGTCGGGTCCATCACCGGCCAATATTCGATCTCTAGGTGATGAAACCGAGTCAGCTCAAGCGCCATACGCTGGCTGGCCGGGGACAGCGCGATGATCAGATCGAATTGCGTCAGATCATCGCCCCAATCGCGCATTTCCTCAAAAGAGCGGCTGCGGTGTTTTGAAAGCTCGATCCCCAACTCGCGGCTAACGGCGATGGAGAACCCGTCAATCTCCAGATCGTTCTTAACCCCCGCAGATTGCACATAAGCCCTTTGACCATAGAGCTTTTTCATAAGCCCTTCTGCCATTGGCGACCGGACCGCATTATGGTCACAGCAAAATAGTACCGATTGTGGAAAACCGGCCACTCTTAACCCCAGTGCAAAACGCAAATCAGGGTGAAGAGGCGGCGCGCGGTATCAATATCGACATCGGCCTTCCCCTCCAGACGCTCTTGCAAGATGCGACCGCCTTCGTTGTGGATGCCGCGGCGCCCCATATCAATCGCCTCGATCTGGCTGGGGGGCAGCCGTTTTACCGCCTCGAAATAGCTTTCACAGATCTGGAAATAATCCTTTACCACCTGCCGGAAAGGTCCAAGCGAAAGATGAAACTCCCCGACCTTTTCCTCCGCCTCATTGCTGATATCGAAAACCAGACGCCCCTCACGGATAGAAAGCGCAAGACGGAAGGGCCCCTCGGGCACCGCCCTGTCATCGCGCTTCGGCAAGGCAAAGCTGTTGTCCTCCAGCAGATCAAAGATCGCAACCTTGCGTTCCTGTTCAATCTCGGGGGTTGCAGCGGCAAGGCCGGTGTCATCAATTTCAATATGGCAAATGCGGGTCATCGGGTATTTCCATCACAGGGATTAAGGATTGATGGCCTTTTGCGCCCTGTGGCGCAAGGGCTTTAGTCATTCAAACGGTCAAGCCGCGCCTGCACCGACAGCCCATGCGCTTGCAAACTTTCCGATGTGGCCAGCCGCACCGCTGCAGGGCCGATGGCACGCAGGGCCGCCGGGGTCATCTGTGCCAAGGTGGTGCGCTTCATGAAATCCAAGACCGAAAGCCCGCTGGAAAACCGCGCAGAGCGGGCCGTGGGCAGCACATGGTTCGGCCCGCCGATATAGTCACCGATGGCCTCGGGGGTATATTGACCCAGAAAAATCGCACCGGCATGGGTGATCTGTTGGCTTAGGCCTTCGGGATCGGCCACGCACAGTTCAAGATGCTCGGGGGCCACACGGTTGGAAATCCGCGCGGCCTCGGCGAGATCGCGCACCACGATCACCGCACCATTGTCACGCCAGCTTGGGGCCGCAATGGCGCGGCGTTCCAACGTTTCCAGCCGTTTTTCAACAGCCTGCACCACCGCTTGCCCAAAACCCGCATCATCCGTCACCAAAATGCTTTGTGCGCTTTCATCATGCTCGGCTTGAGACAACAGATCAAGCGCGATCCAGTCGGGGTTATTATCCCGATCCGCAATCACCAGAATTTCCGATGGCCCCGCGATCATGTCAATGCCCACACGGCCAAAGACCCGGCGTTTGGCGGCGGCCACAAAGGCATTGCCCGGTCCGGTGATCTTGTCGACTGGGGCGATGGTGTCGGTACCATAAGCCAAGGCCGCAATCGCCTGCGCGCCACCGATGCGGTACACTTCCGTCACGCCCGAGATTTTGGCCGCCAGTAAAACCAGCGGGTTCACCACCCCGTCCGGTGTCGGGCAACAAATCACCAGCCGTTCAACCCCCGCGACCTGTGCTGGAATCGCGTTCATCAACACCGATGAAGGATAGCTCGCCAGCCCCCCCGGCACATAAAGCCCCGCCGCCGTAACCGGCGTCCAGCGCCAGCCAAGCCGCGCGCCGGTCGGCTCCTCCCACATCGCATCTTCGGGGCGTTGGCGCGCGTGATAGGCGCGGATACGTTCGGCCGCCAGCTCCAGCGCCGCGCGATCCTCAGGCGAGACCTTGGCACATTCAGCCTCAATCTCGGCAGCGGAAAACCGCATCGCTTCTGCCGTCAGGGCCAGACGATCAAACCGTTTGGTCAGCTCCAACACCGCCGCATCACCCCGGGTGCGCACATCGGCGATGATACCAGCCACGATATCATCCACATCGACGCTGTCTTCGCGCTTGGCCGCCAAAAGTGCGGCAAAGCGCGCCTCGAAATCACTGTCATCGGTGGAAAGGAAAACCGGCATCAAACGCCCCTTTTTACAACATATAACCCCTTAGCGCGCGACGCCCGCCACCTCAAGCAAATGCCCTTAGTTTCCGTGATCCGGCACCTTGCCCGACGGCGCCACATAGGGCCGCGTCACATCACGCAGATCGGCATTCAACGCCTCTACCTGCAAGGCAAGTGCGCCGTCCCCGGCCAGCGTCAGCACCACACGGCCCGCGCCATCCGCGCCCAGCTCAAAAGTGATCGCCAAAAGCGAAAGCACCGTATCGCCATCCTTGGGGTCGATGCCCTGCGTTTGCACCGCGAGAACGTCGCGGAACATCAACACCGTGCGCACCCTTTCATAGGCGCGACCGGTGCGTTCAGCAGCGGCAAGATCCTCCCACCGAAAACGGTTGAGCAAGAGCGCAAACTCCCGCCGCTTGGCGACATAGCGCATGTCGCTGCCCGCAAACACCGCATCTTGCAGCAGCGCTGAGACCACCTCTATATCCGCAGCCTCCGCAACCATCAGCGCAAGCGGGCTGTCGGCGCCATCTTCAAACCGGGCATCGCTCATGTTGTGATCCGCTCGATATGCGCGCCGCAAGCGCCCAGCTTTTCCTCAACCCGCTCATAGCCGCGATCGAGGTGATAGACGCGGCTGACCACGGTTTCGCCCTCGGCTGCCATCGCCGCTAAGATCAAGCTAACGGAGGCGCGCAGATCGGTCGCCATCACCCGTGCCCCTTTTAGTTTGTCCACACCCGTCACCGTGGCATGGCCGCCCTGAACCTCGATCTGCGCGCCCATACGGATCAATTCCGGCGCGTGCATGAAGCGGTTCTCAAAGATCCGTTCCTCCAACACGCTGGTGCCATTGGCGGTGCAAAGCAGCGCCATCATCTGTGCCTGCAAATCGGTCGGAAAGCCGGGGAAAGGTTCGGTGGTCACATTCACCGCATCCACACGCCCGTTCTTGCGCTTCACCTTCAGGCCGCGCTCGGTTTCCTCAACGGAGACGCCCGCCTCATCCAGCTTTTCACAAAACGCCCCGACAAGGTCCATACGCCCGCCAAGGCATTCCACCTCACCGCCACAAATCGCGGGGGCCAGCATATAGGTGCCAAGTTCGATCCGGTCTGTCACCACCGGATGCGTGGCCCCGCCCAAACGGTCGACGCCCTGAATGGTGATGGTGCTGGTGCCCTCGCCCTCAATCTGCGCGCCCATACGGCGCAGGCATTGGGCAAGATCCACGATCTCCGGCTCACGGGCCGCGTTTTTCAAGACGGTGGTGCCGCGCGCCAAAGTCGCCGCCAGCAGCGCATTTTCCGTGGCCCCGACCGAGACCACCGAGAATTCAAACTGTGCGCCCGTCAAACGCCCGCCACGCGCCTTGGCATGAACGTACCCGTCGCGTAGCTCCAGATCGGCGCCCATCGCCTCCAGCGCCTGCAAATGCATATCCACAGGGCGCGCACCAATCGCACAGCCACCCGGCAGCGACACAATCGCATGCCCGTCCCGCGCCAGCATCGGCCCCAGCACCAAAATGGACGCCCGCATTTTGCGCACGATGTCATAATCAGCGGTATGGTTATGGATGTTGTGGCTGGACATGGCCAAGACCTGCCCGCCCTGAAGGCTTGCCACCTCGGCCCCCAGCGACCCAAGCAATTCCGTCATCGTGCGAATATCCGACAGCCGCGGCGCATTGGTCAGCGTCAGCGGTTCTTCGCTGAGCAGCGTCGCAGGCATCAACGTCAGACAGGCATTTTTGGCCCCGGCAATGGGAATCACACCATTGAGCTCACCACCACCCCTTACAAGAATCGAATCCATATACCGCCTCTGCTTATTCTATGTTTTGCCCGTTTCGGGCCTTTGCTTGCGATTTTCGCTTTGCCATGTTCGCTTTAAGCGCTGCCTTGAGGCGCGCCTCTCGCAGTTCCGCAGCCGTTTTCTGGCGCGCAGTGGCGGGTTTTTTCACAGGATTTTGGCTTTTACGATCATCATTCATGCCCCTTCTCTACCTTAGTCGTTAAAAAGCGTCCAGATTACCCTTGCACCCTGAGAAATTTCAGACTAATCACCCGCCACACGCTGATGAACACGGATCATCGCGTAGGATGCTGTGGTAGCTCAGTGGTAGAGCACACCCTTGGTAAGGGTGAGGTCGAGAGTTCAATCCTCTCTCACAGCACCACCTTAACTCATTGATACTAAAAAAGTGCTTGATTACCTGAGCATAGTGCCGTTTTTAGTGCCAGAGCAGGTGCCAGAATGAGGTTGGGTATGGCGGGAAAACGGCGCCATTGGAAAAAAAGAACGGGCGTTTTTGGGCGCGCGTCGCTGTTCCCAAAAGCCTACAAGCCATTCTTGGGAAATCTGAATTGATCGAGCCTTTGGGTGGTGACCTTCGCACTGCCAACCGCAAACACGCCGCAGCCGTCGCACGCTTGCAAGCGCAAATCCAACAGGCAAGACAATCCGCCGAAGGTGGAACCGAAAAAGCACCAACTGAAGCAAACAACCGCACAATGACACCAGATGACAAGGTTGCCGCCGCATGGTTACATTATACCCATCTGCTTCAAGCCGACGAACACAAACGTGATGCTATGCCTACTCCAGCAGAAATAGATGCGGAGTATGAGACAGCAATGCAACGCATTGAAGCAGGTGAAGGTGACGCCCGACGCCATGGCGTTGCAGTGCTCAATCTCTATACCGATTACGAACTGAAAGCGGGCGCTCGTCACTTCGATCACCAAAACCGCGTGCGTCGCCTCAATGCGCTCCGCTCGGCTGCCAGTGCCGGTGACTTTAGACTTATTGATGCTAGCGTCGAAAAATATATTGTGGAACAGATGCTAGACGTCGAGCAGGACTCGGTCGAGTGGCGTGGGTTGGCGAGTGGAATCGCCCGTGCCGAGATCGATGCGTTAAAACGCACCTTGGAACGCGATGAAGGCACTTTCTTGGATACACCGACAGACTCGATCTTAAAACCAACCACCGTCCCAGTACAAAATCCCGCCCGAGTACCGCTGCAGCAGCTATTCAATGACTACATCAAAAAGCGCCAAATGACCGGCCGACACCGCGATGGTGGCGCGAATTGGGAGGGCGTAATTCGTAGTCTCATTAAATTCCTTGGTCATGATGATGCCCGCAAAATCACCAAACGCGATCTTATCAAATGGCGCGACGCTCTGCTCGAATCCGGCATGTCGGCAAAAACAGTCTCAGACAAATATCTTGCCGCTATCAACGCAGTGCTGAAATGGGCTTACGTCAATGATCAACTCCCCACCAACGAAGGGGAATTGGTGCGGCAAGAAATTCCCAAAAAGCTACATATCCGTGAAAAGGGCTATACGACTGCGGAAGCGATCGAGGTTCTCAAGGCGTCAATCAACCACATAAGCCCGCTGGTCAGCGCTATACGCACCGCATCTTGCCTAAATTCGTCTGTTCGTTTCAGTCCCATAGTCAGTCTCCTTTGTTGCAATAAATGCTATCAAAGGAGCGGCATCAAACCGCGACAGGTCCAACCGGCCAGTATTGAAATCCAGCTTCTGATTTTTTCGGATGCATAGCGAATATCTCGGTTTCTGCTACGAAACAGGTCAAGTGTTAGTGATGCTAATGCTTCCACAGCAGTAACCGTTATCGGTCGGTAGTCTTCGTTGGCAATTCCTAGCACAGCCAGCCTAGCTATGTCTTCAACAACGGTCTGGATTTCGTCTGCACCTTCAATCGCCAATATCTGCCTGGCGTTTTCCCTCAGCAACCGAACTCCTTCCATCAACACATCGACCATTTTGTGCGGCCCAACGGATCGAACGGCCGAAGCGCGCTATCGCAAGCTGGGTCTCGATCTGTTTGGCGGTTGCTATGAATACCGCGAAATGCGCTGCGGAACGTCTTCAGCAACTGTATCTTCAAAGTCAATGCCGTCGAAACCGTTGACCGCGTCTCCGCAGAACTGGGCGAGACCGTGGATCGGCTTCATGAACTTGCCAACGGAATGCAGCCCGAAGATCGCATAATCTTGGTTTGCGGCACCACCGATATTGAGATCTTGGCCTTCACCCCATTCGGTATAGAGAACCTACGCGAATTGATCGCCTTGGAAAACAGACATCAAGCGTGACCCATATTTGGCCTTCACCGGATGGATACTGCCCGCCGTTGTCGCAACACGCTTCAATTCCGACATGAAGGCGAAGTATGACCAGTTGGTAGCTTCTGGAAAGTGTAAGAAGCTGGCCATGACAGCAATCATGCGCAAACTTCTTGTGATGGCAAATTCCCTCCTGCGGGATCGCAGAAAGTGGACCAAGGTCCACGCTTGACCAATACGGATACTCACGGTTTCTAGGAAAACCGTTGCAGGACAGCGGACGAGCTGCTCAATGGCGAGGTGTACTACACGTTACGCGAGGCCTAGATCCTCATCGAGCGCTGGCGTCATCATTGCAATACTGTCGGGCCCCACAACGCATTGGGCTATCGCCCACTGTCGCCGGAAAGCATGATGCCGATAGACCAGAGGCCCACCATGCACTAACATTTAGACTGGATCGCCCGATGGGGGCACTCCAGAAAGGGCGGAGTTTTGTCATACGGCGAGGCTAGACCGACGTCCGGCCCAACTCAAGCCAGTTTCCTCTGACAAGACCGTTCGTAGTGATCGTAGCTTAGATCAGATCATTGGGAATATCGGGGCGGCTAACTTTTGAATTCCTTCAAATGATCCGGCGCAAAAACCCCGTCGTAAGTGGCAATGTTGGTCACCAATCCCGGTGGGGTGATGTCAAATGCCGGATACCAGCCTCGTGCCAGTGTTGTTGCCGTGCGGTGGCCTAGACAATGCAGAACCTCTTCAGGGTCGCGCATTTCCATTGGCACATCCTCAGGCGCCATCGTGGAGAAATCAGGCTTTTTAACCATAGCGGTGAATGGAATGCCGAAGTGACGTGCCGCAATGGCAAGCTGCAGCGTCCCGACCTTGTTGATGACGTGCCCAGCTCCGGTGACGCGGTCCGCAGCCGTCATCAGCCGAGAAATATTGCCCGCATCCATTGCTGCTGCACCCATGCTGTCTGTGATCACAGTTACATCCACGCCCATTTCACCGATACTATGCGCAGTCAGGCGACTGCCCTGAAGATAAGGGCGGGTTTCGGTGCAGACCATTTGGAATTTTTTGCCCTGGCGCAAGGCTGCCGCTACCGTTTCCATGATTGTGGATTCCCCCCAGCAATGGGTTAGAATCGTATCGCCTTCTTGGATCAGTGCAGCAGCATATTCGCCCAGAACGACACCAGTGGCGCGATGTTCTTGCCATAATGTGAGAACCGCGCTTTCAGTGGCGCCTACTAAATCCTCTCGGTCGATAATGTCGGCTACTTTCTCCATCACCTTGGTGACTGCCGTGAAGATCATGTTGTTCGTTGGCCGCGTTGCTATCAGACGCTTTGCAGCCGAATCAAAGCATGTCATCCTAGCCGCCGGATCGGTTAGCTTTTCAGCCTCTGCTGCAGCCAGCACCAGCCCGGCGCTGGCTGCATAATAAGGGCCGCCGCTTTGGGTAACCATATCCTCGATGGCTACGGCGACGTCTTCAACGGTTTTGCAGTCAACGTATTCGATCTGAAACGGAAAGCTCCTCCGGTCCAGAATTTGCACCATCCCATCCACTATCAAGACACTCTTGTCATGAAGCGTCGGCATTTTCACTAACAGTTCTGTCGCCATTTTGATTTCCTTCGAATCTTTGTATGCAATGCGGTACCCCTCAACCGCCAACAGAATGGCTCGGCCCGCACTTTTTTGTGATGGGATAGTTGACAGACAGATAGCCGGCCAGCCGCCTATTAGTTCACTTAGACTTGATACTCTGGTTCATGGAATTTATCATAAACTCCGATGATTCCATCATAAGGCCAATCTCATCTGAATCAAAGTAAATTGCTGATATTCTTGCCAAGTTTTGCCTTCAATCCACAGATATCCATGTTCGTAGGTGATGTCGCTTTTGGCAAGACCATTCTGCACGCCGCTCATCATGCCCCAGACCATTTTGTCTTCCGCATCCAGCTGGCCAAGAAAAGCTACGATGATCTTTGCCACTGAACCGTAGCAGTTTGCCTGAGACCATTGTCTTAAATATGGATGATGTTCCTGACGAAAAGCAACACGGCAAATCGCTACCCGACGGAGATCGAGTTGGAGATGTGCTGTCATCAACTCGCGTAAAACGCACGGATACGAATGGAAAACACACTTAGCGTAAAGGCCAGAACCGAAATTTTTCGCTCAACGCGCAGTCTCGGCCACGCAATTTAGTGTCCCCTCTCCGCGCTATCCTAAGGATGCGCCAGCCGGACAATGGTTGGAGCGGGTATCATCGACGAAGTTTGCTCAAAACAAAAACGCGATACTTCAAGTTGCTCTGTGAGCGAGTCCTTCTCGTTGTTTTTTAGCAAACAATTGACAGGCAACGGATGCCGCGGGATGAGTCGGTTCAAGGTAAGAAAAATCCGATCTGAAGCTGAATTTTTTGCAGCAGGGCCGATAGACGTATCAACAGTTCTCCAGCGGTGTCGCAATTCATTGCTTTCACGCTCTAATTTCTAACAAATCTGAATGCTTAAAAGATCAACGGCTGAATTCTCGTTAATAATTGACCCTTTAGTGATAACTTTACCATCACGCTCTCTACCAGCACATTGACTTGGAAAGTGCCGACCATGATAATGATTTTAAGCCAATAAAAAGTTGTCTGACTTGCTGTGGATCGCTTTTGAACGCACTTATAGGGATATTATGACGCAGTTCTCACCTCAGGATAATAATGGAGTTTCCAACTCTGAAGGCCTTCGTGGCCATATAGCCGCCCAACCCGATTTGCTGGTGCATTTTGGCGCAGATCTCGACGTAGCAGAGATTAGTGAGATCGGCGACGGCAACTTGAATTTTATCTTTCACGTCCGGACGCCAAAGGTGCAAATGGCGATTAAACATGCGCCTTCATGGTCACGGATTTCACGCGGCACTCGGGCTCTTACTCGCGACCGGCTTGGCTTTGAGGCACGTGCGCTTCGCCTGTTTCGCGAACTTGCGCCGCTGCATGTCCCAACCGTTTATACTTACGACGCCGATGCCTCTATGCTTGCGATGGAGTTTATCACTCCGCATGAGATCCTGCGCAAAGGGTTGATGGCGGGTCAGGAATATCCTGACTTTGCCGACCATATCTCCACCTATCTCGCGAATTGTTTGTTCAACACGTCCGATTTTGCGCTGAAGCCAAGCGACAAGCGACAATTGGTTGCCGAATTTTCGCGCAATGTGGAACTGTGCGAGATAACCGAAAGGTTGGTGTTTACGGATGCTTTTGTCGGTTCTGATGACAACAGGTGGACGCGTCCCCAACTTGATGCAGCAGTCGTTCGCATCCAATCTGACCCAATTGTCCGCATGCGGGTAGAGCAACTGAAACTGGATTTTCTTACCCGCACAGACGCCTTGCTACATGGCGATCTGCACACGGGCTCAATCATGGCCACCTCGGACGAAACTTTTGTGATCGACCCAGAATTCGCGGTTTTCGGGCCAATGGGCTTTGATATCGGCATGATGATTGGCAATTTGCTTTTAGGTTTCTTCATCTTGCCAGCCCATGGTGGCAGCGATGCACAGCGTGAAAACATACTGAATACAATCGAAACGTTGTGGGAAGGGTTTGTGCAGAAATTTGCAACTCATTGGCAGAAAAATCGCGATGGCGGAGTCTTTGCTTACGCCAACTTTGCCGCACCTGTGTTGTCAGGTGCAACTGATGCATTTCTGCACAGCTACCTCGCGCGCGTCCTGGATGATGCAGTTGGTTATGCTGCGGTGGAGGTTGTGCGCCGCCTAATAGGACGTGCCCATGTTCCTGAATTTGATGCGATAAAAGATGACGATTTGCGTGCCCGGCACGAGGCGCAGGCATTTCAATTCGCGTACAATTTGTTGCGCAGTGAGGAAAATATTAACGCTATCGGCCAGATGACCGCGCAGGCTCGTGCTGCTTGCACCGTATAAATTTGAGGTATTTTCACCCTGCCCTATAGTAAAAAAAACGCGCCGTGGCTGAACCCCGGCGCGCATTTTTTATTACGGTATGTATTACGGTTTTGCACTTGCTTCTGGCTGCTCGGCGAATTGCCGCTTGCCTTCCTGAACCGCCTCATAAATGCGCGTGGCCCCTTCAGGCAGGTTTGTCAGCAGCGCCTCATGTGTATCGCCTACCTTATCAGCCCAAACTTTTTTCTGATCCTCCGACAGTAAGATATATTTGCCACCAGCTGCTTCGAATTTGGCTGCCTGAAGCACTTCGTCTTCATCCTGCCGCCGCCGCATTTCATCAGTCGATGGCATGGCGGTGATCAGAAGTTCCTGAATATTTTCCGGAAGACCTTCAAAGTAGCTTTTGTTGATGAAAAAGATCTGTTCGTGATGGTACTGGTTGGTTGTCACATAGGTCTTTGCATATTGTGCGGCAGGCGTAGTGACAAAGAATGTCAGCGGAAGATCACCACCTTCAACCATGCCCTGCTCCAATCCAGTAAAGAAATCAGGGAGAGAGAGTTGAACGCCGTTTACGCCAACTTTTTCCCAGAATGCACGCGCCGAAGCAGCTGGCGGAATGCGGAACCGCTTGCCTGCGATATCTTCAGGAGTTGAGCAACTTTCCTTGCAAAACATGTTGGACCACCCGGCATCGCCCATGCCAATAACTACAAGTCCGTTCTCAGTAAAAATATCCTTTAGCACCGGAAGTACCACATTATCAGTGGCCCAACGCCGTTGCGCATCGTTGTTCCACAGATAGGGCATCGACAGCACCGCACCCGGTGGGATGGATACCGCCGCACCAGCAAGACCAGTTGTGCCAATCTCCAATCGGCCACGGATGACCTGCTGCGTCATTTCCTGATCATTTCCAACTAATTGATACTCAACCTTGTAATCGTCGCCCGATTTCGAGTTGAAATTATCAATGAATGTTTGGATGATACCATGCATCATTGAGCCAGGGCGCAGCGATCCTGCAATCCGGATTACCTCTTCGGCTTGTACCGAGACGGGCATGGACATCAGCGCGGCCAAGCTTAAGGCTGAAACGTTCCTTAAAAGTCTATTCATCAGTTTTCTCCTCCATTTTATCGTAATTTTAAAGTTTTCACAGCATCGCTTCGATCAGAAACGGTCCGCGTTTGGCACAGGCGGCAGTCAGCAGATCGCACAATTCTTCAGCGGTCGTGGCACGGGCGGCTTCGACACCGGCACCTTTGGCGAAGGCACACCAGTCAAGTTCGGGACGATCAAGATCAAGCATCAACGAAGCGTTCGCGCCTGCTTTGTTAGCCCCTACATTCTTTAATTCACCGTGCAAAATCGCATAGCGGCGGTTCGCAAGGATGATTGTCACCACATCTAACTTTTCGCGAGCCTGCGTCCAAAGGGCTTGCAACGTATACATACCACTGCCGTCTGCTTGTACCGATACAACCTTACGGTCAGGGCAAGCCAGACCCGCCCCGGTAGCCATGGGCAAACCGCTACCAATTGCGCCGCCGGTTAGTTGTAGGTAATCATGCGGTGCAGCCGATTGTGTAGCGGAATAAATCGCACGTCCCGCGGTTATCCCTTCATCTACAATGATCGCGTGCTCCGGCAGCAGAGCGGCAACCGCCACCGCCAGTTTGTCGACTGTAAGGTCGCCCCGAGGAAGCCCATCAGACCATACTGGCGCAACATCGGGCACAACATCGCGTGGAATCCTGAGCTCGCCCGCTAGCTGTTGGAGAGCTTGACACAGATCCGCTTCGCCACCTGCAAGTTGCAGCACCTCAGTGTGCGCACCAATCGGCGTGCTGGGCATATCTGGATAGGCGAAAAAGGCGACGGGTGACTGGGCACCAACCAGTGCCAGAACCTCGGTATCCGCGAACTGCGCAATTGCATCCGCGACACGGTATTGCACCCGATCAAGCGGCACACGCCCTCTGCCACGTTCCAATCGCTTGTTTGCCTGTTGCGCCAAAAGACGCACGCCCGTTGCTTTGGCTATGCGACCCGCCGTTTGCAGAGCCTTGCCACGCAAAGCTACATCACCCAACAACAGCGTCGTTTTTTTGCCGCTGCGGATTGCTTCGGCAACTGCGCGCACAGCCGCTTCGTCAGGTGCCGCGCGTGAGGCACGCGTGGCTGGCGCCACTACCCGATTGGTTTCGCCCCAAGCGGCATCAGCGGGCAAAATCAGTGTGGCAATTTGGCCCGGTGGCGACCATGCGGCGGCAATGGCATCTCTGGCGTCGTGCGACACTTGATCTGGGCCAGCAGTGCTGCGCACCCAATGTGAAACCGCGCCTGCGATAGCCGCGATATCACTGGTCAACGGCGCATCATATTGCAAATGATCCGTTGCGTGATCCCCGACGATATTGACCATTGGCGTGTTGGCGCGCCTTGCATTGTGAAGGTTTGCCAGCCCATTGCCCAGACCCGAGCCCAGATGCAGCAGCGTTGCTGCCGGCTTGTCGGCCATACGCGCATAGCCATCTGCGGCACCGGTCACGACACCTTCAAACAGTCCCAATACGCAGCGCATGCGCGGTTGCCGGTCCAGCGCCGAAACAAAATGCATTTCTGACGTGCCGGGATTGGCAAAGCAGGTGTCGATCCCATGCGCCAGCAGGGTTTCACAAAGAGCATCAGCGCCGTTCATAGAATTTTATCCATTCTTCAAGGTACAAAAACATGTACGATCCAAGGTACAAAGGTGATGATAAGTAGCGGAATGATCATCAAACCTACAAAGGGCCAGACCCCGCGCACAATTGTCGCAAAACTTTCGCGGAAGACCCCCATCGCGATGAAAAGATTGATGCCAACGGGTGGGGTAATATAGCCGATCTCAAGGTTAACTGTAGTAATGACCCCAACATGAACCGGGTCAAAACCTTGCGATACCATCAGCGGCAACAGTAGTGGCGACAGGATCAAGATAGCCGATCCGACATCCATGAAACATCCAGCCAAAAGCAAGATCACGTTCATCGTCAAGCCAGCTGTTATCGGATTGGTGATCCAATGGCTCATCCATTCGACCAGCATCCGAGGTACACCCTCATAATCAAGGATAGTGTTGAAACTGCCTGCCAGCGCCAAAAGCGGCAGCAATGTGCCGAAAAGCCGGATGGTCTCTCCCAGCATTGCGCCCACGTCTTTTAAGTGAAGGTCGCGGTAAATCAATCCCTCAATCAAAAGCGCATAGACTAGTGAAACGACGGCGGCTTCTGTCGCGGTAAAGTAGCCGCTGTAGATCCCGCCTAGCAAGATGATCGGCAGTAGTAGCGCAGGCCCGCCACGTCGCAGACTGGTGAGCAGTCGTGCCCCCGAAAAGTTGCCTTTTGATGGGATCGGCGCGACGACAACGCAATATACGGAGATCGTCATCACCATCAATATTCCGGGCCCAACGCCGCCCATGAAAAGATTAACGATCGATGTATCGGTGATAATTCCATACAGCATCATGGGAATGGATGGCGGGATGAGGATGCCGAGTGTCCCCCCCGTACACAAAAGTCCCAAGGAAAAGGGACGTGAATACCCCTCCCTCAGCAATGCAGGATACATGATCGACCCAATAGCGGCGAGTGTGACAATGGAAGAGCCGGAAATCGCGGCGAAGACTGCGCAAGCCAGCACCGCCGCAACCGCAAGCCCACCACGCAAATTGGCCGTAAGTTCGACCATAATATCGATTAGCCGCTGCGCGATTTGCCCTTTGCTCATTATATTACCCGCAAGGATGAACATCGGGATCGGCAACAAAACGTCGCTGTCGATGGTAAACCACAAGTCTTGAATGAAAAAGTCGATTGAGGAATTGCGCGCAACGAATTCGTGCATGCAGATAACAGCAAAGGCCAAAACCAAAACCATTGGTTGGCGCAAAAGCACGAGCAGCAGCGCGCCGACTGCGATCAAGATCCCAGTCACATCGCTTCTCCGTTATCGTTGGGCCGTAAGGCGGGCGCAATAAAGAAAATCATAAACTTCGTGGCGGCAAAGACAAACGCAAGAATGAGCACGGTTTGGATCGTCCAAAGGTCCAGCGGAAGGGTCATGTCACGTTCACCGATCTGGTAAGTGCTGGATACGAAAGTGAACGCGGCCCAAGCAAGCAATACACAAAGCAGTGCCGAGAGCAGGTCGCCAAAACGCGCCATCGCGGCGTGCCAACCTTCAGGAAACATGCGGTCTACTGCCGAGGGGCGCAGATGCCCACCTTCGCTAATGACATAAGAAAAGCCCATCATCCCCGCCAGCGCCATGCAATATACGGCAAACCGCTGCGCGCCGAACACGCCATTTCCCAAAAATTCGCGTCCAAAAATATCAATTATTAGCGCGATGGTACCTAGTGCAAATGTTCCGTAACATATGATCGTTTCAGCTAAGATCAGGGATTTATAAATCCCGCGTAGAACGGCTAGATCTTGTTTTCTGGGATTTAGGGGTTGGGTCAAGGTAACCTCACATTCGCTTAAGTGTTGTTCAAATGTGCCAATACCAATCAGCACCTATTCCATTTGCGCGCCACTTGGCCTGCGCAGTCGGCCATATCAAAAGCTAAGCTGTCATCTGGGTCACGAATTTAGTGATCAAATAAGCCTCGATAGCCTCTGATCCGCCTTCAGTTCCATAGCCGGAATCACGCACCCCGCCGAAGGGCACTTCGGGCATGCCAAGACCAATGTGGTTTATCGTGGTCATGCCGGCGTCTATCCCGATACCAATGGCATGGATTGCTTTAGCAGACCCGGTAAAGGCGTAAGAGGCCAGGCCGAAGGGCAAGCGGTTCGCCTCTGCAATCGCCCCATCAATATTGGTAAAACGATTCACGATGGCGACAGGGCCGAACGGTTCTTCGTTCATAATCCGCGCCGAAAGCGGCACATCGGAAAGCACTGTCGGTTCATAGAAGTAGCCTTTATTACCGATGCGCTTGCCCCCTGCACACAAAACTGCACCTTGCGCCACAGCGTCCTCGATCAATTCTTCAAGCGCCAGCAACCGACGTTCATTTGCAAGTGGGCCCATTTGTGTGTCACTCGCCATGCCATCGCCGACCTTAACTGCTTTTGCAAAACGGGTGATGCCGTCCAGTACCTGTTCATAGACGCCGTCCTGAACCAGAATGCGGGTTGGCGATATGCAGACCTGTCCGGCATTGCGAAATTTGGCAGTGGACAGTAATTTGATCGCTTGGGAAATATCGGCATCATCGAACACCAATGCGGGGGCGTGTCCGCCCAACTCCATAGTGGCGCGCTTCATGTGTTTACCCGCAAGGGCGGCCAAGTGTTTGCCAACAGGCGTTGAGCCAGTGAACGAGATTTTACGTATCACTGGTTGTGCGATAAGGTATTCAGAGATTTCGGACGGAACCCCGTAAACCAGATTGATAACACCTGATGGGACGCCTGCGTCAACGAAAGCGCGGATAAGTTCGGAGGGGGCAGCTGGGGTTTCCTCTGGGGCTTTGACGATGATCGAACAGCCTGCCCCAAGGGCGGCGGACAATTTGCGTACCACCTGATTGATCGGAAAGTTCCAAGGCGTAAACGCCGCGACCACGCCGACAGGTAGTTTGATTGCCATCTGCATCACGTTACTGTGGCGGGCTGGAATGATCTGGCCATAGGCACGGCGGCCTTCTTCGGCGAACCAGTCGATGATGTCTGCACTGTTGATCACTTCGGCCCGCGCTTCAGCCAGTGGCTTGCCCTGTTCGTTTGTCATCATAGCTGCTACACGGTCAGCGCGGTCGCGTAGCAAGTCGGCTGCACGGCGCATAATCTTGTACCGGTCGAACGCGCCCATCACGTCCCAAATCCGCAAACCGGCATCAGCTGCGGCAAGTGCTTCATCCAGATCAGCTAGGGTGGCATGGGCCACTACACCAATCACATCGCCAGTAGCGGGGTTTCTCACGTCGATTTTGGCGTTATCTGAGCCATTACGCCAGACGCCAGCGATCAGTAGTTGAGTGTTGGGATAAGTCATCGTGTGGCCTGCTTTCAGAGGGGTACGGGGATTATCCCCGGGACGTATTGCCAAGGGCGACGGAGATACTGTGAGCAGCGTCAACCACATAGATGGAACATTCTTTCAACTGCTTACGCTTGATTCGTGAATCCGGGCCAGACATGCCAATGGCACCGACCAGTTCATCTGAGCGGCCAAGAATGACGCAGGCGCAGGCGGCCACTCCGTCACGCCATTCACCTAACAAAACAGAAGAGTACCCCTGCGCGCGGGCGGTAGAAATATCTGCGCGCAGCTCTGCCAGCGTTGTGAGGGTTGTTTCGGTATATCGCTGGAAATGCGGGGTGAATCGTTCCAGATAGCTGTCGGGTTTATGGCAGAGCATGGCCTTGCCAGTGGCCACCGCAAAGGCTGGGGCGCGTGCGCCGACTCTGGTGTGGGCGCGAATGTGATGCGTGCTTTCGATCTTGTCGACATAAACCACGTCCGTATCTTCCAAAAGCGAAAGATGCACAGTCTCGCCGGTCTGCTCCGCCAGTTTAATCATCGCTGGCCGCGCCACTTGAATGAGGTCCATACGGTGGATCACATGGCTGCCAAGCTCCCAGATACGGGTCGTCAACTGATAAGTACTGTAGGTCGGAATTTGCTGCACATAGCCTTGGGCTTGCAAGGTGGCCAGCAAACGGTGCGTATTGCTTTTGGTAAGATTTAACTCTGTAGCAAGATCAGTCACCCCACGGGGAGTTTCGCTAAGGGCCAAAGCTTCGATCAAACGAAGTCCTTTTATAAAAGCTTTGTCCATTTTGCACGTTTTCCTCTTAAGGATTAGCCAGCTGCTTCACCACACATCAGTGCATTGACTAATGATAAAAGTAGCTGCGACCCGCCCGTTTCCGTTTAAGATTTCATCACTTTACGGATTGAGATACTTGCCCGATCCCATCGTGCTTCTGCGCGTAGCAAAGAAGTGATGCCTCCGCCCCAACGATCAACGTGCATAATCGAGCGATCAGTCATAATGCCCCCTCCCCGTACCTCGTTCCACAATACAGAACGATATTCCAAGAATGCTTTATTAATTCGGAACTCTTGTCAAGAACTTCCATCTTATCACCGTCAATTTCGCACTGCGGCGTAATCAATTGTTAAAGGACAACTTTTTCGCGCAATAACGCAGGTGATTGGTGATTGACATGATTAGGAAAGAGTCTCTATCCTAAAATACAGGATATTGTTCTATACAATGGAACAGGTATAGAAACGTTCCACCTAGGAAAGCTGTGTCTTTGGCCGTAAAGAGGAAGACAGTCGATGCTAAGTAATCCTCGTGCTTTAGCGGGCGCCATTACCTCTGGAATGCGCGTGGCGCTGCCTGTTGATTATGCAGGCGTGTCAATGGCGATGACACGTCCAATGATAGACCATGGCGCGGGCGATCTTGACCTGGTTTGTGTGCCGACAGGTGGCTTGCAAGTTGATCAACTCATCGGCGCCGGACTAGTGCGGTCGGTGGAGACCAGTGCAATGTCGCTGGGTGAAGCAGGCGGGGCGCCTCACTTCAATCATGCCGTTAAGGAAGGCGCGATCCTGGTGAAGGGTGCTACTTGTCCCGCAATTCATGCAGGACTGATGGCAGCGCAAAAGGGCAGCCCATTTGTACCGATGCGCGGGTTGATCGGCACGGATGTGCTGCATCACCGCGCCGATTGGCGGATCATCGACAATCCCTTTGCCGACGGTGGAGATCCAATAGTCCTTATTCCAGCAATCAAACCTGATGTGGCAATTTTCCACGCGGCGATGGCCGACAAACATGGTAACGTCTGGATCGGCAGGCGGCGGGAACTGGCTGCGATGGCCTATGCTTCGACGACCACCCTGGTGACGGTGGAACGCATTGTCGAGGGCTCGTTACTAGCGGATGAGATGACCGCGGCAGGTACCCTGCCCGCTCTCTATGTCACTGCCATTGCTCTCGCACCAAAAGGTGC
The DNA here is from genome assembly GCF_005234135.1 of Pseudorhodobacter turbinis. NCBI lineage: Bacteria > Pseudomonadati > Pseudomonadota > Alphaproteobacteria > Rhodobacterales > Paracoccaceae > Pseudorhodobacter > Pseudorhodobacter turbinis. The sequence goes on from NZ_CP039965.1 coordinate 739,752, forward strand.
GTGGCCCTACGGATTGTGGGGCGAATATGCGCCCGACACGCCGGAACTGCTGCTCTATGGCAAGGCAGCGCGTACGGCGGAAGGCTTTGCTGACTATATGGCAACTCAGCAAGCGGAGACTGTAAAGTGAGCCAAGTTCTGCCGCGAGAAATACTGATCTGCACCATTGCACGCCTGCTGGAAGGGGTGCGCCATGTCGCAGTCGGGGCATCGTCACCCATGCCTGCGGCAGGCGCAATGTTGCTGCGCGCAATGAAGGAGCAAGTGGGTGCCGCACCAATTCGCATTTCGATTTTGGGGTCGGTGGAGCATAATTTTTTCACCAATGGATCAACCGAGTTGTTCGACTGCGCCGGTCAAGGGCGGATTGACGCATTCTTTTTGGGCGGCGGCCAGATCGACGGGCAGGCCAATGTGAACCTTGTGGGTGTCGGCGACTATCCTCAATCCATTGTGCGCTGGCCGGGATCATTCGGCGCCGCCTATCTTTATTTTGTAGTGCCACGCGTGATCTTGTTTCGCGAAGAGCATTCGCCGCGCGTTTTTGTTGAAAAAGTCGATTTCATAAGCGCACCGGGAACTAGCGATCCGGGCATTCACCGCACCGGCGGCCCCTATGCATTGCTAACTAGCAAGGGTCTGTTCCAATTTGACAAAACACGCCCCGGATTTACGCTTGAAAGCGTGCATCCGGGCCATGATCTTGACGAAATTCGCGCCGCCACCGGCTTTGACTTTTTGCACGATGCCGCGCCGCCCGTAACCGCTACTCCGGACAACGCCATGCTGGCGCTTCTGCGCGGTCGGGTATTGGACGAGCTGGAAGAAACTTACCCCGCCTTTGCAGCCGAGATGCGCCGGGATGGCGCCGCTTTGCCCGTCCTCTGATCAACTGGAATATCCGACATGCCTGACTTTGGTTCACTCTCCCATCTTAAGGTCATCGACGCCAGCCGTGTGCTTGGCGGTCCCTATGCCGGCCAGATTTTGGCCGACCACGGGGCCGATGTTATCAAACTAGAGCCGCCAGCAGGCGATGAAACCCGTGGCTGGGCCCCCCCCTTTCTTGACGGTACAGCCAGCTATTTCCTTGGCCTAAATCGCAATAAACGTGGGATGGCGCTGGACATCGCTCAGCCTGCTGGGCGTGAAGTGTTGCTTGCGCTGCTGGAAACGGCAGATGTCTTTATTGAGAATTTCAAAACGGGAACGCTGGAACGCTGGGGCATCGGCTACGATGAGTTGTCTGCACGCTTTCCCCGGCTGATCCATTGTCGGGTCTCGGGGTTTGGTGCGGACGGCCCACTGGGTGGTTTGCCCGGCTATGATGCGGCTATTCAGGCGTCTTGCGGGATCATGAGCGTCAATGGCGAAATCGGCGGGCAGCCGCTGCGCGTTGGCCTTCCTGTGGTGGATATGGTCACGGGTCTGAACGCCGTGATTGGTATCTTGATGGCCATTGCGGAACGCACTCTTAGCGGCAAGGGACAGTTTGTGGAAACCACATTGTATGATTGTGGCGTTTCGTTGCTGCATCCGCATTTGCCCAATTATTACCTATCGGACAAAGTGGCTCGTCCAACCGGCAATGCACATCCCAACATTTGCCCCTATGATACCTTTGCGACCGGCACCGATCCGATCTTTCTTGCTGTGGGAAACAATCGCCAGTTTGCAACGCTGTGCGCCGAGATTGGCCGCCCTGAACTGCCAAAAGACCTACGTTTTGAGTCGAACCAAGAACGCAACATCCATCGTGATACGCTGAAGGTGGAGTTGGAGCAGGCGCTTGCGGCGTTTGCCTGCACCGAATTGGTCGACCGCCTGATCCACGCAGGCGTGCCTTGCGGGTCTGTACGTAGCATTGATCAGGTGGTGGCCGACCCGCATACGACCCACCGCGAAATGATTGTAGACATAGGCCAATACCGTGGGACGGGCAGCCCGATCAAATTGTCGAGAACCCCGCCGAGCTACCGGTTGGCACCGCCGCAGTTTGCGGAGCATACCGCAGAAATTTTGCAGGATCTTTCACTGGAAGGTGACGAATACATCGACGTTTTGCCAGGTTTTTCGCGCAATACTGACTTGAAAACTACCAAAGAGAAGTAGAATGAAAACCTTGGCAAACTCTTTAAACATTTACATTCTCGACGATGGCGTCCTGATACCCGCATTTTTTTGCAAAGGCGTTGACTAGGATTCTGGCGCTTGTTGCTGTGCAGCGCGGCGATCAATCACCATTATGCCGAATAATATCGGCCGAAACTTTCTTGGCAAACCATCTAATTAACTAATCAAATAGACCGAGGAACGCTATGACATCCAAAGAACTGGCCCTGCGCACCGAGTTAATCGAAGCCTGCCGTAGTATGAACAGCCTTGGTATTAACAAGGGCACATCCGGAAATATCAGCGTGCGCTACGGTGACGGATTTTTGATCTCGCCTACCGGCATTTCCTATGACAAGCTGACCCCGGAACATGTTGTCGCGATGGGTTGGGATGCGACTTATACGGGCGATGTTATGCCATCCAGTGAATGGCGCTTCCACCGCGACATTTTGCAAACGCGGCCCGACATGAACGCGGTGGTGCATACCCATTCAACTCATGCAACTGCACTGTCTATCCTCGGGCGCGACATTCCGGCCATACACTACCTGATTGCTTCAGCAGGCGGTTCTGATATCCGCTGCGCCCCCTATGAGATTTTTGGCTCCCAGGAACTGGCCAATAGTGTGCTATTGGCGCTAGAGGGGCGCCGCGCTTGCTTGCTAGCGCATCACGGAGTGATTACTGGGCATGTGTCTATTGCTCGAGCGCTTTCACTGGCCGTAACCGTCGAGGAGCTGGCGCATCAGTATGTCATGTGCCTGCCGCTTGGCGAACCGTCAATCATGTCAGAGTCTCAGGTCGCTGATGTTTTGGTCAAATTCAAGAACTATGGCCAGCAAGTCGAGTCCGGGCATGCCGGCTTGCGACAGGCATCCTAACATATGGACGCGGTGTTTCTTTCCCTAGTTTCCGACACGACTGCTGTCGAGGCTACTTCCTTTAACGGTTTCGTAATAATAGTGGCAGCCACACACCGCGACAACAGCGCGCCGCCGCGCGATACTTTCCATCGAGAGAAGGACTTTGCGGCCAGCCACAATATACTGAGTCCTTTATCCGGGGTGCCAGAGTTGGTTAGCAATGTGGATTTCGCAGGCTTTCTTACGAAGGTTTTGCACGCAGAGGTACGGCGAACAACAAGCCATTATGCCGGACTGGGGCGGCGGGAGGCGGGAGGCGGGAGGCGGATGAAAACGTCTTTGCGCGTTACAGCATCACAACGCCAGATAATGCTGTTGTACCGCATAGTGCGGGGATAGCCGCCTATTCAAGAACCAAATCAGACATATTCTCCCGGCTGTTAGGCGCGGCTGCGACGGGCTGGGGCGTTCTTTCGACTGCTCGCCACCAAGCAACTTTATTGATAAAGGACCAACACAGATGAACGGTGCCGATCTACTTTGTGAAACATTGCTCGCGAATGACGTCGACGTTTGCTTCGCCAACCCTGGTACCTCCGAGATGCATTTTGTAGCGGCACTAGATCGCCAGCCCAGGATGCGCTGTATCCTTGGCCTGTTCGAAGGTGTGCTCACCGGGGCCGCCGATGGATATGCCCGAATGGCCGACAAACCGGCGGCGACCCTGTTGCATCTAGGGCCGGGGCTGGCGAACGGGTTGGAAAACCTCCACAACGCCCGGCGCGCACATACTCAGATAATCAACGTGGTGGGAGACCACGCAACCTATCATCTGATGCATGACGCGCCGCTGACCTCCGACATTGACTCTCTCGCTTGGCCCATGTCGCAATGGGTGGGTCGGGCCGCGACATCGGATACAGTTGGCACAAAGACACAAGAGGCTATTAAGGCCGCCCGCGCCAACTCCGGCCAGATTGCCACACTTATCCTTCATGCCGATGCAGCGTGGACGGAAACCTCGATGGCCAAGCCTGCGCCGCTTTCGCCACATGTGCCGCAAGCCCCCGACGCAGAACGCATCAGGGACGCGGCCGATGCTTTGCGTGCAGGCAAGCGCACGACTATTTTGGTCACGGGTCTGGCCCTGCGCGCCCCGCAGATGGAGTTGTTGGACCAGATTGCTGCCAAGACCGGTGCGCGGTTGATGGCTCAACAATCGAACGCCAGGATACAGCGAGGCGCGGGGCGTGTTGCGATAGAGCGCGTACGATCGTGCCGTACCGGGGCACTGGGAAGGGGACCTTATTGGCGGATCCAAGAACAGCTATGTCGCGACGCTTGTTGAGCGGCATTCTCGGTACGTGATGCTGGTGAAAGTCGCGAACAAGGGCACCAAGAGTGTCATCACGGCATTGATCAAGTCGGCACAATACCTGCCACGCGAGTTGTACAAATCTCTCACGTGGGATCGCGGAAAAGAGCTCGCGGATCATCCGCGCTTCACGCTGGCCACGGATGTTGATGTCTACTTTTGCGATCCTCAGTCACCGTGGCAACGCGGATCGAACGAAAATACCAACCGGCTTTTGAGGCAGTATTTACCACACGGAACCGACCTGTACGTCCATTCCCAAGCAAAACTCAGCGCTATCGCAAGGCAACTCAACGAACGACCTCGCAAGACCTTGCAATATCAAACGCCAGCAGAGAAGTTCGCACAGTGTGTTGCATCGACCGGTTGAGATCACCGCCCAAACTTACCATTATTCTGTAGCGCAGCTAAAGCCCTCTTTGACGCGCCGATGCGAAGCCTACGCGACGAGGATTGTATTCGTATTGGATTGAACTGACGATTTCGCCAAGCGCATCTGCTCGACCTCATATTTCTCCAACGCTGCATCCACGTTCCATTTCTTGATTTCCTTGGCGATGAGTTTTCCCTTTTCCTTGAAGTGTTCGAAAATGCGGCGTTTGACTGCGCCAACGGTCAGACATTCCCGTGCAGGTGGGCCATTCAGGGCCACGTCTGGCGTCAGCGCAGGTCCGTAGATATCGATCAGCGCGTTACGTTCGACGGTTTGCAATCCGTTCAAGACCATAGGCCCGAGCAGTAGGGATTCCGACAAACAGCCGTTGGCGGTTACAACTTCATGGCGGTCGCAGGCGAAATGAACCCATGTTATTTTGGCCTTGCTCTGCATGTGGCGGATGCCCTGCACACTTGTCAGCGATTTCGCGGGCGCAAACGCCTCGGTGGCAAAGACCTGATGCAACTGTCCGACCCCGCCGACAAGGATGCGGTGTTGCGGCGATACGATCAAGTCATGGGACGGAAGACCGTACCCGAGGGAGCCAGCCTTGATTTGGACTGGTTTTTCATTAACTTCGGCGTCGTCCAACGAGTGCTCGCCTTGGTGAGTCCAGCGGATTGGCTGAGGACCGTGGTCGCGGGTAATGACCATATCTCCGGGCTCAAGCGCTTCAACTGCTCGCGGACCGTCAGGTGTGTCGATTAAAGTTCCTGGTGCATAACACGGAGGAACGTCCGCAAGCGAGGCATAGGATGGCGTATTGCCCTGTGGAGCATCACTGTCTGGCGCATTATCCTCCGAGTCCATCTTAGTTGTTTGGGAATAAGTCAGACTGGGATCCAGAGGCGCGCTGACCAGGTAACCGACATGCTTGCCTGCTATCTCCACTTTTTCGATCCAGATCGGCCCCGTCGCTGAGTTGGAAACGGCGTAAAATTCTTCGGCATAGACCTGCCCGCTTGCGACGGGCGAGCCATTCATATCCGTGACTGTTGCAAACTGGTTGGCGTCGTTGCCGGTTTCGTCATCGAAGTTGTCCCCGCCCATATAGGCGTCATCGTCGCTTATGGAAAACTGAACCCTATGCAGGTCTTGGTCGTAGTCCGGCCGAAGCGACCACGAATTATTAACAGAATCGTAGACCAACGAGTCAGTCGAATAGCCGATGAATGAGTATGTGGGCATCGGGCAGTCCTTTTGCGTCGTGTGAATCCCTTGGTACGGCTTAAGCAAGAAGGAAGAATGAAGCCGAGGCACCAAATGGCCTCAATTTTACGCAGTACGAGCTAAAGATTCGAAAATGAAATCGTTAGCACGGTTGAAGGGAGAGCTGGGTCCGGGGAAGTAGAACGCCCGAGAGGTGCGGGGCGAAGAATGGCCGCTGTAGGGAGTGAACCTGGATTATCCGGCGAGGGAGCTGGACATTGCGGATTTGATTAGAACGGCGTTTGCAGTCGCGAGCGGCTTTGTTGCACAAATCGGCCTGAGGTCACACTTCCCCTAACCCCAGACGGATTTAGCCTACGACCACTGTATGGGGTATGCCGAGAGCTGTGAAGCCATTTAGGATCGCTGCGCGGATTTGGATCTCCGCAACCTGACGATCGAAGTCACGCGCGGAGAGGCGTTGACCGAGCAGTTTCATACAATGCATCCGCTGCCCGGCAGGGTTATGCGAAGCATGAGCCCGAAAGGGTTTGTCTCGACGCGGCTCCGGCGGTAAGGGGCGGTGTTGGAGTGGAGTGCTGAATGCTCATGGGAAAACCCTCTGTCAATCGAGGCAAAATCACCTCAACCAACAGCACACACCCAACATCTCAAATCGCGAAACAAATCCCAACTCAGCGCAACACCAGAAACAAGCGCCCATATCGCGGAGCGATTTAGTGCCTGGGCGCAAAAACTATCTGTTCGTTGGATCACAAACCGGCGGTCGCGCAGGGGCGTGGTTCCGATAATGCCGTGGTCAGGACTGTTGCCGACCAACATTGAGCACGCCTATGAGATAGGCACATCGGAATTGCATTTGAACCAGCATCATGTTGGCAGCCAAGCGCTGCCCACGGACCGAAGCATGCACCCGGGATGATCTCCGACGAAGGCCGCGGCGAAAGCAGAACGGCTCAGAAAGCAACTGTCATCAAATCTGCAACTATGCGGTCGGATGCGTATGTCAAAAAGCACTTGACTGAGACGTCCCCGTTAGCGAAGGCCTGAACCTTGGCGTTGGGTGTAAGGACTATGCCAAACACAGTGGTAGTTTGAAAATTGCCCAACCACGTCGAAACGGGATAACAGGCATTACGACCCGCCCCATGTTCGCTCCAACACCGCAAGCCAGTTTTCATGGCAAATCTTAGCGAGGATGGCATCGTCATAACCATGGCTGCGCAGCGCGTCTTGTAGGGCATGTTGCCCTGTTACATCGCCTATCCCTTTGGGCAATGTTGCGCCGTCGAAATCAGATCCAAGCCCGACATGATCTTCGCCCAGCCGCTCAATGAGATGGTCCATATGGCGCAAGATCGGTTCCCATCCCATATCGGCGCCCTCTTTACCGTCAGGATGCAAAAAGCCGCTGGCATAGTTTAGCCCGACCATGCCACCGCTATCACGGATCATCGCCAGCTGCCGGTCTGTCAAGTTGCGGGTGGAGGGGGTCACCGCATGGGCGTTTGAATGGGTCGCAACAAGTGGCGCGTCTGAAAGTCGGGCGACATCATTAAACCCCACCTCGTTCAAATGGCTCAGGTCCAGCATGATGCGCATTTCATTACAGGCGCGGACCAAATCTTTACCTGCATCCGTCAGGCCCGGACCCGTATCGGGGGAGCCGGGAAACTTGAACGGCACGCCATGACCAAAGGCCGTAGGTCGCGACCAAACCGGCCCGAGAGAGCGCAAACCCATCGCATGATATAGCGGCAATTCGTCCAGAGAGGGGCTGATCGCCTCGGCGCCTTCCATATGCATGATCGCGGCTATCTTGCCTTTTGCCATGGCATCACGGATTTGAACAACCGTGGTACAGAGCGCGAAATCATCAGGTGCAGCACGCTGCATCCACAATAGGTGCCCCGCCATCGCAAGCGCCGTGGGCTGTGCGATATGGGCCGGGATAGGGTCCGGCAGCGGCACCTCAAACGGTGGGTTTTGCATCATCTCTTGAAAATCAGGCGCGTCATGCGCCATGGGCGACGGGATATAGATCGCAAAGAACCCGCCTGCAAAGCTGCCCTTGCGCATACGTGGCAAGTCAAGATGGCCCGTGCCATCACCCTTGAGCCAGATATCCTCTCGCCGTTCGGGGTCCTTTAAAAGCCGGAGCAGAAAGTCGTTATGGCCGTCGAAAACCGGATGATACATGAAGAAAGACCTGTTTAATTACTGGTTTTTGGGGTGCGGGGTAAGGGTTAGCCTTCAAGCATACGGTCCGCACTCGCGTCGAAAAGGGTGCGGGCATAGTCGGTTTGCATCTGGGCACCGGCAAGTTGATCGCGGGTCAGTTCTTCAACCGCGCTGCCCTGTTGCATCACAAGAATGCGATCGCACATATGGTCGATGACCGCCAAATCGTGACTGACCATCAGGAAGGTCAAGCCGCGTTCGTTGCGCAAACGGGACAGAAGATTCAGGGTTTCCGCCTGCACCGATGCATCCAGCGCCGAGGTCGGCTCATCCAGCAGCAAGATCGACGGCTCCAACATCAGTGCGCGCGCAATCGCAACCCGCTGGCGTTGACCACCCGAAAGTTGGTGCGGATAGCGGAAGCGAAAGCTGGTCGGCAGGCCAACATCGGTCAGCGCCTGAATAACGCGGGCGTCGCTGTCTTTGATCCCGTGGATCGCCAGCGGTTCCGACAGGGTGCGGTCAATCGTGTGGCGCGGGTGGATCGAGGCATAGGGATCCTGGAAGACCATCTGGACCTGACGCACAAAATCGCGGCTGCGGGGGGCGGTCAAAGGCTGCCCGTCAATGCGGATCGAGCCGGCACTGATAGGTGCGAGCCCGCAGATCGCGCGCAGGATGGTCGATTTTCCCGACCCGCTTTCCCCCACCAAGCCATAGCTTTCATGCAAGCCAACAGACAGGCTGACGTTCTCTACGGCGCGGACCTTGCGCCCTTTGGCAGTATAGGTGACGGATAGGTTTTCAACTTCAATCAGCATTTTACGTTGCCCATTCTGCATCGCGATCAAGCCCGGCAAGCGGGGCGCGATTGCCGCCGATCCGTGGCAGGCAGTTCAGCAAACCTTGTGTATAGGGGTGTTTGGCGTGCATCAGATCTTTCGCTGCCAACTCCTCTACCACGCGGCCTTTGTACATCACCAAAACGCGGTCACAAAAACGCCCGACCAGACGCAAATCATGCGAGATAAAGATCAGCCCCATGCCGCGCGTTTTCACCAGATTATCAAGAATGGACAGGATTTCCGCCTGAACCGTAACGTCCAGTGCCGAGGTCGGCTCATCCGCGATCAGTAAATCAGGGTCAGGGATCAGCATCATCGCGATCATTACACGCTGGCCCATGCCGCCCGACAGCTCATGCGGATAGGCGTCCATCACGCGTTCAGGGTCGCGGATTTGCACAGCCTCCAGCGCGGCGATGGCCTTGATGCGGGCCTCTGCCTTTGACATCCGGTCGCGCTGGCGCAGGCCTTCGGTCAATTGTGCGCCGATCCGCATGACCGGATTTAGCGAGTATTTCGGGTCTTGCATCACCATCGCGATACGTTGCCCGCGCAGCGCGCGCATTTCCTTTTGACTGGCTCCGATCAAGTCGATGCCGTCAAACACCATCTCATCCGCGCTGATATGGCCCGGCGGGCGGATCAACCGCAGCACCGAACGTCCCGTCATGGTTTTCCCGGACCCGCTTTCACCGACAATCCCCAACCGTTCGCGCCCAAGCGAGAATGACACGCCGCGAACCGCCTCCACCACGCCGGTTTCGGTGTCGAAATTAACACGCAGATTCTTAACTGAAAGAAGGGTCATTTGCCACTATTCCTTGGGTCCAGTACATCGCGCAACCCGTCGCCCAAAAGGTTAAAGCCAAGCGAGACGATGAAAATGGCAAGGCCCGGCACCGTCGCGACCCACCACTGTTCAAACAACAGTTTGCGCCCCGACGAAATCATCAGCCCCCATTCCGGCAAGGGCGGCTGCACGCCAAGGCCCAAAAAGCCCAGACCGGCAGCGATCAAAATCACCCCTGCCATATCAAGCGTGACGCGGATAATGACAGACGGCAGGCACATCGGCATCACATGGCCCCAGATGATCCGCCCCGACCCCGCCCCTTGCAAACCAACTGCCGCGATATAGTCCGAGGTGCGAACCGTCAGCGTTTCCGCCCGCGCCACACGCGCATAGGGTGGCCATGCGGTCAGGGCGATGGCCAGCACCGCGTTTTCAATCCCCGGCCCCATCACCGCGATCAGTGCAAGCGCAAGGATAAGACGCGGGAAGGCAAGGAAGATATCGGTAATGCGCATCAGGATCTGATCCGTCCAGCCGCCGAAATACCCCGCCACGGTGCCAACCAACAACCCCAGAACCGGGGCAGTAACGGCGACCAGCGACACAATATAAAGCGTAATCCGGCTGCCAAACAAAATCCGGCTAAGCATGTCACGACCAAAATCATCGGTGCCAAATAAATGGCCCGGCGACAACGGTGGCAGCAGGCGACGGCCCAAATCCTGCTCCAATGGGTCATAGGGTGCCAGCCATGGCGCAAAAGCGGCGACGAAAAGCAGCGCCAGAATGATTGCAAGCCCGGTCATCGCCAGTGGATTGCGCCGCATCCGCAGCCACGCCAAATACCATTGCCCCAGCCGTGCCTGCATCCGCGAGGACGGGTTCTGGTCGCGCAAATATGTAAAGACAGCCATCACCGCGCCCTCGGATCAACAAGTCGGTACAAGATATCCGACAGCATGTTCAGCGTTACAAACACCGCCCCCACAACCACAGTCCCGCCCAAAACCGCAGGCATATCAGCGGAAAACAAAGAGTCGGTGATATAACGCCCCAACCCGGGCCACGCAAAAATAGTCTCGGTCAAAACCGAACCTTCCAGCAGGTAGGCATAGGACAAGGCGATCACGGTAATCAGCGGCACCATCACGTTTTTCAGGGCATGCACCCAGATCACACGGTATTCCGGCATGCCCTTGACGCGCGCCGTCGTAATATATTCTTGCCCCAGTTCGTTCATCATAAAGCTGCGCGTCATCCGGCTGATATAGGCCATAGAGGTGTAGCCCAACAGCGAGGCAGGCAAAATGATATGGCTGATGGCGTTGGCGAACATATCCCAACGCCCGTTCAGCGCGGTATCCAGCAAGATCATGCCGGTATATTGGGTCAGATCAAATTCCAGCATCATCTCAAAACCGCTGTCCAGCCGCCCCGGCCCGCCCACCCAGCCAAGAATGCCGTAAAACAGCAGCAAACCGATCAGCCCCAGCCAGAACACCGGCATAGAATACCCCATCAAACCCACAACCCGCACGATCTGGTCAATCCAGGTTCCGGGTTTGGTGGCGGCCAAAACGCCCGCAGGCACCCCGACAATGACGCCGATAATTGTGGCAAGCGTTGCCAGTTCCAAGGTGGCGGGGAAATAGCGGGCAATTTCCTGCGCGACGGGCCTGCCGGATTTGATCGAATTGCCCAGATCACCGTGCAGCGCGTCCCAGACATAGATGGCGAATTGTTTCCACAACGGCTCATCCAACCCCAAAGCCAGCCGCACTTCATCATATTGCGCGGTTGTCGCGCGTTCACCGAGCACGGCCAAAACCGGGTCAATCGGCACCACACGGGAGATGACAAAGGTCACCAGAAGCAGCCCCAACAGAGTGATGGCCAGCGTCAGAATAATGCCTGCAATCTGCTGTAAAAACGCAGGCAAGCGCGAAATACGGGAGGGGTGCGAAGTATCTGTCATATAAATAGCGGCGGGCGGCCAAAAAACCGCCCGCCTGCTGTGCTTACTTCGTGGCCAGCCAGAACGTCGCCTGATCGGTCGCCCCGCCAGTATAGAAGCTCTCTACATTCTTGCGCATGGCCGATTGTTCGGCCTGCTGGAACATCACAATAAAGGGCGATGTTTCGCGATGCTTTTGCTGAATTTCTTCGTAAAGGACCTTACGCTTGGCCGTGTCACGCTCTGTAACGGCTTGCTCCGCCATAGTCATCAGCTCACCGGGATCATAGGCGGTGCGCCATGCCAGATATCCGGTCAGTTTCGCCTCGTCCGAGTTGTCGGGGTTCATCGCAAAAGTGGAGGCGTTGGTATGCGGGTCAGGATAATCCGGACCCCATGTTTGCACAGTGATTTCGTGCTGACGGGCGCGGTAAATGCCCAACACCTCGGCCCCGTCACCGACTTTCAGCTCCACCTCAATGCCAGCTTGGCCAAAAGTGTTCTGGATCGACTGGGCGATGTCCATACGCTCTTGCACGTTGCGCACAGTGATCGAGGTTTTAATCGGCCCGACACCGCTTTCTGCCAACAGCGCCTTGGCCTTTTCAATATCAAGACTGTAGGGTGTATCGTCCAGCGCGCCAAGATAGCCTGAGGGCAAGAAGGCCTGATGCACAACCTGCTGACCTTTCAGAAAACTGCCCGCCATACCCTGATAATCCACAGCATAGCGCATCGCTTCCAGAACCTTGGGGTTATTGAAAACCTCATTTTTCTGGTTCATCGCAAGGTAGTAAACCTGCCCGCCAACATCATCCTGCACCTTCAGATCGGCGTTGCCTTCGATGCCCGAAATATCGGTCGGCGTCATTTCACGGCTGATGTCGATATCGCTCTTTTCCAGCAGCAGACGGTTGGTCGCCGCCTCTGGAATATGGCGGATGAAGACGCGCTTCAACTTGGCATCCCCGCGCCAATAGCCCTCACGCGCCTCCAGAACAACGCTTTCATTCGGCTTGAACGACCGCAGCGTATAAGCACCTGTACCAGCCGAGTTGGTATTGAGCCACTTGCCACCCATGTCACCACCGTCGTCATGGGACATGACGGTTTCTTTGTCCACAATGGCACCGGTGGCCGCCGTCAGGCAGTTGTAAAAGAATGTTGGCGCATAGGGTTTGTCAGTGACAATGGTAAGGGTGTCACCATCCGCTGTGATTTTTCCCTCAACGTTTTCGGGGGTAAAGCCGAACTGGTTGATAATGAACGCCGGGTTCTTGTTCAGCTTGACGACGCGTTGCAGTGACCATGCCGCATCCTCAGCCCGCACTGGATTGCCAGACGAAAAGGTGATGCCCGGCTTCATCTTGAATACATAGGTCAGGCCGTCTTCGGACACATCCCAGCTTTCAGCAAGGCCGGGCAGCAATTCGCCGGGCTGTTGCGGGTCAAGCTCGATCAGGCTGTCATAGGTGTTGTTGACGATATCAGTGCCCGAAAACTCGAACGCCTCATGCGGGTCGAGCGAGACGATATCGTCAATCGCATCGGCAATCACGAGCGTATCGGCCGGAGTGTTGGCAAAGAGTGCTGCGGGAGCAACCCCAAGCAAAAGCGAAGAAAGCGCAAAGGCGCCTAATTTACGAAAAGATGGATCAAAAGACATGATGGACTCCCTATTGTTTTTACTTTCTCTGTTCTGCACCCATGACTGCAGAACAGATTTTTACCAAATGGGCAGCTTTCGTGCCTATTTGTCAAGCGGCCTGTTGAAGTGTTCCGTGGAGTAGGCGCGGGTGCGCGCCTCAAGCCTGAGGCGTGACTTCCCCTTTCCCCACGGGCTTCAGGCCACGCGAACGTTCTTGGCGATGCCTGACGCATTGAAGTGGTTTGTCGGCGCGATGCTGATTTGGGTTTCGCGGTCTGGATGTCTTGCCGCGATGCACTGCCTGAAGCCCTTCGGCGAACGCATCGCGGACTCTCGACCCGGCTTTGGGCGTCATAGCCGCCACCAGCAGTCCCCAAGCCGATCGCTTGCCCTTTGGGATCCGGACAGCCCGCGTCTTTTGCCGTCGCACAAGGTGGTGTAATCGGGCACCGCCCCGTTCAAGATCCGCCATCTGCAGCAAGCCGACAACCATACCTGGCGTCTGTCTCAGGGGCAGCTTGAACGGAGCCTGGATCGTGGCATCCCGAAAACCGCAGGGCGGCCAAGGCTTGCGCCAGCTTCTTTCCCTGTCCAGCCCCCCTCTCCCCCATGCAAGCACGCGGTGCTGGCCGGAAAAACAGACGAAGTCGGTTCAACAATTAGTTGCCGAACTTATGGGAAAGCGCCGTGCCTGAAAATGGTTGGCGTATGTACCACCAGATTTTTTTCACCAATAAAATAATAACAACAGCTTGATAGACTGCAAGACTCAATGCGCCTGCTTTACTCACGCACTGCTAGGGTCAGGACGGCATTGCCAAGTTGTTCAGCCCTGCTGGATTGGCTATCGGGTGGCGCATGAAAATACCGGGCCAATGCTCCGCCTTAAGGGCTTTCGTCACCCACGTAAAATCATCGCTTACGCTGTCCGGGCGTACCACCGGTTCCCGCTGAGCGCGGCGGGTGTCGAGGATCTGCTTGCCGAACGTGGTGTGATTGTTAGCCGCGGTGGTGTCAGACAAATGCGAAGCTGTCTCTCCAAGGACAGTAAGGCTGATCCTTATGCCGCGCCGAGTTGACGCCACTCGGCAAGAGCGATTGCGCGGTTGAGCTTGAAATTTGATCGGCTGTAGAGATGTCGTTCCTGATTGAAATGGTTGTGGACCGAGGCGTGGACGGCGACAAATATCTGCAGGGTTCGCATCCGCCTCAAGCGTCGCATAGCCCGTTCCCGCCTTCGAAATGGCTGGTGTGAATTCTCGGCCCAATTATTTAGCCAGCGGCCAGTTTCCTGTTTTTCGGTGCTGCCGATTACCTTCATCGCCGCACCGTAGGATCGCAGCTTGTCGGTCACGAAAATATGTGCGCGCCCATGACGCTTCATTGTTTTACTCAGGAATTTCAATGCTGCCTTGCGATCCCGGCGCTTTGTAACAAAGCCTTCCAGGGCTTCTCCTTCGTGATCCACCGCCCGCCAAAGATAATGCGTCTCGCCGTTAATTTTCAAGAACACTTCGTCCAAGTGCCATTGCCAATTCGAATATGCGCGCATCTGGCTGACCCTTTTCTTACGGATCTCTGCAGCAAACAGCGGACAAAATCTGTGCCACCCAAATCGAACCGTCTCATGGCTGATTTCGATGCCGCGTTCGTGCAAAACATCCTCAACATTGCGAAGCGAAAGCGGAAACCGCACATATAGCATCACGGCCAGACGGATAATCTCTGGGTTCGTCTTGAAGCAACGAAAGGGACTGCGTTTTGTCATCCCACGCAACTCTGTTGCGCAAATCAGCTGACGAACGGTTCGCGCCTTTCCCCAGACGGATTTACCCCACGGCTTCCGCGACGGGGATGCCAAGGGCGGTGTAGCCGTTCAGGATCGCAACGCGCACTTGAACCTCGGCGACCAGGCGGTCGAAGTCGCGCGCCATTAGGCTCTGGCCCAGCAGTTTCATGCAATGCATCCGCTGCCCGGCAGGGTTATGCGAAGCATGAGCCCGAAAGGGTTTGTCTAGACGCGGCTCCGGCGGAGGTATCCGCTCCAGTTTCGCCAGAGCGCCCGACCCAGATATCTTGATGCGCGGAGTGCGTCGTTCCTGGCCATGGCCCCGGCAGTGGTTGGCTTCCATGGCCGGGCATTTTGCGTGGCGGTATCACCGCAGCCGCACCGCGCTCGGCGATGCCGTTATGACATCGGCGCGTGTCGTACCGGCCAACGGATCGTCAGTGATCCGCGGCGCTTTAACGCCGCGTTATAATCAGCCCAGTTCGTCGTCTTATAGGTAGGTGATGTCGGTTTGCTTATGCAGGGAAGCTACCACACTGGATTCACGACATGAATCCCTTCTGGATTTGTGCAACATAGTCATCCCACGAAGCTAATTGCTCGCCCTGCCCGCCTCAACAAGGTTTCTTCTGACAGTGCCCCCAGACGTGTTCGGGCTTGAGCGGCCTTTTCTAGTCGATGATCCGGCCCTTATTCTAGGCCGACGAAGCGCGCGGATGGCGGGTAAGTTTGGTGTTTGCATGACAGTTCCTCCGATCTGCCACGCCCTCCCACAACGACAACCCGACGTTGACAATGCATCATATCGTGAAATGCTGCGCTGCATTCGAGGTCGGCATTGAGCCTTCTTCGACCGATGCTGCGATGAGCGCAAGCGTCGAATGTCGGTGGTGAGATCAAAGATCTGAAAAATCAAGTTAGGTTTTGCCAAGGGCAGATGGTATGGGCGTTGTTGCAAAACTCTGACGGCAGGCGATTCACAAGGTGAAACAATGCGGTTAGACAGGCTTTCATGAGCAAGCCCCCAATCGCCCGCTATCGCACGACGAACTGGAAATCCTACAACGATGCGCTGAAGCGCCGTGGTTCACTGTTGATCCGTTGCCCGGCAACGCATGCCTGCATGCGTGAGAGGGTGGTTGGACAAGGACATGATGTGGCTCGCCCCGAAGGCGGGCCGCCCTGGTCGCCCACCAGTGTTTTCTCCCGCCGCGATACAGTTCTGCCTCATGGTGAAGGTTCTGTTCAGCCTACCACTGCGGCAAGCGACTGGCATGGTGGGCAGCATCCTGCAGATGGCAGGCCTGGACTGGACGGTGCCCGACTTTTCGACCCTGAGTCGGCGACAAAAGACCATCACGGTGCAAATGTCGAACCGCCGTGCGCCGGGGCCTATGAACCTGCTGGTGGACAGCACGGGGATCAAGTTCTTGGGCGATGGCGCCCTCTCGGGCGATTGCGATGCAATCCCCTGCCGGGTAACAAATGGCTTGCGCGCAAGCATGGCACACATCGCCGCCGCCAGTATCGTAAGGTGCATCTGGCGATGGATACTGCCACCGACGACATCCGGGCGGTGGAGTTCACCTCAAGCGACCACGGTGACAGCCCGGTTCTACCTCATCTTCTGGACCAGATCCCGCCCGATGAACAGATCGGCACAGTGACCGGTCCCTCACATGCATGTAAACATGCACTGCCGGGCAGTGGATGGCGCCTTCGACACCCGCCGTTGTCACACCGCGATCCTTGATCGAGGCGGCACCGCAGTCATCCCCATTCGCAAGAATGGCCGCCGCTGGAAAGAGGATTGTCCCTCCGCCCAAGCCCGCAACGACATCCTCAGGGCGACCTAACGCCTGGGCAGGGCCATTTGGAAACGCTGGTCCGGCTATCACGTCAGAAGTCGTATCGAGGCCGGGATGCGATGTCTCAAAGCATTCGGTGAGAGGATCGCGTCACGAGACCCCGACCGCCAAGCTGCTGAAGTCCATATCCGTGTGGCACTCATGAACCGCTTCAATGCACTCGGCACCGCCGAGATCGAACGCGTTGCCTGACCCAAAAGGGGAACGGGGACGTCGCGTCTTAAAACCGACTTATGCAACAACGCCCATCAAAGGAACCGTTTGGGAAAAGAGGAGCCCCTTCCCGATGCGGCAATTTAATGGCCTGGTAATCGGCCAATTAAAAAATACAAAAACAGGCCCAGATATAAAATAGCGCTGACAATAACCCCACTTAATAAAGGGAATACGTTTTCCGGTTTAGAAACACATATCAAGCACAGGCATGAAGATGCCTACGCAAGCATGTGTTTTATCCCATTAACTTGAGAATACCCCCTTGGGCCGATACAGTCGCCCAAACTGAGGAACTACATAAATGTTACGTGAGTTATTGATTAAGTTTCTGCGAAAGTCTGCGGTCGAGCACGGAAAATATGTCAAGATTTGGCGTAAATTCGGCAATCCGTCGCTGGATGACTGGACAGAATACATGCGCCGCCATGCCGGTTTTGAAAGCATGGGTGATAATTGCTCTATCAATCCTGCGGCCGTTTTTACGGACCCGCATCTAACGCGGATTGGAAATAACGTCTGGATCACAGGCGGGTTTGTATCCGGCCACGACGGATCGGCGATTATGCTTAATCAAGCGCATGGAACCAAATTTGATGCCGTGGGGCCCGTTGTCATCGGTGACAACGTATTCATCGGGGTGGGCACCTATATCCTTCCGGGATCGAACATCGGCCCCAACACCATAATCGGCGCGGGCAGCGTGGTCAGCGGACGCATTGAAGGTGGTATGGTCTATGCCGGGAACCCGCCCCGCAAGATTAGAACGATGGAAGAGCACATGGCCATCCTTGAAAGCCGCAACATAAGCTACCCTTGGCGCGCCATGATTGAAGCGCGCAAAGGCGGCTACGATCCCGAAATGGAACCGGAGCTCAGCCGACAGAGGGCGGCGTATTTCTTCAAGGCTTAGCGCTTATCCCTCCTGTTCGGGGTTGAAACGCAACAGGCGCAGCGCGTTCAATGTCACCAGCACAGTGGCACCGGTATCGGCCAAAATGGCGATCCAAAGGCCCGTCAAGCCCAGGACCGAGGTGACAAGAAACACGGCCTTCAATCCCAGCGCCAACATCACATTCTGGCGGATGTTGGCCATCGCCCCCCGTGCCAGCCGGATTTGCGCGGGCACATCTGTCACACGATCCCGCAGGATGGCCGCATCAGCGGTTTCCAGCGCCACATCGGTGCCCGATCCCATCGCCACACCGACGCAGGCCTGCTTCAACGCGGGTGCATCATTGATGCCGTCACCAATCATCATCACATGGCCGCTCTCACCCAGCTTTTTGATCGCGACCAGCTTGTCCTCGGGCATCATCTCTGCCTGAAACTCCATGCCCAGACCGCCCGCAATAGCGGCCGCAGTGCGCGGGTTGTCACCTGTCAGGATAATCGGTCTAATTCCCATGGCGCGCAACTAGCGCACGGCCTCGGCCGCGTCCTTGCGTGGCTCATCGCGCAGCGCAAAAAGGGCAAGGGGTTCTTGGTCGCGGTAGAGCACGGCAACGGTCTTGCCTTCCTCCTCCAGCGCGGTCGCCCGCCGCAATCCGGCTGCGTCCAACCCGCCATTCTTTGATCCCATAACCAAGCGCCTTCACCGTTGCCTCCACCTTGTCACGGCGTGTCTGCGTTTCATCAAGCGAGAGTTTCAACCTCTCGGTCATCAAGGCCACGTTGATATCGGACACGCCCGGAAGCCGCTCCAAGGCGGTTTTGTTCTTATTGGCACATGATCCGCAATCCATGCCCGAACGGTCCATTCGCAACGGGGTTCGGCTTGGTCGGGCAAAGTTGTGGTCATCGTTCTCTCCGGATATGGCTGGGCATCACTCTTCGTGATTCTATGCCTAACGCCTCTAGCAACTAGAGGTTCAAGAGATTTTTGGATTGACCGGAATTAAGGGGCGCGCCCCTCAGATCCCTTCGCTAACATAGTTTTCGACCTTCATGGTGTTCAACGACAACCGGTAATTATACACCATGATCGGGCCGGACATTGCATCCGCCAAGGGTTGTGCAACAGAGCCAGCGAAAGCACACAGACGTGCCGCCCCCACCAAGAACGCCAATTCAAAGTGTAATTGTAAGAAAGATGCTGTTGGGATCTTCGCTATAGCCCTCGAACGGGGGGCACAGGATAAAGCCCGCTTTTTCGTAAAGTGCACGCGCGGCAACAAATGTGGGCTGTATGCCGGTCTCTAGGCTTAGCCTGCGAAGGCCGCTTGCACGCGCCTCATCCACCAAATGCGACAACATACGTTTGGACAGGCCACGGCCGCGGGCTTCGACCAGAATATGCATCGACTTTATCTCGGCATGCGTGTCGTCAATCCGCTTGAAAGCCCCCATGCCGACCGGAACACCATTATCGCGCATCACGAAAAATGAGACCGCAGGCACGGCCAGCTGGCCTGCGTCCATCATATGGATGCTATCAGGAGGGGTATCTGCATGCATATCCGCCGTATGGCGGGCCATTAGCAAGTCCAGATCCGGCCCCAAGGGGCTCTCTGCAACGATGGAAATCATATTGCGAACCCCGCGAAACAGACAGATTTAGCCTTAGATATCAACACCGAGATCACCCTTATATCCATACGCACGACGGCACCGCCCACGCTTTTGCTGGCATAGTTTATCGCCGCCCCCCATATTATGCAAAGAAAATACATAGCCCGAAAACCGGTGATGCGGGCGGCTCTTGAGTTCGGGCACCAGCCCCCGCAATATCTATACAAGCTAGAGGTTATAGGGGCTTTCATGTATTCTATCAGCGAACGGTCAAAGCGCACCAAGGTCAAAGTTCCCACGGTTCGCTACTATGAGGGCATGGGACTTATGCCAGAGGCGGAACGCACCGAGGGGAACCAAAGACGATACGACAAGACCGGATTGGAACGGCTCAGCTTTATCCGCCACGCACGTGATCTGGGGTTCTCGATAGAGGCGATCTCTTCCCTGATCGAGCTCCAGGAACACCCCGACAAGTCCTGCGAAGCCGCGAACGAAATCGCAACTTCGCAGCTTGCCCATGTGCGCGAGAAGATCAAACGCCTAAAGACCTTGGAGCAGGAACTTAGCCGGATTGCCAAGGGCTGTCACGGAGGCGGCGTCTCGGAAGATTGCTACGTGCTCGCCTCTTTGGCTGATCATGGCCTTTGTGACAGGGAGCACTGATGCGGTAACCGATCTTGCCAGCAAAAGAGATCAATCCGCCAGCCAGCTTTGATCGAACCACGCCGAAACATCCCCCGGCCATTCCAGCGGTGTGCCGGTCGTGTCCTTGAGGACACCACTGTCAAAAAGGAACCGTGCCATCGCGGCAAAACGATCTGCATCGATCGTGCCAACCGCCGTATCACCATCCCGCAAATAGCCGCCGCCAACGATGCTTTGAATAGAGGCGCCAACCAAAGCCGGGTTCGGAAATTCGCCTGCTGCCATCAACATGTCCGCCGCCTGCGCCGGGTGGTCGGCCGCCCATTCATAGCCCTGCTGCGTTGCTTGCATAAATGCGGCCACCATTTCGGCATCCTCTTGCAACACCTCCGCGCGGGTGCCGATATAGCCGTTTTGTTGATCGGGGATACCGTAATCGGCATAGGTGAAATAGGATTTCTGACGCCCCAAAAGCACGCCATTCACCCCCTTCCAAGTCGCCACTTCAAGGGTGAAATCGGCCCTGCCCGCCACCAACGCCTGCATAGGTCTTGCCTGACAGATCTGCAGGTCGGGTGCGGGCAGCAGCAGCGGTGACACGGCGGCCAGCGTGCAATAGGCTTGCCACGCCATCAAAAGCGCCGCGGCAAGCAAAATGGTCGGCAGAATATGTCGCATGAACTGCATGACGTCTCCAAACGCAACCGTGCCGCGCTGATCGGGAATTAGCCGAGGCTGGGGCTGTTGGCCGAGGCCGTCAGATCGATCGTGACATGACCCTCGGCAGGACCGAACCGTAAGAACGCTTGCCGCACAGTCTCAAATACCACGCCCGCATCACCACGCGGGCGCGTGCAGAAGTTCTTGGGTTTCACGAATGTACCTGACGCCTTCAGGAAATCGATGCAGCCATAGATTTCATCCATATGCCTGTCTTGCCCCAGCACATCGATCGTGGCCTCAAGATCTGGGGCTGCGCGCACCGCCGCAAGCGCAAGCGATTTGCGGTCCTCAAGGGATTGATCTTGTGCACGGGCCAGCGTGTCACAACGACAGCTTGGATCGTCAGGCTCACCCGGACAACCACGCGACAGGGTGACATGCATCGTAACATGATCGGGGCGACGCGCGGTGGCAGCAAATAGATCGCGAATGGCATCAATCAGCGGATCAGGCGCACCGACCATCAAGGTCGAAATGTCGTCCGTCTCAACCCGCAGCTTGTCTTGATAGGGTGTAAGGGCCGCGAGCCCCGATGTGATAACGCCAACAAAATCTGACGTCATCGGATAAAGCGACACTTGCGCGCCTATAAACATTTTCCCTCGCTCCCCCGGTATTATCCGGATCAGCGGTGAAGGGTTCACGCGGTCTTGCGCATCTCAGCTCTGAACAGAGCACCCCTGGTTGTATGGTGAGGGTTACAACCGGACCTTGCGGCCACTCAAGCCGGGCAAACCGACGTCCTAACCGGCTTGTCCTTTTGAGGGACCATTCCGCAGGTCTTCGACTTGCGACACAATGGCCAAACTTACTTCGGTGAAGGCTTCGGTCAATTGCACCAAGTGATCCATCAGGTTCGTTTCCAAGGGGGTAAACATCCCCCAGCTATACTTGATGTGCGTGGCAAGGGGGCGAATAGTGATCCCCTGAACAGGCACACCAAAGGCCGTGACGGGATCGCAATTCCGATGCCCACCCCCGCCGCCATAACCGCGTTCAAAGAAGAGTGGTCAAAATTTCGGCAGTCGGGCGCACATCCTGACCTTGCAACGCACGGCCGATCTGGTTGCGAATGCGAAAGCTGTTACTGACGGTTGCTAGCCTCACCTCTGTGAACACCGAAAGCGGCAAATGTTCGGCGGAGTCGTATACGCCACCTTTTTGGACCGCGGCGACAAGCGGCGAATCGCATTGGGCAAGGCATTTAAGACGCTCATGATCTAGGGGAAAGGCAGAAAACCCCACGTCGGCCGTGCGCATCAAAGGCGGCCAGTCGCGGGCAAACTGTGAACTTGGTGCGCTTGGCGCCTCGCTGGTCAACGGCTGCAAATACTGCGCCTATGTTCCTGCGGATCACCATGCGACTGAGAGCGGGTCCTCAGATGTGATATACGGGATCTGGACCCGAAACCGTGACCGGCTGTCGCTGCGGGATGCCGCAATCCTTGCCTTTGCAGAGGCGCTTTCGGCCACACCCGTAGCCGCCACACGTGACCATGTCGCCACGTTGCGCGATGCCGGATTATCGCCGGATGAGATCGACAACCTGATCCACGCAATCGCCATTTTCTGCTGGGCCAATCGCCTGATGCATCCGCTTGGGTCCGCCACGCTGAAGCGCAAACAAAAGTGAGCTGTCGTTGAAACCAGGAATGGACTGGAATGCCTTTTCCCTAAAACAGGGGCACTGTTGCACAAAGGGGTTGAGGGATTCATGTCGTGAAACCAGTGCGGTAGCTTCCCTGCATGAGGAAACCGACATCGCCGACCTATAAGACGACGGACCGGGCTGATTATAACGCGGCACTGAAGCGCCGCGGATCACTGACGATGTGGTTCGATCCCGAGATGAAGCGGGATGCCGAACCTTCCGGCAAGAGGGGCAGGTCACGGACATTCAGTGAAGCTGCCATCCAGACGTGCTTGACCACTGCCCGGCAGGGCATTGATGAGCAACGCTGGAAATCAGAGCAGTCGAGATCACGGGCAGCAATACCGGTGATGCACCGATGTTACCTCATCTGCTCAACCAGATCCCACGCGATCAGCAGATCGGCAGCGTAACTGCGGATGGTGCATACGACACGCGCCGATGTCATAACGGCATCGCCGAGCGCGGTGCGGCTGCGGTGATACCGCCACGCAAAAATGCCCGGCCATGGAAGCCAACCACTGCCGGGGCCATGGCCAGGAACGACGCACTCCGCGCATCAAGATATCTGGGTCGGGCACTCTGGCGAAACTGGAGCGGATACCTCCGCCGGAGCCGCGTCGAGACAAGCCCTTTCGGGCTCATGCTTCGCATAACCCTGCCGGGCAGCGGATGCATTGCATGAAACTGCTGGGCCAGAGCCTGATGGCGCGCGACCTGGTCCACGCAATCGCCATTTTCTGCTGGGCCAATCGCTTGATGCATCCGCTTGGGTCCGCCACGCTGAAGCGCAAACAAAAGTGAGCTGTCGTTGAAACCAAGAATAGACTGCAATGCCTTTCCCTAAAACGGGAGACAGACAATAAAGTTTTTACGGTTCTAAATGGGGGCCAGCGCGCTTGCGCTCGGCATGGCACTTGCAGGCGGCGCTTTAGCCATGCCCCTATGGGCGGAGGAGCGTGACATTCTGGATGCCGCCGTGCGGGTTGATGTCGCCAATGCCGAAGGTATGGACGGCGCGCGATTGCTCGCGATGAAGGAAAGCGACGAAATCCACGCCCTTTGGGAAAAAAGCCATACCGAGGCCAGCGCCGCAGGCGTGTTTGGCACGCCCACCTATGTCTATAAGAGCGCGCGTTTTTGGGCTCAGGACCGTTTGGAGTTTCTAGATGAAAGGCTGAACGCCACTCTGTGGGCATAAGCGGGCTACGAGGGCGCAGCATAAACCGAATTTGTCGTGCGCCCGCCCCCTGCAGCAAGGCGATAAGCCATTGCCGCAAGGGCTTTTCGGGCAAAAATACCGCTTAGCCCAGCAGCTGCAATCCAATGCCTCCAACTGCCGCGATAATCACGACCAGCCATGGCGGTGCCTTCCAAACCAGCAGCGCCACGAAGCAAAGCAGCGCCAGCGCAAAGTCCTGCATGTCCAGAACCGCACTGGTGAAAACCGGTGTATAGAGTGCGGCCCCAAGAATACCGACCACAGCGGCATTCGACCCCTGGAGCGCTGATTGGGCGGCGGGTATGGTCCGGAAATGATCCCAGAACGGCAAAGCCCCTATCAACAGCAAAAACCCGGGCAGAAACAGCGCCAAAAGCGCCAGAACCGCACCGACACCCCCGTTCGGCTCGGGGCCAAGCACCGCCCCCAGATAAGCTGCGAAAGCAAAGAGCGGCCCCGGGACTGCCTGCGCGGCCCCATAGCCCGCCAAGAACTGATCCGCCGTGACCCAGCCCGGATCAACGACCTCGGCCTGCAACAACGGCAAAACCACATGGCCGCCCCCGAACACCAAAGAGCCTGCACGAAAGAAGCTGTCCACCACATTCAGACTGTTGGAAACACCCGCAATCAAGGGCAAACCGACCAGCAGCACGGCGAAAGTGGCCAAGGCAAGACCTGCCTGCACTTTGGTCACCGGCATTGCCATGTGGCCGCCGGTCGACATCGCTGTTCCCCGCCCAAGCATCAGGCCGATCACAGCGCCCACAACGATAGCACAGATCATGCCAACTGCCGCAGGCAGGAACGCCAGAAGGATAACCGCCAGAACGGCAATAGCTGCACGCGCGCGGTCGGGGCAAAGGGTCCGCGCCATGCCCCAGACCGCTTGTGCGACAATTGCCACCGCCACAATCTTCAACCCGTGAAGAGCACCAGAGCCAATAGGCCCGGACATCGACGCCGCCGTCACAGCAAACCCCGATAGTACGAGGGCGGACGGCAGGGTGAAGGCCACGAAGGCCGCAATTGCGCCCATCCAACCTGCCCGCATCATACCCAAGGCAAAGCCCACTTGGGACGACGCCGGACCGGGCAGGAACTGACACAGTGCCACAAGATCCGCATATGATTGATCCGACAGCCAGCGCCGCCGGATCACCAGCTCATCGCGAAAATAACCCAGATGTGCAATCGGCCCGCCGAAACTGGTCAGTCCCAGCCAAAGGAACGCCCAAAAGACCTCAGTCGGCGATCCCTGCGTTTGTCGCGCTTCACTCGCCCCAAGTCGGTCCGTCATTGTGATTTCCTCTTCTTTGCATACCCGGCCCATGGCAGTATTCACTGTGCTCCGCGGCCCTATCCCAGTGTTGCAGGGCCAGAGATTTCCGCCCACTCGGCACTCCCTGCCCCCACAACACAACGCCCGTCTTTGCGCAGGCTCAACCGCAAACGACATCGCTTGATTTCATCCTCACACTCATATGCAGGGATCGTCTGGACGGTATTTGCAAGGCTGCGGTAAAAAGCGTTATCCTTGGTGTTCAACGTATAAAACACCCATTTTCCGTCTTTCTCGGCGCGCACAAGCCCCGCTTTCAGCAAGATCTTCAGATTTCGGGACACGTTGTAATGGGTCTCTCCCAGCACATCCATGGCTTCGGCAACACAGATACGCTCATTGACCTCCAGCAAAAGCCAAAACAACCGCAAACGGTGGGGCTCTGCTATGGCCTTCAGCGCTTCGACGTAGCGGTCATCCATCTTTTCCCCCGTGATCAGCCCTATCGGAATCTATCCGAGCCCTCACAGAACGGCAATGCGTTGGATCCTTTGCAGAGAGGTTACGGCTTTCTTTCGCAAGACCGACCAACAACATCACGATCCCGATCAAAAACACGACGCCCGAATGGATCGCATGAAAGATCAGCTCCCCTTTGCCCGCCCCTGAAAACAAGGCAATCCAGAAGAGCGGGCAAAACAGCCCCAACAGCGCGATACAGGCCCCCGGCCGCGCGGATTCGGGCAGCTTTCGGTCCGTTATCATCCGCCTGCCGGCCCGCCAGAGATGGGTATAGGGACACAGGTTCAAGAGCGTTGTTTTGATCTTAAGCTTCATGGCCATCCATGCTCGTAAGGGGCAGGTTAGTGCTGCCAGACCAAGGCTGCGGGGTGCCCTGCGGTCGCCCCCCATGACATCATCAGGCGATGACAACGAACAGCCCCCCGCCAACCATGGCAAGCGTCAGCACGGTAAAGACGAAAGCCACAACGGCTTTGGGCTTGAGGATTGAGGAGATAATCGCGATCTCGGGCAGACTGGCCCCTGTGCCGCCGATCAAAAGCGCCATGGCGGCCCCCATACCCATGCCTTTGGCGATCAACACCTGAAGCAGGGGCAGCGCCATTTCAATGCGCAGATAGAGCGGAACACCAATCCCGGCCGCAATCGGAATCGCAGACCAGCTATCGCTGCCGACGTATTTTTCAACCATTTCCGCAGGCAGGAATGCCGCGGACAGGGCGCTGATCACGGCACCGATCAGGACATAGGGGATGATGCGCTTGAACAAGGCCCAAGCAAAGGGCATGGAGGCGCGGATACGGTCGGCATGGGACAGTCCGGGATGGGCCGCCACGCCCGCACCGCCAAAGCAATCGACAGGCGCAGACATGTCACCGCTGGTTGCTACAGCGTCATCACAGCTTACCGACGCCACCGTTGGCGCGCCGCCCCCGCAGGCAGGCACCGGCACACCGCCACAACTGGGTGCAGGCGCGGATATGTTGCGTCGAACGGCGTGCTTCAATGGCGTAAGCCCGATCAAATACCCCGAAAGAACCGCCCCACCGAGTGTGATGGCAATATAGACAAGAGTGACTTTAAGGCCGAAGGTTGCAAAAATAAGCGCGACCACCACAAAGTTGCACAAGGGCGCAGAGATCAGGAACCCGAAGATCGTCCCCATCGAGGCCCCCATCTCTACCATTCCCATCACGACCGGCACCATCGACGCACTGCAAAACGGGGTCAACGTCCCAAGAAGCGCGCCCATCAAAGGGCCGCGATTCTCGTGTTTTGCCAGTTTCTTCTGCAGCTTGTCCTGCGGGATATATTCCCGAAGAATGCCCGTCATCACCGTTACAAATGCGATGATAACGACCAGTGCGCCACCGACATGTAGGAACTCATCTATTGCTATCGTCCACGGGTTTTCTTGCATTTTGTTCACCATCTTTGTTCAGGCATATATACGTACATTAGCGCATATGTGCGTATATAAATCACCGAAGGCCTGCGCAAGAGGTTTTGTACTCAGGATCGGGCATCATCGCGCTTGCGCCATCCAAAACCTTTGGTACAGTGACGTGGTATCAAATTGAACCGTCGCATGGGTTTGGATCGGTGAACGGCCAAACCACTTCACACGAAGTGCCCCGAACGTGCCTGCAGGCACGGGATCTTGCTATCGGACAAAATATCAGTATCGGAACGGCTTTTGCAAAAAGAACAGGACCTAAAGGCATGGCTTTGGGCCACACCAAATTCGAACCGCGTCTCGATACTCCTAGAGGAGCTGGGCCTCGATTATACCGTCGTGCCAATCAATATCCGGCGCGGCGAACAGAATGCCCCCGAGGTGCTGGCCCGCAATCCCTATGGCAAGATCCCCATCGTCGAGTGGAATGACGCATCGGGGGACCATGTGCTATTCGAATCCGGGGCCATTCTTCTTGATTTCGCACAGCGTCACGGGCGCCTTTTGCCTACAAGCGACCGCCCCCTTGCAGACGCGATGGCGTGGCTGATGGTGGCGCTGACCGGGCTTGGGCCGACAATGGGGCAAGCGCACCACTGGACCGATCTGGCCCCTGAAAAACCGGAGGCCGCGCGCCTGCATAGCGTCGGCCTGGTCCGCAGGATCTACAACGTATTGGAAAAGCGTTTATCTGAGGTGCCCTATCTTGGCGGCGACTATTCAATCGCTGATATCGCGGCTTTTCCATGGATTGCCCGCTCGGATTGGGCAACGCTTGACCTCAATGATTTTCCGCATCTGGAGCGCTGGCACGACCGTGTCGCGAAACGTCCGGCAGTCGCTATCGGCATGTCCAAGCCCGACGGCGCTGTTCTGCAAGATTGACCCCGCAACCGCAACGATAAGGATGCTATAATGACAGTACTTCGAAGATTGAAAGGTGGGCTTGCCGGTGCAATGCTCACCTGTTTAATGGCAACCGCGCCCGCGCTTGCGCAGACCTCAGTGCCCGAAAACCGTGTTCTTCGCGTTGTACCCTATGCCGATTTGCAATCGCTTGATCCGATCGTCACGACCCTGGGCATCGTTCAGCGCCACGCCGCAATGGTCTATGACGTCCTGTTTGCCCGTGATGAGGACCAGACCCCCAAGCCGCAGATGGTCGAAAGCTGGACAGAATCCGAAGACGGGCTGACCTGGACATTCGTTCTGCGCGACGGGCTGGCGTTCCACGATGGTGCGCCTGTCACCGCCGAGGATGTGGTCGCCTCCATGACCCGCTGGGCTGCGAAAGACAGCTTTGGACGGCAAATCTGGAGCCGCACCGCCGAGCTAAAGGCTGCGGACGACAAGACAGTCGTCTGGAGCCTGAACAAACCCTATGGACTGATGCTTTATGCCTTGTCCAAACCGAGCGTAATCCTGCCGGTCATTATGCCCAAGCGATTGGCAGAAACGCCCCCCGATGTGGCCGTTACCGAAGTTATCGGCTCCGGCCCCTTTGAGTTTGTCGCCGAAGAATGGGTTCCGGGATCTAAGGTCGTCTATAAGCGCAATGAGAACTACGTCCCGCGTGATGAACCCGCAAACGGGGCCAGCGGCGGTAAGGTTGTCAATGTCGACCGTGTGGAATGGCTGAACATCCGCGACCAGCAATCGGCAATCCTTGCCTTGCAAAACGGCGAAGTGGATTATCTTGAATCGCCCGGCACCGACTTCTTGCCAATCTTGCGGTCTGCCGGAATAGAAATCCGCCGGACAGACACGCTTGGCTCGCAGGGGATGATACGGATGAACCATATTCATCCACCCTTTGATGATATCCGTGCGCGGCGTGCCTTGCTGTATCTTGTTGACCAGAATGAATTCCTGACCACAATGTTCAGTGATCCGGAACTGTATTCAACCTGTAGCGCCTTCTTGGTTTGCGGCGCGCCGCTGGCCAGCGATGCCGGGGTTGAGGCTGATTTTGGCAAGGATAAGGAAAAAGCCAAGGCGCTTTTTGCCGAAGCGGGTTATGACGGCGAAACCATCATCATCCTGCACCCGACGGATGTCCAAACCATGAACTCTTCGACACTGGTCCTTGCAGAAGCCCTGCGATCCATTGGTGTCAATGTTGAGTTGCAGGCGCTGGATTATGCTGCGATGTCAGGGCGCCGTGCAAGCCGTGCCGCACCGTCCGAGGGTGGTTGGCATATCGGCCTGACCTATTGGCCCGGTCTGCTGATCTCTGATCCGGTCGGGAACATCCCGCTGCAGGCAAGCTGTGACAAGGCCTGGCCAGGATGGCCTTGCAACGATGAGATGCAGGCCCTGATCAATCAGTTCCCCGATGCAGCGACACCTGAGGATCGTCAGGCGCTCGCCGATCAGATCCAGGTCATGGCTTACAATGATGTTGTGCCCTACGTGCCCTTTGGCCAGTGGTACGTACCAGCCGCACATTCGCCCAAGCTGAGCGGTGTTATCGGGATGCCCGGCACGATGATCCTTTGGAACATCTCCAAGTCGGAATAAACAGATGGGCCGCCTTCTGATGGGGGCGGCCCGTTACTGTCAAAAGGTCTATTCCGCGAAGTGACAGGCGGTACTATGACCTGCCGAGACCTGCCGCAAGGGTGGCTCTTGCTTGGCGCAAATAGCTTGAGCGATGGGACAGCGCGTGCGGAAGCGGCAGCCTGACGGCGGCTGGATCGGGCTTGGCAAATCACCCTTCAGAATGATCTTGTCGCGTTGCACCTGGGTATCGGCAACCGGCACAGCCGACAAAAGCGCTTGCGTATAGGGATGGCGGGGCCGTGCAAAAAGGCTGCGCTTTTCGGCCAGCTCCACAATCTTGCCCAGATACATCACGGCGACACGGTCGCTGATATGTTCCACCACCGCCAGATCATGCGCGATAAACAGATAGGCGATGCCGAATTCCTGCTGCAAACGGATCAACAGGTTAATTACCTGCGCCTGTACCGAAACATCCAGCGCCGACACCGGTTCGTCCAAAACAATCAGTTTCGGGTTCAAGCCAAGCGCACGGGCAATGCCGATGCGCTGACGCTGGCCACCTGAAAATTCATGTGGAAAACGGTCCATCTGGTCGGGTCGCAACCCCACGCGTTCAATCAGCTCGGCCACTCTTGCACGGCGGGCGACCGGATCGGTGGCACCGAAATTGCGCAAAGGTTCCCCCACAGCTTGTGCCACCGTCATGCGCGGGTTCAGCGAGGCGAAGGGGTCTTGGAACACAAACTGCACATCTTTGCGCAGGCTGCGAAAATCATGTCGGCTAAGCGTGGTAATGGCCCGCCCGTCAATGCTGATATCCCCGGCGGTGGCATCTTCCAGCCGCACGATACTGCGGCCGACCGTGGATTTTCCGCAACCGGACTCGCCCACAAGGCCCAAGGTCTCGCCCGCCGCAATGTCAAAGCTGACCCCGTCCACCGCATGTACAACCTGAGCCGGTGCACCCTTCAGCCAATCAAGCGCGCCGCGCCGGACTGGGAAATGCTTCTTCAGATCCTGAACGTGTAAAAGCGTCATGGCGTGCCTTCCCGCAATTTCGCAGCCATGGCAGGAACATCCTCTGTGCGCCAGCACGCGCTGACATGCCCTGCGCCCTGATCGACGGCCGGTGGCAGTTCGGCACGGCAACGGTCCACGGCCAGCGGACAGCGCGGCGCAAACGCACAAGAACTTTGGGCCGCACGCACAAGCGGCACGGTTCCGGGAATTTCGGCAAGCGTCGGGCGCGGGCCGGCCTTCAGGCTTGACCCCAGCTTGGGCACCGCCCCCAGCAGCCCGACCGTATAAGGATGGCGCGGATTGTGCAGCACATCCGCCACGGCCCCTTGCTCTACCATGCGGCCGGCATACATCACCACAACGCGCGACGCCATCTCGGCCACAACGCCAAGATCATGTGTGATCAACATGGTCGCCATGCCAAGACGTGTGGAGAGGTCCCTTAGAATTTCCAGAATTTGTGCCTGAATCGTGACATCAAGCGCGGTCGTCGGCTCATCCGCGATCAGCAGTTTCGGGTCGCAGGCCAATGCCATTGCGATCATCACCCTTTGCCGCATGCCGCCCGACAACTCATGTGGATATTGCGTCAATCGCCGCGCGGGTTCGGGGATCTGGACAAGCTCCAACATCTCCAACGCGCGCGCCCGCGTATCTGTCGCGTTCAGCCCCATATGCAGGCGCACCGTCTCGCCGATCTGGCGCTGGATGGTCAACACGGGGTTCAGGCTTGTCATTGGCTCTTGAAAGATCATCGCGATGTCACGACCGCGCACTTTGCGCATCTGTGCTTCGCTAAGGCCTGCAAGGTCACGCCCATCAAAGCGGATTTGCCCGCCGGTAATCCGCCCGTGGGGTTCGGGCAACAAGCGCATCGCAGACAGGGCTGTTACGCTTTTGCCGCAGCCGGATTCGCCAACGACGGCCAGCGTCTCCCCCCGCTCTACTTGCAGCGATAGTCGATCCACGGCCAGAACCTGACCTTGGCGACTGGCAAAAGCCGTCGAAAGCGTATCGATTTCTAACAAGGCCATATCAGCGCACCCGGAAGTTTGGATCGAGCACATCACGCAGCCCGTCACCGATCATATTCACCGCAAGCACCGTCAGCGCCAGGGCCACACCCGGAAAGATCACCAGATGTGGTGCGATCTGAAATACAAGGCGACCGTCCGAAATCATGTTGCCCCAGCTTGGCACTTCGGGCGGCGTACCGGCACCGATAAAGCTAAGCGCAGCTTCGGTCAGCACCGCCGCGGCAAAGATATAGCTGCCCTGCACCAACAAAGGCGCAAGCGTATTGGGCAGGATGTGGCGCCAAAGCAGCGCGGGAAAGGGTGTGCCGACAACCAGCGCCGCCTCGACAAAAGGTCGCTCTTTTAACGAGAGCACTGTACTTCGTACCAACCGGGAAACGCGCGGCACTTCGGATATTGTGATCGCAAGGATCACGTTCCCCACACTGGCACCGGTAAGGGCGATCAATGCCACCGCCAAAAGAATAGACGGGATCGCCATCAGCCCATCCATAATGCGCATCACAATAGCATCTATCCAGCCGACAAACCCGGCCAATAATCCGATGCTTAACCCGATCAAAATTGAGATCGTGGCCACGGACAGCCCGACCATCAGTGAAACCCGCGCACCGTAAACTGTGCGGCTATAGACATCGCGACCGACCATATCGCCGCCAAACCAGATCTCCATGCTTGGGGGCTTCAACCGCCGCAGACCCGAAAGCGATTGCGGGTCAACCGTCCCCAGCCAAGGCGCGAGCAGGGCCGC
This sequence comes from Pseudorhodobacter turbinis, assembly GCF_005234135.1. Taxonomy (NCBI): domain Bacteria; kingdom Pseudomonadati; phylum Pseudomonadota; class Alphaproteobacteria; order Rhodobacterales; family Paracoccaceae; genus Pseudorhodobacter; species Pseudorhodobacter turbinis. The sequence goes on from NZ_CP039965.1 coordinate 772,330, forward strand.
TGCCATCATAACCAACATGATAATGCCACCGATCATGATCGTCGGGTGGCGCAATACATCACCAAGGGTCAACCCGTCCGGGGTTGAAGCAGTTGTGGGGGAAACAGCGGCGCTCAATATTTCATCCTCGGATCGAAAAGCCCGTAACTAAGATCAACCAGAAGATTGATCAGAACGTAAACACCTGACAACGCCAATACCACGCCTTGAATGACAGGATAATCGCGGCGCAGAATTGCATCGACGGTCAGCCGCCCGATGCCGGGAATGTTGAACACCGTCTCCGTCACGACAACGCCGCTAATGACCGAGCCAAAGCCGATACCCACAATGGTCATAATCGGGATCGCCGCATTTTTAAGTGCATGCCCCAGCAACATGGACCAAAGGCTCAGGCCTTTGGCGCGGGCCGTACGCATATAATCCTGGCGCAAAACCTCTAGCATGGCGGAACGGGTGATCCGTGCAATAAGCGCGGCATACACCACCCCAAGCGTAAAGGCGGGTAGGATGAGATGGCTCAGGAAAGGCCAAAGCCCCTCTGACGGCGGTTTGTAGCCCTGGACAGGAAACCAGCCAAGCCAGACCGAGAATGCAAAGATCAGCAAGTAACCCAAAACAAAGACCGGCATTGAATAGCCCAGCACGGCAAAGCCCATCGCTATCCGGTCAGGCGCGCGCCCGGCCTGCCAGGCGGCCACGATGCCAAGCGGCAGCGACAAGGCCAGCGCAAAAAACATGGTCAAAAGCGAAAGCCAAAGCGTTGGCATGGTGCGCTGTACGATCAGCTCTGCGACGGATTTGCCGAAGAATATCGATTGGCCAAAATCACCCCTCAGTATCCCAAAAGACCATTCAGCAAGCCGCACCAGATAGGGCCGATCAAGGCCCAGCGCCGTGCGGATACGTGCGATTTCCTCTGGCGTAGCCGTCTCGCCCGCCATCACCAATGCGGGGTCACCCGGACTAAAGTAGAGCAGCGAGAAGACAACCAGTGCGACCACGACCATCACGGGGATAATCGCCAGCACACGGCGTAGAGTATAGATCAGCATCTACTGACCGTTGCCGGATTGAGAAGGCAGGCTGTCATGGAAACGTGAAATCCTTGAGTGTGCAAATGTAAGGGTTGTGGCGGCAAGCCACCTGTAGTGGACGACTATTACCTGTCATGGCTTACCCCGCAACACTTTGTTGCCAATGCGTAAGTTTTCACGCAGACGTGATCCATGCTTGTGATCCCATCAGGCATTCCAGAAATCTGCGCGAAGTTCGGAGCGCAGCCTGACCATGTCAGCCACCTACAAAAAGCACAGCGAGACTCCAGACCCTTTGCATGGGAATTCATAAAAAATCCTTAAATTCAATCAACTTATAGCATCCGCCTTGCCTTCGCATGCCGCAAGTCCTACCAAATAGCTATGACGCAGACAGCGTCCCCCATGACTATGTTGCACAAATCCAGAAGGGGTTCATGTCGTGAATCCAGTGTGGTAGCTTCCCTGCATAAGCAAACCGACATCACCTACCTATAAGACGACGAACTGGGCTGATTATAACGCGGCGTTAAAGCGCCGCGGATCACTGACGATCCGTTGGCCGGTAGGCGATTACGTGTAATCGCCGTAAGGCTGGTTCGGTCCCGAGATGAGCTGGGATGCCGAACCTTCCGGCAAGCGGGGCAGGTCGCGGACATTTAGTGACGCTGCCATCCAGACGTGCCTGACCACTGCCCTCTCAGGCATTGCTGCGCACTACCCTGCCGGGCAGCGGACAGCACTGGCATCAAGGTCGAGGGTGAAGGCGAATGGAACGCCCGCAAGCACGGCGGCCCCAAGCGACGCGTCTGGCGCAAGATCCACATCCACTGCCCGGTAGGCGATTGCAAAGCAATCTGCCGAGAGGGGGTATCGATGAGCAAACGCTGGAAGCCAGAGCGGTTGAGATCACGGGCAGCAATACCGGTGATGCACCGATGTTACCTCATCTGCTCAACCAGATCCCACGCGATCAGCAGATCGGCAGCGTAACTGCGGATGGTGCATACGACACGCGCCGATGCCATAACGCCATTGCCGATCATGGAGCCTCTGCGGTCATCCCCCCGCGTAGAAATGCCCAGCCATGGAAGCCAACCACTGCCGGGGCCATGGCAGGAACGACGCACTCCGCGCATCAAGATATCTGGGTCGGGCACTCTGGCGAAACTGGAGCGGATACCTCCGCCGGAGCCGCGTCGAGACAAACCCTTTCGGGCTCATGCTTCGCATAACCCTGCCGGGCAGCGGATGCATTGCATGAAACTGCTGGGCCAGGGCCTAATGGCGCGCGACTTTGACCGCCAGGTCGCCGAGGTTCAAGTGCGCGTTGCGATCCTGAACGGCTACACCGCGCTTGGCATCCCCGTCACGGAAGCCGTGGGGTAAATCCGTCTGAGATAAGGGGAGAGCCGTCCGTCAGCTGATTTGAGCAACAGAGTCAGCCAAGAGCAATGGCGGTGACACGAAGCCGAAATTGCAATTCACGATACTGGAAAAAGAATCCGCATGCCCCTAGACGACTGGTCTAATTATGCCTATGTATCCCCTATGAGCACACAAACCAAAGATACACGCAGTCACATTTTATCCGTTGGGCGCAGCCTGACGGCGCGGCAGGGATATTCTGGCGTGGGGCTGAATGAACTGTTGAAAGCAGCGGGCGTGCCCAAAGGCTCCTTCTACCACTACTTTGCGTCCAAAGAGGCTTATGGTTGCGCGCTACTCGATGATTTTGTCTCACAATACCACGCTAGTCTTGGCGAAACGCTGCTCGATTCCAAGCTTGATGCACGCGCACGGTTGCTGCGTTATTTTGAGGGCTGGCTACAAAAACAAACCGGGCCAAACCTGCAGGACCGCTGCCTCGTGGTGAAGCTATCTGCCGAGGTGGCCGATCTTTCACCGGATATGAGCAAAATCTTGCAGCGCGGCGTTACTGACATCATCACAAGCCTGACCGAAACCATTGAAGAGGGCATCAACGAAGGCTCGATTGCCCCGATCAAAGACATCCAGAGCGTCGCCCAATCAATCTATCACCAGTGGCTAGGCGCCAGCCTTATTGCAGGGCTGACACAGGACAGCACCCCCTTGGACGCCGCGCTAAGATCGACGGACATCGCAATCCCACCCCCATAAGCCATTTTTTTGCCGCAAACCTAGACGACCGGTCTATTTATACGTCGAAACCATACACCGTGCAGCGACATTGAGATGTGCCTGCGCACTTTAATCAAAGGAAACCACCCATGAACAACTTCGATTTGCACAACCCGACACATATTCTTTTTGGCAAAGGTCGTATCGCGGATCTTGATGCCCAAATACCGGCGCAAGCAAAGGTTCTGCTTCTTTATGGCGGCGGTAGCGCCGAACGAACCGGCGTTCTGGGCCAAGTCCGGTCCGCACTTGGCAATCGCACGGTTGTTGAATTCGGTGGAATTGAGCCGAACCCACGCTTTGCCACTGCGATCAAAGCTGTGGATGTGATCGCCGAGCATGGCATCACTTTCCTGTTGGCTGTCGGCGGCGGTTCCGTCATTGATGCAACCAAGTTCATCGCAGCGGCGGCCAAGTACGACGGCGATGCATGGGAAATTCTGACCTCTATGGGCAGCGTTGTGAAATCCGCGATGCCGTTTGGCACAGTGCTAACCTTGCCCGCAACAGGGTCCGAGATGAACCCCGGCTCTGTCATTACACATGCCGAAAAAGGTGCGAAACTGCCGTTTATGACCGCGCATTGCTATCCCGTTTTCTCTATCCTTGACCCAGAGCTTACCTACACGCTGCCCCCGCGCCAGATCGCGAATGGCGTGGCCGATGCTTTCGTGCATATTATCGAACAGTATCTGACATACCCCGTCGCAGCCTCTGTTCAGGACGGCTTTGCCGAAACGCTTTTGCGCACGCTGATCGAGCTGGGCCCTAAGGCGCTGGAAACGCCAGATGACTACGACATCCGCGCCAATCTGATGTGGACCGCAACACTTGCCTTGAACGGTCTGATCGGCGCAGGCGTGCCGCAAGACTGGGCAAGCCATATGATCGGGCATGAAATCACCGCGTTAAATGACACAGATCACGCCCGTACTTTGGCCGTTGTTCTGCCCGCCTTGATGCAAGACCAGCGCGGCCCCAAGCGCGAAAAGCTGCTGCAATATGCGGCCAATGTTTGGAACATTCGCGAAGGCGACGACGACACGCGCATCGACGCCGCGATTGATGCAACCCGGAACTTTTTCCACGCAATGGGGATCGACACCCGCCTTGGGGACTATGGCCTTGGGGCACCCGACATCGACCTGCTTGTCGCAGCCCTGGAAAGCCACGGCATGACCGCACTTGGTGAAAACCAGGCCATTACACCAGACACCGCGCGCCGCATTCTTAACGCAGCACTGTAAGAGGGCTCAATCATGACACAGACAACAACAACCAATCGGCAGCTTGTTTTGGCGACGCGTCCAAAGGGCGCACCGACCAGAGACACCCTAACCCTTAAGGAAACCACGATCCCCACAGCGGGCGCAGATCAGATGCTGTTGCGCACTGAATTTCTGTCGCTTGACCCTTACATGCGCGGCCGGATGAGCGATGCCCCCTCCTACGCCCCACCCGTTGAGATTGGCGGCGTGATGGTTGGTGGCACAGTGGCGCAGGTTATCACATCCAATGTCGACGGGTTTGCTGAGGGTGACTTTGTTCTCAGCTTCAATGGCTGGCAGGATTACGCCCTATCGGATGGCACGGGTGTGACCAACCTTGGCAAAACGCCGGATCACCCGTCATGGGCGCTTGGTATCCTCGGGATGCCCGGCTTTACGGCATGGGCTGGACTAACACGGATTGGTGAGCCAAAGGCAGGAGAGACGATTGTTGTCGCCGCAGCCACCGGCCCGGTCGGTGCTACGGTTGGTCAAATCGGCAAACTTTTGGGGTGCCGCGTCGTAGGCATCGCAGGTGGGCGAGATAAATGTGCCTATGCGGTGAACGAATTGGGCTTTGACGCCTGTATTGACCACAAAGCCGATGACTTTGCCGATCAGCTGGGCAAAGCGACGCCCAATGGCATCGATGTCTATTATGAGAATGTTGGCGGCAAGGTCCTTGATGCCGTTATCCCATTGCTAAACCCCAACGCGAGGGTACCGGTTTGTGGGTTAATCTCGCAATATAACGCAACCGCACTGCCAAATGGCCCTGATCGTATGAATTGGTTAATGGGTCAGATTTTGCGCAAAAAGGTCAAGGTTCAGGGCTTTATCATTTTTGATGATTTCGGCCACCTCTACCCTGAATTCGCCAAGGAAATGTCTGCGTGGATTGAGACGGGTAAAATCAAATATCGCGAAGAGATCATCGACGGCTTGGAAAATGCACCCGAGGCTTTTGTCGGACTTTTGAACGGCGAAAACTTTGGCAAGCGCGTGATCCGCGTTGGCAATAAATGAAGGATATAGTCATGAAAATTCTTATGGTTCTCACCTCACACGATAAAATGGGCGACACGGGCAAGAAAACCGGCTTTTGGCTGGAGGAATTCGCAGCCCCCTATTACGTCTTCAAAGACGCAGGGGCCGAGATCACCATCGCGTCGCCCAAAGGGGGGCAGCCACCCATTGACCCCTCCAGCGATGATGACGGTGCCCAGACGGACGACACGCGTCGTTTCAAGGCCGATGCTGATGCGCAAAAACAGCTTGCGACGACGCTTGAACTTGCCGACGTGACAGAGACCGGCTTTGACGCGATTTTCTATCCCGGTGGCCACGGCCCGCTTTGGGATCTTGCCGAAGATGCCGACAGCAAGCGCCTGATCGAAGCCTTTGCCGCAGCAGACCATCCCGTTGGTGCCGTTTGTCACGCCCCGGCCGTGTTCCGCCATACGCTTGGGACAGACGGAAAACCCTTGGTTTCGGGGCGCCGCGTAACGGGCTTCACCAACACCGAAGAAGAGGCTGTTGGCCTGACAGACATCGTTCCATTTTTGGTGGAGGATATGTTGAAAGCCAAAGGTGGTGCCTATGAAAAGGGTGCGGATTGGGCAAGCTTTGTGCTGCGCGATGGCAAGCTGGTAACAGGGCAAAACCCTGCGTCCTCGGCTGCAGCGGCACAGGAAATTCTGGCCCTGCTGGCATAAAGCCCCGTCTAAAGCATTTCTCCTAGGCAATCTGAAGAGTATTTGGACCGTCTGGCTCGTCTTCTGAACTTTCACGCTTCGGAAGCTACGCGTTGCCTGCGCGACCGAAATGAGACGAGGAAGCTGAATGCTGGTGGGTCGATCATGTAAAAGCTGACCCGAAAGTGTGCTGACAACCGCGGGCGTTTCGCTGGGAACGAGGTGTCCAGCGCGATCAAGAATGTCGAGGGCGTCGCTATCCGGTCGCGCTAATGTCGCGTCGAGAGGACCGCCAGGCTCCATCCACCGCAGAACCACGCGTTTCGCTTGGTCCAAGTTGTGCAGGTAACTCAAATCGCCGTTTTTTGTATTCGGGCAGGTTTATTAGCCACTTTGCAGCCTTTGGCCAGCCGTCGATACGAGGGGGCAGACCAAAAACTATACTACAAACACCGGTAAAACGTCATTAGTTACGTCTTTCGGTAATCGCCCCCTTTTTAACGGGGTGCATCTGTAGAACTTACGCGGCCATTTTCAGTTTCATAGCGGGTGTGATGCCGCCGATGCCCATGTTCGGGCGGTCGTTGTTATATGTCCAGAGCCATTGTGTGGCCTGATCCTGAGCCTCCTCGATGCTTTCGATGATGTATTGATCCAGCCATTCATGCCGAACCGTCCGGTTGTAGCGCTCGACATAGGCGTTCTGCTGGGGCTGTCCGGGTTGGATGTGCTGGATCGTAACACTATGTTTCTCAGCCCATTTTCTCAGTGTTTCGCTGATATATTCCGGCCCATTGTCGACCCTGATCGTGCCCGGTTTTCCGCGCCATTCGATAATGCGATCAAGGCTGCGGATGACCCGTTCGGCAGGGAGCGAGAAATCAACCTCGATCCCCAGCCCTTCGCGGTTGAAGTCGTCCAACACATTCAAAAGCCGAAAAGCCCTGCCGTCGCCGAGGCGATCCGCCATGAAGTCCATGGACCAGGTCACATTCGGTCTGTTCGGGACCGCCAGAACGTCAGGCTTCTCCCGTTTCAGCCGCTTGCGCGGCTTGATGCGCAGGTTCAGTTCCAGCTCACAGTAGATCCGGTAGACCCGCTTGTGGTTCCACGGATGCCCCTTCACGTTGCGCAAATGCAGGAAACACAGGCCAAATCCCCAAGTCTTGCGCGCATCCGTCAGCCCTGTCAGCAGATCGGCGATCACCTCGTTCTCGTCTTTCAGCTTCGGGCTGTAACGATAGCAGGTCTCGCTGACCTCGAAGGCCCGGCACGCCAGCGCGATGCTGACGCCCCGTCGCTCTACCGCCGTTTCGGCCATCTCGCGGCGCTGAGATGGCCCCGTTACTTTTTTCCGAGGGCTTCCTTCAATAAGTCCGCCTGCATGCTCAGATCTGCATACATCCGCTTCAGCCTGCGGTTCTCTTCCTCCATGGCTTTCATCTGGCTGACCATGGATGCATCCATGCCACCATACTTCGCACGCCATTTGTAAAACGACGCATTGCTCATGCCATGTTCACGGCAAAGCTCGGCCACCGGCACACCACCTTCGGCTTGGCGCAGGATCGCAAGGATCTGGGGTTCGCTATATCTGGTCATTTTCATTCAAAATCTCCTCGTTCATCTTGCCGAGAAAATTCTACTTCCGCAGCCCCTTACTTTCGGGGGGGATTACCCTTTCGACAGAGCGGGATGCGTCCCACCTCTAATGTTAAAATGGAGTCATTACGCCCGCTTCGCGCTGGCACCCTACCTGTATGTGGATGGTTCGTCTGGAAGTATCGAAGAGACACAGGCAATTCTTCAGCATTACGGCTGGCGCTCATTTTATTTAGACTTCTCTTCCAATCCTGCCGTATCTTCTTGGTTCGCATCGCACCAATATCAAAGCGACCAATCTATAGAGATGAGCGAAGATTGGCATGAGGACCCGATATGGCGAGTGCATCAAACGGCTGGCTATACGGAGTTTGTTGGTAATTGCCATCTTTATGCTGTCGATCCAAGTCGAGCCAAGAGTCAAAGCATACATGCGCACGACCTTTCGAGTATTTCGATTTCCGGCGCTCGTCCACGATTCCACGCTCAGGATGCCTGGCTGCTGGGTCCTGTTGCGGGTACACTACCTGAAGGCATAATAACGCACCACTTTATCGCTGACGCAAAGCTATTTAGAGAATATTCTGGTATTTCCTCCACGAACGATCTCTTTCCGCCACCTTCGCAGGACCCGATTCTTCGTGCTCTCATGTCCGTTCCATGGCGAAGGCTATGCACCAAAGATGAAGATGAGGGCTTGCCTGCTATTCCGGTTTTTCGACGATCGCTTGTCCTCACCCCAACGCAACACGGTATCAGCATTGCGCAATGGCCGATCGATCATGAGGCGAAGAAGTTTTTTCTGTCTCGGGAGTGGAGGGCAATGGGTTGAGATCAACTTTCAAAGCCATCGGTTGCGGTTTAGCGAACACGGGGAGATGTGGAAGTCGGCGGATTTCCTTTGCTCGTACTAAGTACAGGCTTGGCTGCTCAAATGCGAGAATCTCCAGAGAGATCCATAATTTCTTGCGTGGGCCAAGCCGAATGGGTGGAGGGAAGCGCTCTGGATATCTATCCTTGTTGCACCAAGCATTGATTGCACCGACGCTAATGCCCGTAACCTGGGATACCTCCTTAATGTCCCAGAGCGGTGCTTGAAGGTCACCCCAAAGCTTCTTGCGCTGAGTCGGGTCTAATCCCATCGAGGACCAGAGTTCGGACCACAACATTGAACGATTACTCGGAAGACCCCAGTGGGCGAAGAGTTCTCTTCGCTTGTCGCCCTTTACCCTGAGGTAATGTTCAATTTCTTCGATCGTTGCGATGCTGGAGTAGTGTTCTGTTACTGAAGATTTCATCATGATGAGAAACTCGGTGCGAAGTCTACGCATCGGAAATCATATCGCGCGAAAGTTTGATAAATTTTTGTGGGGTTTGTCGGTTGGGGGGCGTGAGGTTTGTATAAATGTCTGAAGGGACTACAGCACGTAATCGCAACCGTTTGTGGTGCTTGTTCGAGCCGAAGGCGCTTTTCCTGTAAGGGAAATTGCCCAAATGTTTCCCATACCCAGTGCCATTCAGTGCCTCTCAGTGCCACTTTGAGGGTTTTTTTGACCACATTGGAAAATTTCAAAAATTGGCTTTTTAGCCTTGTGTCACCCATGTTTACTTGGCTATACGCGTAAGTGGAGATGTGGCCGAGTGGTCGAAGGCGCTCCCCTGCTAAGGGAGTAGGCCCGGAAGGGTCTCGAGGGTTCGAATCCCTTCGTCTCCGCCACAATCCCCTGTAAGTGTTTGTTTTTAAATGAAAACCTATGGGTGGATTGTCTCTTTGCATGTTGCAATGCATGTCGCGGAATTGACTGGAATGCGCTGCTATTTGAGTGAGGCTCTTACGGAAACGTGAATCCTAATCTTGTGCTAAGATCGAAGTTGTCGCAAAGTTTCGTTGAATTTATTATGAACGGTTGAGCGATGAAAATTACAGGCCTTGATGCGATTATGAAGAAGACAGAGCAAATGTCGAAATTTGCCCGCGAAATCGACGGCGAATTGGCTAGTGTAAGTTTTGATCCAAGCGATCCCGCAAGCATCGAAGCCGCATTGCAAAAAATAAGCGATGCAATCGACGATAAAACACGATCTTATGAGCGAAACGACTGGATACAGAACCTTGCCGGACAACTCAAAGAACAAGCACGCAACAGCATTCTTGAAAAAGCAGCGGCGGCGCGGATTGGGAAATAGAATTTTATGACCGTAGCTTCCGCACTTGAAGACCTCAACAATGCAATTTTAGACATTCAGCAAGCAGACTATAACACGTACGGTCGACCAATACGAAAATTGGCGACAGCCTTGAGTGATCCAGACCTGCAAGTAATCAACGATGATCTTAAATCGAAAGTCGATTTTGACGCTTTCGTTGGCAATTCGTCCAAGGGCGGCATGGCTGGAAGCGGTCAACTCGACTGGCCCTTAGGGTAATCCCCCCCGAAAGTAAGGGGCTGCGGAAGTAGAATTTTCTCGGCAAGATGAACGAGGAGATTTTGAATGAAAATGACCAGATATAGCGAACCCCAGATCCTTGCGATCCTGCGCCAAGCCGAAGGTGGTGTGCCGGTGGCCGAGCTTTGCCGTGAACATGGCATGAGCAATGCGTCGTTTTACAAATGGCGTGCGAAGTATGGTGGCATGGATGCATCCATGGTCAGCCAGATGAAAGCCATGGAGGAAGAGAACCGCAGGCTGAAGCGGATGTATGCAGATCTGAGCATGCAGGCGGACTTATTGAAGGAAGCCCTCGGAAAAAAGTAACGGGGCCATCTCAGCGCCGCGAGATGGCCGAAACGGCGGTAGAGCGACGGGGCGTCAGCATCGCGCTGGCGTGCCGGGCCTTCGAGGTCAGCGAGACCTGCTATCGTTACAGCCCGAAGCTGAAAGACGAGAACGAGGTGATCGCCGATCTGCTGACAGGGCTGACGGATGCGCGCAAGACTTGGGGATTTGGCCTGTGTTTCCTGCATTTGCGCAACGTGAAGGGGCATCCGTGGAACCACAAGCGGGTCTACCGGATCTACTGTGAGCTGGAACTGAACCTGCGCATCAAGCCGCGCAAGCGGCTGAAACGGGAGAAGCCTGACGTTCTGGCGGTCCCGAACAGACCGAATGTGACCTGGTCCATGGACTTCATGGCGGATCGCCTCGGCGACGGCAGGGCTTTTCGGCTTTTGAATGTGTTGGACGACTTCAACCGCGAAGGGCTGGGGATCGAGGTTGATTTCTCGCTCCCTGCCGAACGGGTCATCCGCAGCCTTGATCGCATTATCGAATGGCGCGGAAAACCGGGCACGATCAGGGTCGACAATGGGCCGGAATATATCAGCGAAACACTGAGAAAATGGGCTGAGAAACATAGTGTTACGATCCAGCACATCCAACCCGGACAGCCCCAGCAGAACGCCTATGTCGAGCGCTACAACCGGACGGTTCGGCATGAATGGCTGGATCAATACATCATCGAAAGCATCGAGGAGGCTCAGGATCAGGCCACACAATGGCTCTGGACATATAACAACGACCGCCCGAACATGGGCATCGGCGGCATCACACCCGCTATGAAACTGAAAATGGCCGCGTAAGTTCTACAGATGCACCCCGTTAAAAAGGGGGCGATTACCCCCCCGACAACAAAACCATCTCAATCGACGCCACCTACCTCAAGGCACATCGTACGGCCTCCAGCCTGCGGTTAAAAAAGGGGGGCGAGGACGCCTGATCGGGTTGACCAAGGGCGGTATGAATACAAAGCTACATGCTGTCACAGACACCAGCGGACGACCAATCCGCCTCTTCATCACAGCAGGACAAGTCAGTGATTATACTGGTGCAGCCGCCTTGATGAATAGTCTGCCTGAGGCTGACTGGCTCCTCGCTGACAGAGGGTACGATGCTGATTGGTTCCGTGAAACCCTTGTCGACAAGGGCACAACGCCCTGCATCCCCGGTCGCAAGTCGCGCAAAAAGACCGTCAAGTACGACAAGCGCCGCTACAAACGACGTAACCGTATCGAGAGAATGTTCGGCAGGCTCAAGGATTGGCGACGCATCTCAACCCGCTACGACAGATCCCCAACCGTCTTCCTCTCTGCAATTGCTCTCGCAGCAGCCGTTATCTTTTGGTTATGAGATGCCGTAACGGGGCCTGCGTTGCACACTGCCTGTTACCGCTTGCAAGATCAGGGGCAATTTGTCGACCATCCCGTATTGGATCCACATGGAGGGCTACAGGATGAGACTGTTTGTTGGGTTGGATGTATCGCTGGCAAAGACCGCAATTTGCGTGATCAGCGAGCATGGCAAGATCGTGAAAGAAGCGCAGGTCGCCAGTGAACCTGAAGAATTGGTGCGTTGGGCCCGCGAACAGGACGGCACTATTGCCGCCATTGGGCTCGAGGCTGGCCCATTGTCTCAATGGTTACATCGCGCAATGAGCGTTGCAGGGCTTGAAGTCGTCCTGATGGAAACCCGCCAGGTAAAAGGCGCCCTGAAGGCGATGCCAATCAAGACGGACCGGCGGGATGCCGAGGGCATTGCGCGCCTGCTTCACCTTGGCTGGTTCCGGCCCGTTCACTGCAAATCCGTCTCGGCGCAAGAAGTTCGTGCCGTGCTCGGTGCCCGAAAGGCCATCCAGCAAGGTATGATCGCCCTAGAAATGTCTATGCGTGGGCTGTTGCGGAACTTTGGGTTGAAAGTTGGTGCTATCTCTCGGGGCAGGTATGAACACCGAATCCGCGAATTGGCGGACGGTAATTCGATGCTGGAGGCCGCGACAGGCCCTATGCTTCTGGCACGGGCATCCTTGCGAAAGGAGCTGGCGGGATTGGAACGCCTTGTCCGTCAGATGGCTCAGGATGACCCAGTCTGTCGTCGACTTATGTCGATGCCTGGAGTGGGAGCTGTTGTCGCGCTAACCTACAGATCAGCCGTCGATGATCCCACCCGGTTCACATCTTCCAAGAATGTTGGCCCGTGGGTCGGCATGACACCATCACGCAACCAGTCGGGCGAACGCGATGTCTCAGGCGGCATCACCAAGGCAGGTGATGTCAACCTGCGTCGCGCGCTATGTCAGGCTGCGACCGTGATGTTGCACCGCGGGCGTTCGACCTGGCTGAGAACATGGGCAGCGCAAGTCGCCCGCCGCAGAGGTGGTAAGCGCGCCATGGTCGCGTTAGCCCGGCGCATCGGGGTGATCCTGCACCGGATGTGGGTTGATGACACAGACTTTCGATCAGACACTGCCGTGCCCCATGCGGTCTAAAAAATTGCTTTTCCTGCCGTCACGCGCCTGACTGCAGGCCTTCGAGGTCCCCTAGGGACGTGGTTCCGATGATGCCGTGCTCCGGACTGTTGCCGACCAACATCGAGCACGCCTATGAGATGGGCACATCGGAATTGCATTTGAACCAGCATCATGTTGGTAGCCATCGCGCTGACCACGGACCGAAGCATGCACCCGGGGTGATCTCAAAAGAAGGCTGTGGCGAAAGCAGAACGGCTCAGAAAACAACTGTCATCAAATCCGCAACTATGCGGCCGGATGCGTATGTCAAAAAGCACTTGACTGAGACGTCCCCGTTACCGAAGTCCTGACCCTAGCTGACCTGTTCGTGCCGCAAGACCGAAATCACTGTGCCCGATGTAAAGTTGCGCTACAGCATGGCTTGCCGGATGACGCTTTGAACATTATAAATCTGACGTTGGCTTTCCGTTCTTAAGTTTCAGACCAGCACCTTACTTGCGCAGATGTAATTATTCGTTACGCGGGATGTAACGAATAATTACACTTGAGCAGACGATGCGAAGCATTTTACGTCGCCAAACTCAAATGGCTACTGCTCGTTTGATTTGTAGGTGCGAAATTGCGCGTCATAAGTAATCTTAGCCCTCCCCCCGCTACATAGTCGCGCTATTGCTGTGTTGTGAGCTTGGCGTGTCGGCGATCCGATCAAGGGCGGACAGGCCCGAATTCATCCGTGTCAGAACAAACAGTTGTGGTTGCGACCCTGCGCGATGCTTGCTCACCAGCCGAACCAGTCCGGCGCCTTCCAACATGCGGCGTGCGGCCCGTAGACGAGGCGTGGATATGTTAATCAAACCAGCTCGCCGCATGGCTTTAAAGTCCAAAGGAAACCGTTTTCCAGGGCTATGGCCGTGCTGATCCTCCAACAGCACCAACAGGGCGATAGCATCCACGCCATTAGCTTGGCCGCGCAGGGCGTCCAGGGCCAGCCGTTGAACAGGAAAGGCGCTGTCACGGCCACGATAGATGCCGTTTTTCAATCTGCAGTTCCAAGCCCATCCGGCAATGCCTGCCAATTCGCTATCGGGCATGGTTTCCGGCTCAGCACACCAATCGTCCCGGGTGCCTGCAAGGTTGGCTTGCAGTTCGTCGGCACTGTCAACATACTCGACCATTCGCATAGCTTCTCGGACAAGTTCATTATGGCGATATCCGAATAGGATCGGCGCGGCCTTAGAGCGTGCAGGGCCACGCAGGCCTAGCAGTGTATCGTTCCCCAGCAAACCTTTTACTGGCTCATAGACCCCCCCGTCGGAGCGTGTAGAGAGCGGCCCCACCACGTAACTGTGCGGCCCGGTCTTAAAATCAACGGGCAAGCCTTCCCGACGAAGGTTTGGCATTTCACCGCCTGCTAAATAGTAAAGGTGCCAACCGCGTGGGGTTTTGACGTGGATGGGACTAAAGGGACATTGAACAAAAAGACAACGAGATTGCCCGACTACGTAAAGCACTGGAGAATCTGCGCGCAGAGGATCCGCTTGAGGCATATTTGGCGAGGCTCGGAACGCGGCGTGTTGCTCGAACCGGTGCTACGGGAACGGCTCAAGGATCATCGGTTCGACCTTAATTCACGGTGCAGGACATGCCCGTGACCGTCGCGGTCGACACAAACGGCACATCAATTCACGAATCAGGCCCGTGCCAATGGGCGCGGGCCTGATTTTAGGGCTGTGTATTGAAGGGGGTTAGATGGTTCGACCGCCATCGACCTCCAGCACAACACCAGTGATGAAATCAGCATCACCCGAGGCAAGATACAGCGTCGCGTTGGCGATATCCCGTGCCTCGCACAGCCGACCCATTGGCACGGTCGCGATGAATTTCTTGCGGTTTTCAGGCGTGTCTTCCATGCCCATGAACTGCTCCAGAAGGCCCGTCGCGCCCATGACGGGGGCCACGCAATTGACGCGGATGTTGTCTGGTGCCAACTCTACTGCCAGCGATTTGGTCATCAAATTGACAGCGCCCTTGGACGAGTTGTACCACGTCAAGCCGGGGCGCGGACGGATACCGGCGACCGAACCGATATTGATCATCACACCGTTGCCCTGACTCCGCCACAGTGGGACGCAGGCCTTGGTCATGTGGAAAATCGACAGCACGTTGATGTCATAGATCTTGCGGAATGTCACCTCGTCCGTGTCCATCAACGGGCTGTTCTTGTTGGTCCAGCCCGCGTTGTTAACCACGATATCCAGCGCGCCGAACGCCTCGGTCGTCTGCTTGACCGCGGCTGCCACCTGCGCGCCGTCCGCCACGTCGCAGCCGATTGCGATGGCTGCGCCGCCCAGACTGGCCGCGACATCACGCGCGCCCTGCTCGTTCAAGTCTACGATGGCGACCTTTGCGCCCTCGGCCACGAATAGCTCGGCAATCCCCTTGCCAAAGCCCGAGGCCGCACCCGTCACGAGTGCTACTTTACCCTTAAGTTTCATAGTTCTACCTTAGTTGTGCTTATTGATGATCGTTTTGATCTGTGAAAACTCAAGCAGCGCCGCGAACCCTTTTTCGCGACCATGCCCGGATTTACGCACGCCCCCGAACGGCAGTTCGATCCCGCCGCCTGCACCGAAACCGTTGATATAGACCTGACCGCCACGCAGCTTTTTCGCAACGCGCTGCTGTCGCGCGCCATCATGGGTCCAGACGGATGCCATAAGGCCATATTCGGTGTCGTTGGCGATGCGGATCGCGTCAGCCTCATCCTTGAAGGTCATTGCACACAGGACAGGGCCGAACACTTCTTCCTGACCGATATTCGAGTGTGGATCGACCGGCCCGAACAACGCGGGAGCGACGTAATATCCGCCCTTGGGCGCGCCCTCGCGTACTGTGCCGCGCGCGATCAGCGGCGCATCGGCACCGTCGATATAGGCCTCGACCCGCTTTTTCTGTTTGGCTGAAATGACCGGACCCAATGCCGCCTCTTCCGCGATATCGGATGCTTCCAGCGCCTCAAACCGCTCTTTCAGGCCCGCGACAACCTTGTCGTAGACACCTTCCTGAATCAGGATGCGCGACCCGGCCGAGCATGTCTGGCCCGCATTGGCGATGATCCCGCCCACAAGAAATGGCAGCGCCGCATCGATATCGGCATCGTCGAATACGATTTGCGGGGATTTGCCGCCCAGTTCCAGCGTGCAGGGGATATAGTTTTTCGCCGCTGCGATCTGGATCATCTGGCCCACTTCGGGCGAGCCGGTGAAGGCGATGAAATCCACGCCGGGATGTTCGGACAGGGCCCGGCCCGCAACGTCACCACGACCCGTGACCACGTTGATCGCGCCATCGGGAAAGCCGACCTCACCCGCCAATTCGGCCAGACGCAGACAGGTCAGGCACGCATCCTCGGCCGGCTTCAAGACGGTGGAATTGCCCACAGCCAGCGCTGGTGCCAGCGCACGCGCAAACATCTGTGACGGGTAGTTCCACGGGATGATGCAGGCGATCACGCCATACGGCTCGCGCACGACCTGCACGTTGTAACCCATCATGAACGGGATCACCTCGCCGTGGACCTTGTCCGCGGCGCCGCCGTAGAATTCGAAATAACGCGCACAGGCAACCATATCGGCGCGCGCCTGTTTTAGCGGCTTGCCATTGTCGCGGGACTCCAGCTGGGCCAGCGGCTCGGCTTCTTCCAGAATGCGCAGGCTGAACCTCAGCATCAGACGCCCACGCTCGGCGGCGGTCAGTTGGCCCCAAGCACCTGTATCAAATGCTTCGCGCGCGGCCTTTACCGCCGCGTCCACATCTTCCGGCTGTGCCGCCGCGATTGTCGTGAACACCTCGCCATCCAAGGGCGAACGTACGTCCATTTCCTCGCCCGATGCGGCGGGCACCCATTTACCCGCGATCAGGTTCAGCGGTTTGGGCAGGCTAAGTTCGTTCGGCATCATGTCGTCTCCTTTTTGTCGTCAAGCGACCCTACTGCGACCGCGCCACGCTCGATCACAAAGGTCAGACTTGCAAATCCGCGCAACAGCGACGGGTTCGATTCAGTAATGATAAGTGTCACGTTCGGATCCGTATCTCGCAGGTCGCGCAGCGCATCGGCATAGCGTAGGGCCAATGCAGGGGCGAGGCCCTGAAAGGGTTCGTCCAACATGATCAATTTGGTGCCCAGCATCAGCGCACGTCCCAGAGCCACCATCTTGCCCTGCCCGCCTGAAACGTTCCCGGCGGGACGGTCTGCCATGACCTTAAGCTCAGGCAGAATGTGGTAGACACGGTCAATGCGCGATTGCGTTGTCTTGGCATCCAGTTTGGCCACTTGCGCGGGCAGCAGGATGTTTTCCTCGACCGTGAAGGCCGAGAACAGACGCCGGTCCTCGGGCGCATAGCCGATACCAAGCGCGGGACGTTTGGCCGGGGTCATGTCGGTGATGTTCTGCCCGTCAAACCGGATTTCGCCGGTGACATTGGTAAACCCCATGACCGAACGCAGCAGCGTCGTTTTGCCCGCGCCGTTGCGCCCGATCAGCGCGACGGTGCCAGAGGCAGGTACGGTGAAATCCAGACCACGCAGAATAGGAATTTTACCAATCGACGCATTGGCATTGTGAAAACTCAGCATCAGACAACCTCCCCGATCACATCACGGATCACATCGGGATGCTCCAGCACTTCGGCGGGCGACCCGCGCATTTCGATCTTGCCCATATTCCAGACGGCAACCTCGTCGGCGTATTTCTCGACGATGCCCATGTCATGTTCGACAAAGACGGCGGTGACTTTGGCCTCGGTCAAGGCTTTGACCAGGATTTCCATCACCTCGAACTTTTCCGAGCTGGCGACGCCTGATGTCGGCTCGTCCATCAACAGCAGCTTGGGCTTCAGCGCCAGCGCCACGGCGATGTCGATCAGCTTGCGCTGGCCTTCGGACAATTCATCCACTTGGCGATGGGCCACATCAGTGCAGTTGATCATGTCCAGAAGGTGCATCATCTCGGCCTTCTGACGCGTGTCTTTCAACGCTCGGATCGGGTTGCGCAGCTGGTCGCGCGCAGCGGCGGCGATCAGCAGGTTTTCCAACGCAGTATGCTCGGTGAACAACTGTGGGATCTGGAACGCACGCGCCACGCCGCGCCGCGTGATCTGACGCGGCGACAGGGGGGTCACGTCGCGGCCCTCGAAATAGACCTTGCCCTTGGAGGGTTTCAGCCAGCCGGTGCAAATGTTCAGAAAGGTCGTTTTGCCCGCCCCATTGGGACCGATGATGGCAAGGTTCTTGCCCGCGTCGATCTGCAACGAGATATTGTCGGCGGCCACAACCCCGCCAAAGCGGATCTCCAAGCCTTTGGTTTCAAGCAGATGGGTCATTCGCCATCCTCCTTCGTTCCGGCGATGCAGTCCATCAGACTGTTATAGATACCGGCGATACCGCCCGGCGCGAAAAGGATGATGATCAACAGGAAAGAGCCCAGTACCAACTGCCAAACATCCCCCGCAAAGGCCGAGGCATAGGTGCGTACGATTTCATAAATCGCGGCCCCTACCAAGGCCCCGGGAACCGATCCGGCCCCACCAAGGACGGCGATAAACACCATCTCGCCCGAGCGGATCCAATAGGCGTATTCCGGCGTCACAACACCCTGAACCAGCCCCATCAGAATACCACCTGTGCCGCACAGCATGGCAGACAGGACATACCCGCTCATCATCACGCGCTGAGGCGACATGCCCAGATATTGCAGACGTGTCTCGTTGGTCTTGAGTGTGCGGAACAACTGTCCGGCGGGTGACTCTAGCCAGCGCATTGAGAACCAGCCAAGGCCAATGGCCAGCGCCAGTGCAAGGTAGAACATGAACAGCTCATAGGCGCCGCGCTCCATCTCGATCCATAAGACCGTCGGGCGTGGCAGGCGCATACCGTCCGCGCCGCCAGTATAGTGATAGAATTTCTCCAAAATCGACCAGAAGATCATGGAAAACGCGAGGTTGAGCATCGCGAAAAAGATAAAGCGGTAGCGCGCCACGAACAGACCCACAAGGATGCCCGACAGAACCGCCGCCATGACACCCAGCAAGAAGACGACGATCAGATCGGCGCCGGGCATCAGCATCAGGGTAAATGCGCCACCATAGGCCGCGATCGCAAAGAACAGCGCATGGCCAAACGACACCTGACCGCTACGCAACAGGACGGTGACGCCCATGACGGCGATGCCCTTGGCCAGCGCCAGCGTCAGAAGCACTTGCAGCGATTGCGCCCCGAACGGAACCAGCGCCAGCAAGAGCAGCAAGATTACGGGGGTGATGATACGGATCGACATTATCTGCCCCCCCTCAAATCTTGCGTGCCGACGGGCTGCCAAACAGCCCTTCGGGGCGGACCAACAGCACGGCTACCATGATGAGATACGGCACCAGAACCTGCGTCTCGGGCCAGACATAGACCGCGAAAGACCGTCCAAGACCAATCATCAACGCGGTCAGCGCCGCGCCCTCGATCTGGCCCAGACCGGCGGTCGCGACCACCGCAAAACTAAGCACGATCATATCCGCGCCGATCCCCGGCAGAATGGATGTGGTCGGCGAAGCCAACGCGCCACCAAGGCCGGCAAGGCCCGCGCCCACGATGAAGGTCAAAAGAAACACCTTGTCAGCATCAATGCCAATCGCCTGCGCAGCTTCGCGGTCCTCGGTTGTGGCCAGGATCAGCTTGCCCGCCACCGTGCGGCGCAGGAAATAGCGCAGCCCGAACAGCAGGGTAATCGCGACAATGGGCAGCAGGATCAGCTGATAAACTGTGTAGTTGACCGAAAACACCTTCACATTCCCCATCAGTTGCAGCGCGGCCGATTGGAATATCGGTTGCGTGCCCCAGATAAGGCGCTGAACGTCTTCGAGGATCATGAAGATCGCGAAGGTAACCAGCAGCTGTAGCACTTCGGGTTTGTGATAAATTCGCCTGAGCAGCAGCCACTCTAACGGGCCGCCCAATACAACGCCGATCAAGATGGACGAGACCAGCATGCAGGGAAAGGCAAAGACCGGCGGCAATCCGGCCGCCAGAACAAAGGTGGTCAGCGAGGCCGTCAAATAGGCGCCCATGGCATAAAGCGAGCCATGCGCGACGTTGAGAATACGCATAACACCGAAGATCAGCGTCAAGCCGACGGCGACAATAAAGACGAGCGCCGCGTAGGCAATACCGTCGAACAAAGCGAGCAGAAACAAGGTCAGGTTCATTGGGGTCCACACTGTTTGGGCGGCGTTTGAAAGGCAGCGATCAGGCGAACACAGCCAGAAAATCATATCGAAGGCAGGGTGACAAACGGGGCCTTCGCCAGTCGAAGGCCCCGTTTGTCACCTGTATCCGAGATCAGTTCTCGAATGTCTCGACAGTCAGGGTATCGACCCAGCCAGGTTGCAGCGTGCTAACCCAAGCGACCGATTCCTCGCCCACGGGTGATGTCAACTCGCCACCGTCAAAGATCATCATATTCTCAAGCGTAGCAAAAGGATGCTCGCCCGTTTGAACCGATGTGCCCATCAGCTGAGCCTCGATGCCTTGATGATCTTCGCGCAGTGTCACCGGACGGCCCAGACCCTGGAATTCCAGACCTGCCATCGCCGCGATTACTTGATCCTCATTGGGCCAGTTACCGCCATTTGCTTCGGCAGCTTTGTCATAGGCGGCCTGAATAGCGGCCATACCTTGGCTCATGTGAAAGACAGGATAGATCGCCTTGGCTCCAGTCTTGTCCTCGAATTTGGTCATGAACGCTTGGAAATCGGCGTCATCGCGACGCTCGGGGTGATCCCAATAGTGATCGCCACGCGCACCGACAATATGGCCGGACGGCAGGGCCGATCCTAGACGCTCAAGCGAACTTTCGGCCAGCGGCAGAACAAACGTCGAGGTGTTGGTCAAACCACGCTGCGAGGCTTGCTGGACGAACGTGTCCAGATCGCCGCCCCAGCTGGTAGACAGGATGACATCGGGCTGAAGCGCCTGAAGACGCGAAATTTCGGTGGAAAAGTCAGCCGAACCGAACTTGGGGAAGAATTCACCGACGACTTCGACATCGGGACGCAGCGCAGTCAGCGCAGCACTAAAGATATCCCAGCTATCACGACCCCAAGCATAGTCTTGGTTCACAACGGCGATGGTTTTGAAGTCAGGCTTCGTCTTGAGCAGATAGGCGACAGTGGCCAGCATTTCTGTGCCAGCATGCGCGCCCGAGCGGAAGACGTAGTTGTAATCGTCTTCTTCAAAGATCTTCTGCGTGCCGCAATCCCACATGATGTTGATGACCTTGAGATCTTCGGCCAGTGGTGCCAGCGTCTTGCAGTTGCCCGACGAAATCGCGGCCAGCATGACATCTGCCCCACCTTCGACGATGCGGCGATACTCAGAGGTCAGAACCTCGGTGCCAGCACCCTCGTCGATAAAGGTCAGTTCGACCGGAACACCCTGAATGCCGCCTGCGGCATTGATGTCTTCGGCCAGAATTTCGGCTGCGGCCTTGGCCGGCACGCCAAAGACCGACGCAGGGCCGGTCAGAAAGGACGTGACGCCGATTTGCAATTTCTCGGGCTTGTCCTGCGCGAACGTCGCAAGCGGCAGTAGAGCGCAGGCAGCAGTTGCCATAAGCAGTTTTTTCATTGGTTTCTCTCCCCTTTATTATTGCTTGGGCTGCCCCGAATTGGCCGGTGCGGCCCGATAAACGATCAGCGGGTCGCGATCGGATTGATAATCATCTGGATGGCGCCTTGTGCGACAGTGGCGACACCAGTGCAGGCCATCTATGTGGCTAAGGCATTATTATGTGCAACAAACATGATCTACCCCCTCCCAAAGGTATGACTGAGGGCAGCTTACTCTTGATCGTTGGATGGCGACTAATAGTTTATCCCTTGTACAGCTATAGCGCTAGCCTATCCCTTGTGGCGCAAGCTGCTCTTTTGCATTACGCTGAACGCGTGCAGAATCAACTTGCCGGGCCATCAGCAACGCGCCGGGCGCGACATTTGGGAGAGGTCACCATGAAAATCACCGCAGCCGTGTTGATGCGCGACGGGATTACCAAAAATTTCGCCGCCGAAGCCCCGCTAGAGGTGCGCGAGGTCGATCTTGCGCCGCCGGGCCGGGGCGAGGTTTTGATCCGTGTCGGCGCGGCAGGCGTCTGCCATTCCGACCTGTCCGTCATCAACGGCACCCGTCCGCGCCCCCTGCCGATGGCACTGGGCCATGAGGCGTCGGGCTATGTCGAGAAAATCGGCGAAGGCGTCGATGACCTGAAGGTCGGCGATCATGTTGTGTGCATTTTCGCCCCCGGTTGCCGTCACTGCAATCCCTGCGCCGAGGGCCGCCCCGCCCTGTGCGAGCGCGCGGCCAAGCATCACGGCGTTGGCGAATTGATGACCGGTGCGCGACGCCTGTCGATGGATGGCCAGCCCATTAATCACCACGTCGGTGTCTCGGCCTTTGCCACCCATGCGGTTCTGGATCGCCGCTCGCTCGTCAAGGTGGAACACGATCTGCCAGCCCACGTTTCGGCCTTGTTTTCCTGTGCGATGCTGACCGGCGCGGGCGCCGTATTCAACACCGCGCGCATCTTGCCGGGTCAAACGGTGGCCGTGATCGGCCTGGGCGGCGTCGGCCTGTCGGCTGTGCTTGGGGCCGCTGCGGCTGGTGCGGGTCGTGTCATTGCGATTGATCCATTCGAGTCCAAAATGGACGCCGCGCGTAGCATGGGTGCGACCGATTGCATCAAGGCGGACGGCGATACCATTCAGGCCGTGCGCGATATGACCAATGGCGGCGTTGATTGCGCCATCGAACTGGCCGGGTCGGTCAAGGCGCTGGAGACTGCGTATGAAATCACCCGCCGCGGCGGCCTGACCGTGACGGCGGGCCTGCCCCACCCTGATCAACGCATGGCCCTGAACGCGCTGAAACTGGTCGCCGAGGAACGCACCCTGAAGGGTAGCTATATCGGATCCTGCGTGCCGCAACGCGATCTGCCCCGCATGTTCGCCCTTTATGAGCAAGGCAAGCTGCCGGTTGAAAAAATGCTAAGCCACCGGATTCGTCTGGATGAAATCAACCTGGCAATGGACCGGCTGAACGACGGCACGGCGATCCGCCAGATCGTCGATTTTAGCTGACGCTCTGACAGAGAAAACTTGACAAATTCATAGGCGCTCCCTTTAGCTAACCCTCTAAAGCCAAGGGAACGCCTATGGATATCCGTCAGCTTCGGTACTTCATTGCCATCGCCGAATCGCCCTCCCTGTCGGTCGCGGCCAGCATTCTGGGCGTCGCGCAGCCGTCGCTGTCGCAAAATGTGGTGCGCATGGAGGAAGAGCTGGGTGTGCGCTTGGTCGAGCGTAGCCCGCGCGGCACCATCCTTACCGATGATGGAACGCTACTTTTGAAACATGCCCGCACCGTCTGCGCCGCGTTCGAGGATTGCCTTGATGAAATGCGCGAGGCGGGCGGCGCGGTGCGTGGCAAGGTCGGGTTTGGTATGCCGCCCTCGGTTTCGATGGTCATGGCCGTGCCTATGGCCGAAACGGTTCGGGTCGAATTCCCCGATCTGCGATTGCAGGCAATCGAGGCGATGAGCGGTTATATCAAGACGTGGATCGACGATGGCACCGTCGATATAGGCTTTATCTATGACCTGACCAAAGCCGATCATTTTCGCGTCACACACGTGCTGAACGAGTGCCTGTTCTTCTTTTCGGCGCCGGACGCTTGGCCGCTTGATACACCGCCCGGGACGCCCGTCCGCCTACACGACCTGCAAAAGCTAGAGCTGATCCTGCCCAGCCCGTCGCACGGCCTGCGCAAGACAGTCGAAAGTTACGCCCAGCCACGCGGGGTGCAATTGAACGTGACCATCGAAATGGACGCGATGACACAGATAAAAGAACTGGTGGCGCGCGGGTCGGGCCATACCATTTTTGCCCCGGCCGCCGCGCATGATTTCGTCGCACGCGGCGAATTGGTCAAGGCCCCGATCCACGAACCAGACATGGTGCGCCCCGTCTATTTGGCGACCAATCCGGCCCGCAAAAGTAGCCGCGCCTGCCATGCCATCGCCCAAGTCACCTTGGATGTCGCGCGCGACCTGGTGCAGCGCGGCATATGGGAGGGCGACTTGAAGGCATAGGCCATCTTTATATGCGCCAGACGCCCAACCTATTGGCCGAACCACTCCTGTTGTTGCACATATGGCGCGACACATTTGGCGAGGTAGCACTATGACATCCTTTGGTTGCTGTCGCAAATTTTATTGGAGTTTGAGTGCGGGCATAGCCTGGACATACCTATGCTGCGGGCGCAGCAATCTGCTGAAACGCGGTGAGGCCGTTGGCATAGATTTGCCCCTTTCGGGTCATGTGCACGGTCTCGATCCCAGCCAAGGTAGCCTCGGCAGAATTGAAGGCCTTGAAGCCAAGCATTGGGCCCGTGATCCGCTTTACGAAGCGATGGTCCTGTTCAATGATGTTGTTGAGGTATTTGACCTGCAGGATCTTGAATCATCGCGTCTTGATAGTCGCCAACCCTATCTGAACTCCGCGGAGATATCGAAATCCTGAACGACGATATTGCCGCCGGAAATGACGCGCTTACTGCATCGCGAAATTACCTTTCCCTATTCCAAGGCCGTTCGGATATTGATCTGCACGAAATCGAAGAATTTATCGGAAACCGGGCCCGCATCCAATCATTGGAGAGTTCACTCGCGACATCTGAGATCGGGGGCCTTCTTGGAGATCGCTATCTGGGGAAAGCTACCGCGATCGTGGCTGTGGAAAGAGAGGTTCGTTTGGCGAGGGCGATACTCGATTTCGAAAATACTGATCTGGCAGTATCTATCCTGCGCTCAGCCGATGCGGATTCCCTGTTGCGAACAGTCATGGAAATAGATGAGCGTCGCAACGACTTGGCCGCACGCGCTGGAGAATTCTGCGATAGTGTCCGTCTGCCGGTAGATTATAGGTCCCTGCAATTTTTGTTTGATCACAAATCTGATTTGGAAGCGGCGTCGCTGGATCCAGACGCTTTGTTGGATCGTGCACAACTCAAACGTTCCGAAGATGCCTTGCGTCGTCAAGGGTACACTGAATTGGTCGATTGGGCCTGCAATGATTTAGAGAATTTTGATCCCACTCGGCTTGCCAAGGTGATGCGAGCGATCATCGCCAAAAATATGGTCGACAAAGCATTCACCATTCACGGTTCTGCATTGCAGGACTACGACGGGCAGGATTTTGACCGGATTCGTGAAGAAATCATCGAGCGTGACCGCGAACTTATCCGGATGTCGCGCAAGGTCATTCGCCAGGGTTTGTTGCGCGATGCTCGTCCGCCGCAGGGAAACGGTATCGGTCACAAGTCGACTTATACCGAAATGAGCCTGATAATTAATGAGATGAATAAGCGACGGAATCGCCTTGGCATTCGAGAGCTTACTCAGCGGGCTGGCCAAGCGTTGTTAGAGCTGAAACCTTGTTGGATGATGTCGCCACTGGCAGTAGCACAGTATTTGCATGAGGGCATGGAATTCGATCTTGTGGTGATCGATGAAGCGTCCCAAATGACGCCGGAGAATGCGATCGGGGCGCTTAGTCGTGCTGGCCAAGCGGTGGTCGTCGGGGATACCAAGCAGCTCCCTCCGACATCGTTCTTTCGCAAAATGCTGGACGATGAGGATATCGATGAGGACCTGCGCGAGGATAGCGAAAGCATTCTGGACATGGCGAACGTCGCCTTTATGCCGATCCGCCAGCTCCGCTGGCATTATAGATCTCGGCACTCGGCCCTAGGTGATGTCGGTTTGCTTATGCAGGGAAGCTACCACACTGGATTCACGACATGAACCCCTTCTGGATTTTTGCAACATAGTCCCTTGCGTTCTCAAAACTGAGCGCCCAATTAAATCCAATGGGGAATAATCGATATGCCGCAGACAATTCTTGAAAATTTCGCAGAGCAGGCTCGGATTGCCGCGGCACCCGACAACCGGACATCTGCAATCCGCGAACTGCTCAAGAACAGTATGTCGGAGGCTGACGCCATGGCGGATGCGATAACAGCACAGCAAGACGATGAAGTGACGTTATTTTAGGATGAGACTTGTACGATCTGGACCTGCCGGTTTGATCCAGACGTGGTCCTCGCACCGCATGAGCACTGCATGTCTGTGCATATCGCCGTCTACCGTGGTGCCGAAATAGAATTTTTATATAAGCGCGAGCCGGGTCGGTTGAAGCATGGCGGAAACAAAGTAATTTTAGCGGGAGAAGTGGCCAGCCTCAGCCCCGATGCGATCCATGTCTATGAAGGCCCCCTCACTGCGGTGAAGAGATCGCTGTTTGACTGGGCCAGCGGTGCGGAAGTCGACTTCACCGTGGGGAATTTCCATGCAACGTAAAGAGTGAAGTCAGACATGGAAGAGTTCCGGTAAAAGGCCCCGACGATAGCCTAACCTGACCACGCCTTTGCCCGTGTGCCAAAAATTCAATCCTCACGCTGGCCCGAGCGGTTCACACCACTATGCGTGGTCCACCTTGAGGACAATCTTACCAGTATACCCTTTGTCGCCAAAGGCTATTTGTGCGGCATTGATGTCTTTCAGCTCAAAAACCTCTGCGACCAACGGCTTGATTTCGGATCGCTCAATCCGCCCGACAAGGGTGCCAAATACCTCTGGTTCCAGAACGGTGCAGCCGAAAAAGCTGAGATCCTTGAGATATAGGGTGCGCACATCCAGTTCGACCATCGCGCCGCCAATGGCGCCCGCAACGGCATAGCGACCACCGGGGCGCAGGACGTCCAAAAGCGCGGGCCAGCCGGGACCTGCGACCAGATCGACCACAACGTCGATAGAACCCGCACCCAATTCGGAAACGAGATCGGCATCACGCGGCAATGTCCGCGTGGCACCAAGGTCGCGCAATGTATCCATCTTGGCAGGGCTTGTGACTACGATCACTTTTGCACCTCGGGCGCGCGCCAACTGCACCGTTGCTGAGCCCACACCACCCGAAGCGCCGGTCACCAGAACAGTCTCTCCCGCTTTAACGTTTGCACGGGTCAGCATGTTTTCAGCGGTTGAATACGAGCATGGAAAGGACGCCAGCTCGATGTCCGTCAAATCACTTTTAACCGCATAGGCATGAGACGTATCGACCCGCGCATATTGGGCAAAACCCCCATCGCATTCAGAGCCGAAATACCAAGGCGGGGAATGTTCCTCACCATCTGCAACACGAAGACAAGGCTCGATCAAAACGCGCTCCCCTATGCGGCTGGCAGCAACGTTCCGGCCTACGGCAACGATCCTTCCACAAACATCCGCCCCCTGAATGCGCGGAAATTCGAGTGGCGTTCCCGCCCATCCCGCATCCGCATCTTCACCCTCGCCTTTCGAATACCAGGCCGTGCGCGTATTAATGTCGGTGTTGTTCACACCAGCAGCGCCCACACGGATGATTACGTCGTTCGGTCCCGGTGTGGGAACCGTCAAATTATCGCGGACCTCAAGCATCTCAGGTCCGCCATGGCCTGTCATAACAACGCCATACATCTTGTCGGGAAGGGTCATGAAAATCTCCGGTAGAATGTTTACTCTACTTGCGTAAGTAGAGGGATCACTCTACTTACGCAAGTATGAACGAGATGATGACAAAGATCGCGGGCGGATTGGAACGAACATTCGCCGCAAGAGGGTTCACCGAGCCCAGCGTCGAAGACTTGCGCGACGCGGCGGGTGTCAGCCTGCGCACGCTTTACAGATACGCACCCTCTCGCGATGCTATGGTCCGTTTGGCCTTGGAACACCGACATCAGCGGTATCTGGTGCAGGTTTTTGGCGATGCTAATGCTTCATCAGGGAAAGGCTTGAGCGAGACCTTTGAGCGTGTCGCGGACTGGATGCGGGCGGAAGCAAGCCACGGCTGCTTGTTTCACGCCGCCGTCGCCTCGGCTCCAGATGATCCCGAACTTCGCAGACTATTAGAACAGCACAAGGCCGAAGTCTCGCAGATGGCGGCGGCAAAGGCAGGAACCGGCGTGAGTGTCAGCGATATTTTACTGATTATCGAAGGATTAACCCAAACTTGGCCATTGTCACAGGATGCAGCATTGACCAGCGCAAAGCGACTGGCCAGCTTGGCCGAGGCGGCAGCAATCTGATTTTGGGGTTGGTCCAAAGCTGCCCCACGCCCTTGGTGTTGACCGTAATGAACGTCCCATTGCCTGGCTTCACCTACTTAGGTTATTCGTTGGCTGTGCTGCATTTTCCCGTTTGATGTGTCTTACTTGGTCCTTTGAAATATCAAGTTTTGGCATTCTGATGAAGCTGGTTTTCAGGTAAGCACATTGGCAAGTTCATCCCATTGGGACCGCGCAATTGCATCCGGCCCCGCGATTGCCCAATAGCTTTCGTGATGTTCTATCGTCTCGTCGCTGAGCCGAACGAGCCGTCCATCCTGAATGTCCTTTTCACAAAGTGGCAGTGAAGCCAGAATGACTCCCATACCGGCGCGTGCAGCACCAAGGGCAGACAGGAACGTGTCGAACCGCAATTGTGGAACCGGGGTTGTCGAAATGCCGAAGCGAGTGGCCCAGCTGTTCCAGCCCGGGCGTGATCCAGAGCAGGCGATGCGAGGCCAGTCCGTCCAATGACAGTCTCTTTTGAGCAACTCAGGCGATGCAAGCGGTGCGATCTTCTCCGAGAAAAGTTCCAATTTGTGATCATGCGGCCAGCCCCCCGAACCGTAACGTATGCGAATGACATCGTCGACATCCGCTTCGTGCGCGCCCAGCACCATAGATTGGATAATCAATTGCCCCTCTGCAATGCCGCATAACCTCTCAAGGCGAGGCAGCAGCCACAAGTCAATTATCGATTGACTGGCCGAGATCGTCATCTGCCCCCGACCGGACCCAAAAAGCGCTTCGGAACTGTCACGCAGATTGGTGAGTGCCGTGCGCACATGGGGCAGCCAAGCTTCGCCATCCACAGTAAGTTCAACGGCGCGCGCACGTCTGAAGAAAAGGGGGGTGCCAAGTTTCTTTTCCAGATTCCCGATCCGTTGGCTGATGGCCGATTGTGTTAGTCCAGTTTCAGCCGCTGCCGCTGTGAAGCTGCCACAGCGGGCCGCCGCTTCGAATGCGCGTATCCATTCCAGCGGGGGAGTTTTGAAGGGAGCGCCTGACATTAGCAAATCACAATCTTAGGGTTGGTATTGTTAATTTGATCTTATGCCACGCCGTCGCGATACTGTCGTTATGAATCTGCCAACAAAGGACCGCATCATGATGTCAGTTATTGTCGCCCCAACGGGCACCCACTTAACAATCGCGTCCGAGCATTCAACACAACGATTTCACGCCATCTGGCTGCGTGACAATGCCGGCGACCCCGAGACACGGTCAGCCGCCAATGGTCAGCGCCTGATTTCGCTGCGGGATATTCCGGCGGACACCAGCATTAGCAGCGCCGAACTGAAGGGCCAGACTCTGGTGGTCAATTTTGCTCCCGAAAGCAAGGAAGTCTCCTACGATCTGGACTGGCTCGCAGCACATGCATATGACGGAGAGGAGGCCCAGCAACGCGGATGGATGCCTTCCAAAGTTGAAACATGGGGTTCAGGGCTGATGGGAAATGTGCCCACCGGCGATTTTGCGGAACTGTCCCAAAACGATGACGCCCTGCGCCAATGGCTTGGTCTGATAGGCAAGTTTGGTTTTGGCAAAGTGGTGAACGGCCCGATCGAAGACGGCGCCCTGTTCAAATTGGTAGATCTATTCGGCCACGTGCGTGAAACCAACTATGGACGACATTTCGAAGTTCGAACCGAAGTTAACCCAACGAACCTCGCTTATACAGGGCTTGGACTTCAGGCGCATACCGACAACCCTTACCGTGACCCTGTCCCGACAGTGCAAGTGCTGTATTGCCTCGAAAGTTCGGCTGCGGGTGGAGAGAACATGGTTGTAGACGGGTTTGCCGCCGCGCAACGTCTGCGCGATGAGAACGAGGCTTATTTTAACGTCCTCGCAGACCACTGCGCCCGCTTTGAATATGCGGGCGAAGCGGATGTCTGCCTAACATCACGCCGCCCAATGATCGAACTTGCACCCGACGGCGAGTTGATCGGCGTGCGGTTCAACAACCGCTCGCTGGCTGCCGTTACTGATGTGCCATTTGACCAGATGGCCACCTATTACGCCGCATATCGTCGCCTCGGGGAAATCATTGACGACACGGCGATGGAGGTCACGTTCCGCCTGAACCCCGGAGAGGCATTTATTGTCGACAACACCCGTGTTCTCCATGCCCGAAAGGGCTATTCCGGCGAAGGCACACGTTGGCTGCAAGGATGTTACGCTGACAAGGACGGGCTCAGATCCACCTATGACGCGCTGTGCCGTAAACCTGATTTGAAGGCAGCAGAATGAAACCCGACATCAACAATTTGAGCAGTGAGACAATTGTGGATTTCATCGGTTCTATTTTTGACCGGCGCGGGGATGAGGAATATCTCGGGGAGCCTGTGAACATGGGCCAGCACATGCTGCAAGGGGCAACGATTGCCGAGCAGAATGACCAACCCGAGGAGATTATCGTCGGCGCACTTCTGCATGATATTGGACATTTCACCAGCGAGTTTGGCACTTTTACTATGAATGACACAGAGGACCGCCATCATGAGGACGCTGGTGCAGAAGTGTTGGAGCGCTTTTTTCCAAGCGTTATCACCGATTGCGTGCGTTATCATGTCGCCGCTAAACGATATCTTTGCGCGACGCGGCCCGAATATTTTCGACGTCTGTCCGAAGCCTCGGTCCACTCCCTGAACCTTCAGGGCGGCCCAATGGATGCTGACGAGGTCGCGGAATTCGAGAAAAATACGAACTTGGAACAGATCATCGCGGTACGCTATCTGGACGATGCAGGTAAGCGACCGGACATGGAAACGCCCGACTTCTGGCATTTTGCGCCGATGGTTCAACGAATGGTCGACCGTCATAGCGCGGCTCGGATATAGCGGTGCCAGTCGACGACAATTGAGAGCTTCATCAAAATATGCGGCCCTGTAGCGTCACAAGAAGCCTGCATTGCGGTCATCAAATTGGTATGGCCGCTTTTCCTGATTACGCAGTTCCACTGAATGTGACGCGGCGAAAAACCGCTTCCCGGCCTTTTGTATCGAGCGTTGCTGCCGGCCCAAAGCATGCGTAATTGGGCTGCCCTCTGTTCTGAGGTAGAGCTCCCGATAGGATCACAGGATGCCTGTGAACAAGGGAGATGAGAAATGGAATATTTTGCCGGAATAGACGTGTCACTGCGATCCTGTGCGCTTTGCATTTTTTATGGCAAGGGAAAGATACTGCTTGAGCGAGACCTGCCATGCGAGATCAGCGACATCGCTGAGTATCTTGGAACGTTTCCCCATCCGATTGAACGGGTTGGTTTTGAAGCGGGCACCATGAGCCAGCATCTGTTCCATGGCCTGAAAGCGGAAGGTTTTGACGTTGTCTGCATGGAAGCACGTCAGGTGAATGCAGCGCTGTCGGAAATGCGTTACAAGACAGACAAGAATGACGCACGCGGCATCGCTCAAGTACTGCGCACCGGTTGGTTCAGCCCTGTTCACATGAAGAGCCGCGAAGCGCATGGCGTCCGTGCATTGCTGAGCACCCGCAAAGCGCTTCTGAAGAAGACGATGGATCTCGCCAATGAGGTTCGTGGGCTGTTGAAGATTCTCGGCATTCGCCTGCCCATGACCGTGAAGCACGGCAGCTTTGACGGTGTCGTGCGACCGTTGATCGAGATGGATGAAGTTCTGACCCACGCTTTGGTGCCGCTGCTGGATCCACGCGTGGCTTTGTATCAGCACTTTTTGGAACTGGATCGCAGGGTCAAACGCGCTGCCGGCCAAGATGAGGTGTGCATGCGGATGATGACGGTCCCAGGCGTTGGTCCTGATCATTGCCCGGCAGGGCATTGCGCAGCAATGGCCCGAGAGGGGGCAGACAAAGGGTGGTGTGAATACAAAGTGCATGCCGTCACTGACACCAGCGGTCGCCCGATCCGCTTCTTCATCACAGCTGGCCAAGTCAGCGATTATACCGGTGCCATGTCCAGCTGAGTAGTCTGCCAGATGCGGAATGGCTGTTAGCTGACCGAGGCTATGATGCAGATTGGTTCCGTGAAGCTTTGTCAGACAGGGCAACGCAGTCCTGCATCCCAGGTCGTAAGTCCCGCAATAAGGTCGTCAGATACGACAAGCGCCGCTACAGACGCCGCAACCGTATTGAATGGATGTTCGGCAGGCTCAAAGACTGGCGACGCGTCTCAACCCGATATGACCGATGTCCCAAGGTCTTCCTGTCAGCTATCGCTCTGGCCGCAACCCTCTTATTTTGGTTATATGTCCTGAACCTAACACCAAAGTGGCCCTAAGGTCGATGTTTTGCACCGAACATGAAGTCAAAGCACGATAATAAACTGTTCGGATTTATCCGGACGCTACCCGGCCTTCTTTACGGCATCCGGTTCGATGGTAGGAGTCGCCTCGAGTATTGTCGCTTGTGTAATCTGAACAGAGGGCTTTGCCTCTTCTGCTAAACGTACCGCACGCATACCACGGTTCTGGCCCAGCTTTCCGCCAGCCAGCCGGACGCCATCCAGCCCTTCGATATCAATATGGTCCAAGGCTGCCGCCCCGATCGGAAGCTGGTCACCGGGCTTCAGATGCAAGGTCAGGTCCAAAGGCACCTTAACCCGCGCCAAAACCGCGACCAATTCTACGTTAGCCTCCTGCACCTGTTGCCCCAGCGCCACGCCGAAAACCATTTCGGCAGCGCGATTTGGAGGAGGCTCAAGCAATTTGGGCTGACGGCCCTTGCCATCAGCAGGTAACGCCAACAATATCTGCCCGGTTTTCGCCCCATCCGATAGGGATACATCAGTCTGAAGCACGCGATAAGGCACGTCTTCCAGCAACAACCCAAGCGGGCGTGCATCTTCTAGAAACGAGGCGTAACGAAACCCGCTTGTCCAAATAAGATCCGCCGACTGCAACAGTTCTGTTTCCAAACCGTCCAATGCACGGTCGATCATCTCTGCAACCATTGCAGCATCGGTCCGGGTCGGCCTGCGCGTCAGGGCTGCTGCGCTACTGACTTTCCCGACCATTTGCATTTCCAGAATTCCGGACAACACCTCTGGTGACAACACCAAAAGCCCCAGACCATCCTTCGGGCCTTCCAGCATAATGATCAGCGCACGTTCAGGAAGCAATTCCAA
Source organism: Pseudorhodobacter turbinis (assembly GCF_005234135.1). Taxonomy (NCBI): domain Bacteria; kingdom Pseudomonadati; phylum Pseudomonadota; class Alphaproteobacteria; order Rhodobacterales; family Paracoccaceae; genus Pseudorhodobacter; species Pseudorhodobacter turbinis. The sequence goes on from NZ_CP039965.1 coordinate 805,684, forward strand.
CAATTCGGTCAAAGATCGCCGGTTTTGACGAAGCTCCGTCACCGCCAGTTCCAGATCCACCGCATCGCGTGCCGCACGCGCCAGCGCCAGTTTCCACGATCTGCCCGCACCTTTCACCTCAGGTGGGGCCGCACTCTTGCGAGACAGGTCGATTTTTCGTTTAATACCGTTATGTTCCAAAGAAACCCCCTTCGCCGCTCCTCTATTTTACAGAAACAAGTTTCTGATCGGTTAACGACAACAAACTCTTCTTGACCCTCCCATCCGTAGCGCATAGCAATTGGCCATCCGAACGGGGGCACCCTTCGTGCATCCTTCCGGGCCTGTAGCTCAACTGGTTAGAGCAGGGCGCTCATAACGCCTTGGTTGCGGGTTCAAGTCCTGCCGGGCCTACCATACTTTTCAGTGACTTAGCTGAAACCGCCGATTTGCCAAAAAGGTTCATTGAACCGAGTTTTGGTTTTAGAGGTATTATCGGGCGCATCTGGCTGCGAATCCCGCAGGATCTTGGCAACACAACTTCCCACATTTTACCACATTTTCTTTATGCCCGACAGTTGTAGGATCAGCTCGTGAGATTTCTCGTAAGGTTCCGGCCTACCGAGGAGCACGTGACCAAGAATTTCCAATACCCCCCAAGCTTTGTTCCATAAATTCTCGTCTCTTTGCGCATGGCTTCGCACGCCTTTCAAATTTTCCAGATGTAAGGCAGCCCCGTTGTCCCGCGTAGGACCGTAGCCAATAGGATCGCCGCATTCCTTAGGTCAAGCGGCGCCGCGAGGAAAAAAGAGGTAAAGACATTGGCAAGATTTTTCCATTTCGTACTCCTCCTTGCGAGAGCACGAAATGGAAAAACGTGCCGAAGAAAAACATATGCACTGGTCGAAATACCTTCTGCTGCTCAGGACAGCCAGTAGCATCACACGCTTGGAAAAAGGGAGGGAGACCGAGCGTTTGAAGCCGCCACGAACGGCGGTAAAAAAGGACAGAAAAATGGAAAATTTCTCCCCCACCTCCTCGGTTTTTTCGAAGGACCCTTCCCTCAAGATCGTTCGACTTTTTTTCGCCGAGTTCGGTGAAGCAACTCAGAACGCCATTCTCCTGCTGGGAGGTCCAAACGCCCAGCCTCGATCAGGGCTGTTGCGATGCGGGTTTTGCCCATGCCGACCTCATCTGCGAGGAGGGTCATGCGACGGCCACCCCTGATCACTGTTCATCGTGCAGACGCCTAATGACTGATCTGGATGACGGCTCATGTGTCTTACAACAGCACTTACAACTGCCCGAGCCTCAATCTCGTTGCGACCAGATTTGTAAGCGCCAGGCACTTCAACGATATGGACACCCATGTCAGGGTCGTCCTCTTGTGGCGACGGGAAGATAGTCAACTCTTCCTTGTACATCATCTTGTTGGAAAACTGGATTACCTATAAGACGACGAACTGGGCTGATTATAACGCGGCGTTAAAGCGCCGCGGATCACTGACGATCCGTTGGCCGGTAGGCGATTACGTGTAATGGTAATCCCCCCCGAAAGTAAGGGGCTGCGGAAGTAGAATTTTCTCGGCAAGATGAACGAGGAGATTTTGAATGAAAATGACCAGATATAGCGAACCCCAGATCCTTGCGATCCTGCGCCAAGCCGAAGGTGGTGTGCCGGTGGCCGAGCTTTGCCGTGAACATGGCATGAGCAATGCGTCGTTTTACAAATGGCGTGCGAAGTATGGTGGCATGGATGCATCCATGGTCAGCCAGATGAAAGCCATGGAGGAAGAGAACCGCAGGCTGAAGCGGATGTATGCAGATCTGAGCATGCAGGCGGACTTATTGAAGGAAGCCCTCGGAAAAAAGTAACGGGGCCATCTCAGCGCCGCGAGATGGCCGAAACGGCGGTAGAGCGACGGGGCGTCAGCATCGCGCTGGCGTGCCGGGCCTTCGAGGTCAGCGAGACCTGCTATCGTTACAGCCCGAAGCTGAAAGACGAGAACGAGGTGATCGCCGATCTGCTGACAGGGCTGACGGATGCGCGCAAGACTTGGGGATTTGGCCTGTGTTTCCTGCATTTGCGCAACGTGAAGGGGCATCCGTGGAACCACAAGCGGGTCTACCGGATCTACTGTGAGCTGGAACTGAACCTGCGCATCAAGCCGCGCAAGCGGCTGAAACGGGAGAAGCCTGACGTTCTGGCGGTCCCGAACAGACCGAATGTGACCTGGTCCATGGACTTCATGGCGGATCGCCTCGGCGACGGCAGGGCTTTTCGGCTTTTGAATGTGTTGGACGACTTCAACCGCGAAGGGCTGGGGATCGAGGTTGATTTCTCGCTCCCTGCCGAACGGGTCATCCGCAGCCTTGATCGCATTATCGAATGGCGCGGAAAACCGGGCACGATCAGGGTCGACAATGGGCCGGAATATATCAGCGAAACACTGAGAAAATGGGCTGAGAAACATAGTGTTACGATCCAGCACATCCAACCCGGACAGCCCCAGCAGAACGCCTATGTCGAGCGCTACAACCGGACGGTTCGGCATGAATGGCTGGATCAATACATCATCGAAAGCATCGAGGAGGCTCAGGATCAGGCCACACAATGGCTCTGGACATATAACAACGACCGCCCGAACATGGGCATCGGCGGCATCACACCCGCTATGAAACTGAAAATGGCCGCGTAAGTTCTACAGATGCACCCCGTTAAAAAGGGGGCGATTACCTAATCGCCGTAAGGCTGGTTCTATCCCGAGATGAACTGGGATGCCGAACCTTCCGGCAAGCGGGGCAGGTCGCGGACATTTAGTGACGCTGCCATCCAGACGTGCCTGACCACTGCCCTCTCAGGCATCAAGGTCGAGGGTGAAGGCGAATGGAACGCCCGCAAGCACGGCGGCCCCAAGCGACGCGTCTGGCGCAGGATCCACATCCACTGCCCGGTAGGCGATTGCAAAGCAATCTGCCGAGAGGGGGTATCGATGAGCAAACGCCGGAAGCCAGAGCGGTTGAGATCACGGGCAGCAATACCGGTGATGCACCGATGTTGCCCTATCTGCTCAACCAGATCCCACGCGATCAGCAGATCGGCAGCGTAACTGCGGATGGTGCATACGACACGCGCCGATGCCATAACGCCATTGCCGATCATGGAGCCTCTGCGGTCATCCCCCCGCGTAGAAATGCCCAGCCATGGAAGCCAACCACTGCCGGGGCCATGGCAGGAACGACGCACTCCGCGCATCAAGATATCTGGGTCGGGCACTCTGGCGAAACTGGAGCGGATACCTCCGCCGGAGCCGCGTCGAGACAAACCCTTTCGGGCTCATGCTTCGCATAACCCTGCCGGGCAGCGGATGCATTGCATGAAACTGCTGGGCCAGGGCCTAATGGCGCGCGACTTTGACCGCCAGGTCGCCGAGGTTCAAGTGCGCGTTGCGATCCTGAACGGCTACACCGCCCATGACCCCGATAACACGGGGTCTTTGCGTGGTGAAGTTGCGCGGCTGGTGGATCAGCTGGATGTTTCAAAGGTGATCGTGACGTCGCCTGGCGAGTATCGTTTGATGGCGGAGATGAAGCAATGGGCGGCGGAGTTGAACGTGCCCGTGACCATCCGGCCTGATGATCGCTGTTTCTGTGGCACGGATGAATTTGCCGTTTGGACCGAGGGCCGCAAGCAGCTGCGTATGGAGTATTTTTACCGCGGGATGCGCAAGAAACATGGCGTGTTGATGCGTGATGATGGGCCTATTGGCGGGCAGTGGAATTATGATGCCGACAACCGCAAACGGCCGCCCGAAAACCTGACGATGCCTGATCCATTTCACCCGGAGAGTGATGACATCACCCAAGAGGTGATCGCCCTCGTGACCGAAAACTTCCCCGATCATTTCGGCGACATAAACCCCTTTCATTTCGCCGCGGCCCGCGACGGGGCTTTGCAGGCGTTGGATATGTTTGTGGATGCGCGGTTGCCTCTTTTTGCATCGTACAATTAATGCGTGTGGACAGAGCCTACTGTTCAATGCAGCTTATTCAAGCCTTCTCATTAGCTTAACAGCAAATGGGTCTGTGCTTTTGGCGTCGAATCCCAAGTTCAGGTGGGACCGAACTTCGCAAGCCGAAGAGCGAAGCTACGGATTTTGCCTCTCTACGTAGCAGGGTGAGCGAGGGAAAAAGCATTAGAAGATGGTGTCGTTTTCTGTTAAACGGAAAAAAGAAATACGCTATAAAGACCGTGTAAGAGACACTTGTAACTGAAAGGACTAATTGTCCTTTTTGGGTGGTTTTTTGGCCATTCTTGGAAGCATAACGTGACCACCGGGCAGAAACGCCCGGTTGTCGCGGCTTAACCCCTGAAACACGATGCTCAAGGTTCGACTCTGTCCCAAGGGATATGGTGCGGTAGGAGTGTCGTCCAAAACCGAATTCGAAGAAATTCTAATATTGTTTGGATTTCTCCTGAACACGGGAGGCAAACCCATTGCTCCTCGGCGGATGTCCCGCAGTTGAAACCTGACCGGTGGGTGGCCCGGAACAGTGTGGCTTCCATGGGGTAGATGCGTTGAATGGGGTGGTCGCGTGTGCTGACCAGGGCGATAGGTTGTCTCAGAGGGCAACTATACTCGGTGGGCCCCTTCTCTGAGGTTCATGTCCTGAAGCGCAAATGGGGCGGCCAGAGGCCACCCCATCGTCTATCAATTTATCTCTGGCCTAACCGATCGCAGCCGAATCTTAATTGGCCAAGTCGCCCGCTCGTTCGCGTTGATCGACGGCCATGCCATCGCTGGATGTGAAGCCACCCGTCATTTGGACGTTCGCCAGCGGCGGCATCACAATCAAGAGAGCGCCAAGAAAAGCTGGTACAGACATTGGAACGAAGCAGAGCGTCTGGTCCCGGTGCTGTAGCTTGGCCGGACCAATGGCCTGCGCTACAAGTGTGCCAAAACCCCAAGGAAACAACGCCAACGTCAAAACTGCACCAGCAACTTCATGCAAATCGCCCTTGCAACCCCGACGCGCGGCCAAATGCATCAGGCAGCTATGGCCTATGTGCTCTTTTCCGCCGCGTCAGAAAAATTCATTTTCTTCCAACGGAAACGCATTACACCAACGTATAACGCTCTAAATGCACTGGCTAGGACACATTAACGGATGCGCAGACTGATAAGCTTGGGGATGGCAGCCGCCATTTTGTTTGGGGCCTATGCCCTTACTTTTGGTGTGCCTACAGCGGTTTCAGCGCTTATCGCGCCCGGTACTGGTGAAGGGACCCACACAACAGCCGCAACGTCGGCAGGCCCTTCTGGTGCCCGCCCCGCAGGCCGGGGCAAGCGTTCCAACACGACAACCGTCGTGACCGCCCCGCTGGAAATGCAACCCTATGAGAGCATTTTGAACGCAATCGGCACTGCATCCTCCTTGCGCAGCGTCGATATTGTATCGGACAGCGCGGGGACCGTGGTCGAGGCGAACCTATCGGCAAACCGCGAAGTCACCGAAGGCGATGTCCTCCTCCGCTTTGACAGTCGCACCGAAGCATTGAACCTTGAAATTGCACAGGCCAATCTGCAACAGGCCTCGGATACGGTCACGCGATATGAGCGCCTTCGACAGGGTGGCAATTCCACCGTCACCGATGTGACCATATCAGATGCGCAGGTGGCCCTTCGGCTGGCCGAGGCTGCCGTCGGTCTGGCCGAAGTTGCGCTGGATGAGCGCAGCATCCCTGCCCCGATCAGCGGGCGTTTAGGGCTAAGTGATATCCAAGTGGGCGACAGGCTTAGCGCCAATGACTTCATCGTCAACATTGATCAGGCCGATACGCTTTTGGTGGAATTCGAACTGCCCGAACGCGCAATCGGGCTGCTGGCCGAGGCTAAAGAAGTTCTGGTTTCGACCTCGGCGTTTACCGGCAAGGTGATCACCGGAGAGATCATCTCCTTTGACAGCCGGATCGATGCGGTGACGCGCAGCGTGACGGTAAAGGCCCGGATCGACAATTCCGATGCGCTTTTGTGGCCGGGCATGACCTTTGCCGTGCGCCTGCTGCAAGAAAGCGCGCCCCTGCCGATGATCCCTTCGACCGCAATCACGTGGTCCCGCTCCGGGTCAAGCGTATGGGTGGATGAGGGCGGCACCGCCAAAGAGGTACCCGTGACGATCCTGTTCCGGCAAAACGACTCTGTCTGGATTGATGCCGATATTGCCGAAGGCACGTTGGTGGTGACAGAGGGCGCGCATAAACTGCGCGCCGGCAGCAAGATTTCCACGGCGGGCGGGGCACGTAATGGCAAGGGACGCCCTCCGCGCACGGCCGATAAGAAAACCGCGACCGAGGAACCGAAATGACCGCGCCGAGCACCCCTAAAACCCGATCCGGCTTTGCGGATCTATTCGTCGCCCGCCCGATTTTCGGCATTGTGATCAACCTTTTGATCCTTATCGCCGGCCTGGCGGCACTAGCCTCTGTCGATGTGCGGGAAATGCCGGATGTGGACCAGCCGGTTTTGTCGGTACGCACCACCTATGAGGGCGCGGTGCCAAGTACGGTTGACCGCGAGGTTACGCAGGTTCTTGAGGACGCCCTCAGCGCACTCGAGGGGCTTTCCTATATCGAGTCCACCTCGTCTACCGGCTCCAGCCGCATCACCATTGACCTTTCTGAGGGCACCGATGTGGATGTTGCTGCCAATGAGGCCCGCGAGATTATCTCCGGCACACTGCGCCAGTTGCCAAGCGCACTTGAGGATGACCCGAGTGTGTCGAAAAGCGACAGCAATGCCGACGCGATCATTCGTCTTGCGCTTTTGGGCGATGCCAGCCTTGATGAGCTGACTGCATTGGCCGAAGGTGCGGTCTATGACCGGCTTTCCGTTATCGACGGCATTGCCGAGGTTACGTTGCGCGGCGACCGGCCGAACGAGTTCCTTGTGACCCTTGATATGCCCGCCCTCCTGAGCCGCGGCATGACGGTTTTTGACGTATCCGACGCGCTTTCGGCCCTGCGCGATGACACGCCGCTGGGGCAGCTGGAAACGAACTCCCAAACCCTTGCGCTGCGCGTCGGCAATGCCAATGTGACAACCGCCATGGTCGGTCAGGTGCCGATCGATGCGAAAACGCGGGTCTCGGATGTGGCCTTTGTGCGGCTGGTTCCCAAAGACGGCGCGGTAGTGACGCGCGTCAACGGGCAAACCGCCGTTGGGCTGGACATCACGCGCCAATCCGTGGGCAACACGCTGGCCATCTCCAAGGATGTGGGCATTGCGGTGGCAGAGCTGCAGTCATCGTTGCCAGAAGGTGTTCAGCTTATCGTCACATCCGACGACGGCACCTTTATTGCGGGATCGCTAAGCGAGGTCATGAAGTCCATCGGCTTGGCCACAGTGATTGTTATTGTGGTAATCTTTGCTTTCTTGCGGTCGCCGCGCGCCACGATCATTCCTGCCGTAACCATCCCTGTATCGCTGATCGGCACCATTGCTGCGATCTGGCTGACGGGCTTTTCGGTCAATACCATCAGCCTCTTGGCGTTGGTTTTGGCAACCGGCATGGTGGTGGACGATTCCATCGTGGTGATCGAGAACATCGTGCGCAAACGCAAACAGGGCATGGGCGCCTTTGCCGCCGCAGCCGCTGGCACAAACGAAGTGTTTTTCGCCGTCATCTCGACCACGGCCACGCTTGCCGCCGTGTTCATCCCCATCTCGTTTTTGCCCGGTCAGGCAGGCGGCGTGTTCAGCGAGTTCGGTTTTGTGCTCGCCTTTGCTGTGACCCTATCCTCGATCACCGCTTTGACCTTGGCCCCCGTCATGGCCGCCTTTCTTGACCCGGGCAAGGTAGACGCTTCGTCGCCAGCCCCCGTCAAACCCGGCTTTGCCGCGCGCAGCTTTGACGCGGTGATGGACCGCGCGATCCGGATGCCATTGCTTGTGCTGGCCATTGCGGGCGGTTTCGTCATCATCGCTGCAGGGGCCGCAGGCACCCTGTCATCCAGCATCACCCCAGAAGAGGATCGGGGTTTCTTCCTGATCCAGGCGCGGGGGGCCTCGGATACGACCATCGACTATCTTGATACCCAAGTGGCCATGGTGGAAGAGATCCTGACCCCCTATCAGGAAAGCGGTGAGATTGCCGCCGTGCAAAGCATCATCGGTGTCGGCGGCGGCACCCGCGCCTTTATCGTTGTGCGCCTTCCCGATTGGTCCGAACGTGACCGCAGCCAAGCGCAGATCATCGATGAAATCAGCACAAGTCTGGCGCAGGTTCCCGGCGTGCAGGCCAGTGCACGCTCTACCAACAGCCTGAATATTCGGGGCGCGGGGCAAGGGTTGCAATTTGCGGTCACCGGCAAGGATGTCGAAGCAATGACAAAGGCCGCCGATGCCCTTGTTGCCGCGATTGCGCAGGATGAAGCCTTCCTCAACCCCCAGCTTTCCAATGATTCAGTGCAGGCCCAATATGAGGTGCGCGTTGATCCGGAAATGACCAGCGTCTTTGGCCTGACCGAGGCCGAGATCACCCAGACCGTAAGCGCGATGGTTCAGGGCAAAACGGCCGTCTCTGTATTCAGCGACGATATTGAAACCGACGTGAATATCGTTCCGGGTGGCCAGCCGATCAATGATCCCTCAGACTTGGAAAACATCCAGTTGCGCCTGCCCGGTGGCAGCTATGTCCCCCTGTCCGCCGCAGCAGAGTTGGTGCCGGTTGTCAGCCAGTCGACGCTGGAACGGCAGGGCGGCTCTCTGGCGGTCTCGGTACAGGCCAACCTCGCCGAAGGCGTCGATCTTGGCACCGCGATGTCCCGCGTAACAGAAATCGCCGCCGAGATATTGCCCGACGGCATGGGCCTGACGTTCACCGGCGAAGCGGCCACCCTAAGCGACAGCCAGACCGAGATGTTCATCGTGTTCGGTGTGGCCTTCGTTGTGGTCTTCCTCGTCCTTGCCGCGCAATTTGAAAGCATTGCCAGCGCTGTCGTTATCATGCTGACAGTGCCATTTGGCCTTGCCGCAGCGCTTTTGGCAATCTCGCTTAGCGGCGGGTCGCTAAACTATTACAGCCAGATCGGGCTGGTGATGCTGATCGGGGTAATGGCCAAGAACGGTATCCTGATCGTCGAATTTGCCAATCAGTTGCGTGAGGATGGCCAAGATATCGATAGCGCAATCCGCGATGCCTTGCGGCTTCGGATCAGGCCGGTGATGATGACGATGGTCTCAACGGTTTTTGGCGGCTTGCCCCTGATCTTTACATCTGGCGCCGGAGCAGAGGCGCGCATCGCCGTCGGCTGGGTCATCGTCGGCGGGCTTGGTTTTGCCACTGTCTTTACCCTGTTCCTAACGCCGGTCTTTTACCGCTGGATTGCGGTATGGGGATCTGATCCGGGCATGGCCGCCCAACGGCTTATGCGGGAAAACCAGAACAGCACCCCTCTTCCGGCACAATAGCCTTAGAACGGGGCAGCAGTAGGGGCTGTGTAAGGAAGCCGATTGGCACGCTCCTCATGCGGGAGCGACGGCCAGTCCTATTAAAGGCAGCAATTCAACGCTTGGTAGATCAAGGTGATTGGTGCCCTTCCGACACAGCCAACCGGTATCGAAAGATAGCTCTTGCGGACCTGACCAACAAACTGCGTGCCCGTGGATGGAATTTTCGACCAAACGATAGAACGCCAGTTCGGTTTCGGCCTTACCCCCTGCGATCACCTTAAAGGCGGGCTACTGCTCGGGCGTTGGGGCGGCTTCATCCAGGATCGGATAACGATAGTCTGACATGAGGTATGATCCTTGCTCACCATTTTTTGCCTCGCGTCCCGAGCAGTTGAACCGAGGCACCGGCAAAAAAATCCCGCTCCACGACAAGCTGCCCAATCTTTGAGTGCAGCTTTGCTATATCAGCCGAGCTGGGCATATCAGGATCGGGTCCTCGTCGCCCAAACGTCGCAGCCATGTTCTCAATCGCCGCACGTTTCCACGTGCTGATCTGGGTCGCATGCACCCCATACTTCTTCGACAGCTCAGAAAGCGTCATCTCCTCAAGGATCGCCTCAAGCGCAACCTTGGCTTTGAACTCGGGCGCGCGGTTCTTTCTCTTCATCATTCTGGATCATCTCTCGCATCAAGAAATCCATCTTAACAAATGGTCCGAATTCCCGCGACCACCTCTGTTCTACACAGCCACAGCAAAAAGCTGGCCCAGCCACCAAATCTCAAAGGCAGCGGGCAGACATAGGAAAATGGGGTTGCGGCACCATCTTCGACCACGCCTTACGTCGTGTCGGCGTATAAAACGAGGGCGAATTTGTTTCAGATCTTGTCGTCTTTTAGCAAGGTAGGCGTGACGAATGCACCGGCAGCTACAATCTTAACAAGTAGTTAATATTTTTCGTTCAGAACTCCTTAATCGTTTTAGGAGTTCGCCCATGATTTTCGCCTCCCTCATCGGGCGCCTATCTGATCGGTTCACGTCTCACCTCATTGCCCGCCGCATGAGAGTGGCGGGCGTTGTCAATGTCAACGAGACCGATATCGGCGCCATCCGTCAGGCACAGATCCGAGCGGTTCTATCGATCTCCACAATCATGATGGCCGCAAATATCGTTAACTCAAGCGCGCTTCTACTGATCGAAGTCGAGTTAGGCTCTTTGCACTTTTCGACACTGATGTGGGCGGCAATCATATTTTTCTTTGCCGCTCAGAATTTTCGGGCCGCCCGCCACTTTTTACGCGCGCCTCTCCGTCCGACATCAAGCGAGCGTGGCACAGGCAAAATCGTCATCACCTCGGTCCTTTTGGCGCTGTTTTGGTGCTACCCTATGCTCGCCCTCCTCGACGAGGCTTCCTTGGTCGAGTTCGCCTTCATCTCGACAATGACCGCCGGAATGATCGCTGGTGGCGCACTTTCACTCTATCCGGTTCCACTTGCTGCGGTCTCTTATACGGGAATCTTGCTGGCGGCCGCGCTATACGCCGTTCTTGGCGGCGTCACCGGGCACATTCTTCCCTTTATGACGATAATTATCGCCTTTGCAGTCATCATACTAATGGCGATCCATCGGCATAACGGTATCTTCTTTCTCGAGCTGGCCGCAAGGATCGAGGCAGAGCGCCAGCGGGATATGACCAACCTTCTGCTCGACACCTACCATGGAGAAGGCGGCCAATATCTTTGGCGGGCCACGACAAACTTTGACCTTATCACGGACGCCGCGCCACTGTTGCAAATGATCGGCCTCAAAGCCTCTGTGGGGCAGAAAACCAACCTGTTTGATCTGCTGGAAATAGCCGGGTTTTCTCTGCCTGCCGCGGATGATGGCGTGCAGGTCCCGACGGCAGATACCCTTGCCGACCTTGGCGGAACAGGCATCACAATACGAAAAGACGGCAGGGTTCTTAAAGTTGCTGCGCGGCAATTCGGGGGCAGCCAACTACAGGCATCGGGGTACCTCGGATACGTTAAAGACATCACTGCCGAGACACTGGCCGCCGAAGAGCGCGAACGCTTGGCGATGCTGGACTCGTGGACCGACCTTTTGAATTACCGGGAATTTTCCAAACGTGGTGAGCGTATGATAAGCAGGGCGGCACCCGGCGCCTACAATCTCTATTTGTTCATAGACGCGGATGATCTGAAGACCGTCAACGACCAACACGGTCACGCAGCCGGGGATCAGTTGATCCTAACCATCTCGCGCCAACTGACCAAAACTCTGCCTGAGAACGCACTCATAGCGCGCAAAGGCGGCGACGAATTCCTCGCCCTCATGCAGTGCCGTGATGCTGTGCACGGTGAAACGATTGTGCTTGAGCTTTTGCGGGTACTCCGCTCAAGCTTTCAATTCGGCAAATCGGACATTGCCTATTCGTGCTGCATCGGAGCAAGCATCTCTCATAGCGGTCAGTCCGGACTGGCGCAAATGGAACTCGAGGCGGACCGCGCGCTCTACAATGCAAAATCCACCGGGAAACGCCGTGCCCGGTTTTATGACGCGAAGATAGGTGCTGAAATTGGCCGGAACCGCCGCCTCGCGATGGACTTACTTACAGCGATCGAAACGAATAGTCTCGATGTCCACTACCAGCCGATCAATGGCGGACCCGCAGACGCTGTACTTGGCGCGGAAGCCCTGCTTCGATGGACACACCCGGAGTTCGGTGCCATCCCGCCATTGGAAATACTTACGCTTGCCCGCGAAATTGGCGTGAGCGATCAAATCAACGAATTGGTTCTGCGCAAGGCCGCTGCGGTCGCCGCCAATTGGCCAAAGGACACATTTATCAGCGTTAACCTGAACGCCTCGGACCTCAAGACACACGGCCTTGCGGATTCAATCCTGACGTTGATCAGGAACCAAGGCCTGACACCAGACCGGCTTTGGCTCGAGGTTACCGAGGCCGAGGCGCTCGTCGACTGCGAAAAAGTCAGGGCCAACATCGTCCGTCTGCGCGCCGAGGGGATCGTGATGGCGATCGACGATTTCGGAACGGGGTATTCATCCTTCAGCACTTTCGATCAACATGACTTCGACGTAATCAAGATTGACCGTTCCCTCGTGGCCCAAAGCAGGACAAGCGTCAACAGCCGTATTTTCTTGCGATCCATCCATGATCTGGCAAGCGCGAATGGCTGTCGGGTTGTCGCAGAAGGTATCGAGACCGCAGAAGAAATGGACGCCATCAGAACGATCGGCTTCGAATTCACCCAAGGTTTCTTATTTTCGCGACCAATGAAGGCCAGCCAGATCACCAGGCTATTCACCCATGACTGCAGTCTTCAGGTGAGCTCAGACAAGCCAAGGCCACAGATTCTGTAATTCGCATCATCGAAAGGTTTCCAAACCGATCCACCTGCCCCCCGCAGCACGCGCCAGAAAGCTGTCGAATGCCCCGTTTCAAGAAAACTTCAACACTTGCTCTGGTTTTGAACCGGGCTTGTGTCAGCCTCAATCGAAGTAGTGACCTTGCAATTCTTTACCGGTACTCTGCGAACCCTAGTCGAATGGACCATGACCTCGGGCTTGCCACCATATCGATCAGGACGCCGTTTGTCGCCAATTTGTGCTGCGATACCTGCTAGGTTGGCCAGACGTGCAACGCCGCTCTGACAACAAGTCTCGCCTGCATCACGCAGGCCTTCTTGCGCACGCATCGGCTAGGCGTTCCGAAACATATGGCGCGGCCACGGTCTGTTCGACCGAAACCGCCAATCGCCTATCCGGATCACCTGCCAATTTGTACTCCTTGCCCCATGTCGCCGGTATGATGCCCGATTGTGGCCCCGCCCGGAAATAGCCGGAACACTGGGGTGACATAGACCCAGACTATACCTTGCAGGTCTGGCGGGAAAAGCGTTGACGCATTAGGGTGTAAGGGTAAATTCTGATACCGGAGTGCCCCTGATGCCAGCCCCGATCGATCGTATAGACCTGCCCCTGGTCGTGCCGACCCGCCGCCATGACCGCTTTGCCAAGGTCATTGGTCCGGATGCGAAGATCATCCCCGCGCGTCAGGTCTCCGATTGCGGCGAGGCTGTTGTATGAGCGCGCGCATTCTGGAGGCCGACCTGATTGCCAGCGTCGCCGAGGCGCTACAGTATATCTCCTACTATCATCCGCCCGATTTTATCGCTGCCATGGCAGACGCCTACAGACGCGAGCAAAGTCCGTCGGCCAAGGCCGCAATCGCACAGATCCTGATCAATTCGCGCATGTGCGCAACCGGACACCGCCCGATCTGTCAGGATACCGGCACGGCCAATGTCTTTGTCAAAGTCGGCGTCGAGGCCCGCACCGACTGGACCCGCCCCCTACAGGACATGATAGACGACGCCGTGCGCGCGGCCTGGAAACTCGAAACGAATCCGCTACGCGCCTCCGTCATCATTGATCCGCTGGATAGCCGACGCAACAGCGGGGACAATACGCCAGCCATGGTGCAGGTCCAGTTGGTCGCGGGCGATGCGGTGGATATCACCGTCTCTGCCAAGGGCGGCGGGTCCGAAAACAAGACCCAATTCGCGGTGCTGAACCCTTCGGGAAGCGTTGCCGATTGGGTCGTGGACCGTGTCGCACAGATGGGCGCTGGCTGGTGCCCGCCGGGTATGCTGGGCATCGGTGTGGGCGGTAGCGTGGACAAGGCAATGGCGATGGCCAAGGCCTCTCTGAACGAACCCATAGATATCACCGACCTGCGCGCGCGCGGACCCGCGACACGTGTCGAGGAAATGCGGTTGGAGATACTGGACCGCGTCAACGCGCTGGGGATCGGCGCGCAAGGGTTGGGGGGCCTAACCACTGTACTTGACGTCAAGATCGCGACCTATCCCACACATGCCGCCTCGATGCCGGTCGCACTGATCCCAAATTGCGCTGCCACACGGCATATCGACTTCACGCTTACCGGCGATGGCCCGGCGGTCTTTACACCGCCAGACCTGTCGCTTTGGCCACAGATCGACGGGCAAGGCCCCGTCGGGCGTCGTTTGTCGCTTGATAATCTAAACGCAGAGGTGCTGGCCGGTTTGAAATCGGGCGAGACGCTTTTACTCTCGGGGACACTCTACACAGGTCGCGACGCAGCCCATAAACGCATGGTCGAAACCCTGCGCGCAGGCGGCACCCTACCCGTCGACCTGAAGGGGCGCGCGCTTTATTATGTTGGCCCCGTTGATGCCGTCCCCGGTGAGATCATCGGCCCGGCCGGACCCACCACCGCAACCCGTATGGACAAATTCACCGAGGAGGTGCTGGCGGCCACCGGCCTCAAGATCATGATCGGCAAAGCCGAGCGCGGCGCGGAAGCAATAGAGGCGATCCGCCGTCATGGTGCGATTTACATGATCGCCGTCGGTGGCGCGGCCTATCTGGTATCGCAGTCGATCAAGGCGGCACGCGTCGTGGCCTATGATGATCTGGGAATGGAGGCGATCCGCGAATTCACGGTCAAGGATATGCCGGTAACCGTTGCCGTCGACACAACCGGCACCTCGATCCACGAAACAGGTCCGCGCCAATGGGCACGGACCTGAAACGCTCCGGGATAAATCAGTGCATCTTAGATGGTACGCCCACCATCAACTTCAAGGACGACGCCCGTGATGAATCCAGCATCGCACAACGCAAGATAAAGCGTCGCATTGGCGATATCGCGCGCCTCACTTAGCCGTCCCATCGGCACGGTCGCGATAAATTTCTTGCGGTTTTCAGGCGTGTCTTCCATGCCCATGAACTGCTCCAGAAGGCCGGTCGCACCCATCACAGGGGCCATGCAATTGACACGGATGTTGTCCGGTGCCAATTCCACTGACAGTGACTTGGTCATCAGATTGATCGCCCCCTTGGACGAGTTGTACCACGTCAGGCCGGGGCGCGGACGGATGCCCGCAACCGAGCCGATATTGATCATCACACCACCATCCCGATCCCGCCAAAGCAGCATGCAGGCCTGCTGAACGATCTTCTGGATGATCTTGCTTACATCGAGAATCGGGTCAAAGCTTTGAGCGCAAAGATCGAGGCAATAGCCAAAGAGGATGAGACGATCTGCAGACTGCTGAGCGTCCCTGGCATTGGCCCCTTGGGCGCAACAGCACTTGTGGCGGCGGCCGGTGATGGCAAACAATTCCGCAAAGCCCGAGACATGAACCGCCCCGGGTTTACCGGAGAGTAAAACTCTCCAAGGATAACCCTTATGACACAACGCAAACATATCCCGTCTTATACGGCTGAGTTCCGCGCGCGCGGCGTTCGGCTTTTCAATGAACAACGCTCGGAATATCGCAGTGACAATGCTGCTTATCAGGCAATTGCACCCAAGCTGGGCTGTGCTCCTGATAGCCTGCGGGGATGGTGCCGTCAGTCTGAACGCGATGCTGGTGCCCGCAACGGTCCCACCTGTGAGGAGAAGGCCCGGATCAAAGAGCTTGAGCGTGAGGTTCGGGAACTGCGCCAAGCAAATGAGATTCTGAAGAAGGCTTCTGCGTATTTTGCTCAGGCGGAACTCGACCGCCCGTTCAGGAAATGATTTCATTCATTGAAGATTACCGCACGGACTTTGGTGTCGGGTCGATCTGCAAGATTTTGCGGGTCGCACCATCGTCCTACTATGCAAATTCGGCGATCAGACGAGATCCCCGGCTCGCCTCAAACAGGGCGCGCCAAGACGTAACGGACAGCGTGGAAATCCGGCGCGTTCACGATGAAAGTCGTGGCCGCTATGGCGCCAGAAAGGTCTGGCACCAACTGCGCCGTGAGAGCAAGGACATCGCCCGATGCACTGTCGAACGCTTGATGAAAGTTATGGGATTACAGGGCGTTGTTCGCGGCAAGCCAGTCATCACGACGAACCCCGATGCCTCTCAGCCGTGTCCGGACGATAAAGTGAACCGCGAATTCAAAGCACAATCCCCAAACCAGCTCTGGGTCAGTGACTTCACTTATGTTTCCACATGGCAGGGCATGGTTTACGTCGCATTTGTTGTCGACGTCTTCTCTCGAAGGATCGTCGGCTGGCGGGTCTCAACATCGATGACAACAGCCTTTGTGCTCGATGCCTTGAACCAGGCGATCTGTCAGCGCAGCCCTGAAAAAGGCGGCGGGTTGATACATCATTCCGACCGCGGATCTCAATATTTGTCCATTAAATACACTGAGCGATTGGCGGACGCTGGGATCGATCCATCTGTCGGAACCGTGGGAGATTCCTACGATAATGCCCTCGCTGAAAGCATCATTGGCCTGTTCAAAACTGAGGTTACAAAGTTGCTCGGCCCATGGAAATCAATGGGCCAGCTTGAATGGGAAACGCTGAAATGGGTCGATTGGTACAACACCAAGCGCCTGCACAGTGCCATCGGATATGTCACGCCGCATGAAGCAGAGGAGATGTTCTATGCAACCTTGAACCCAAATGAAAAAGCAGCCTAACATTCGAAACAAACGCTCTCCGGCAAACAAGGGGCGGTTCAACATGGCTGCATGGCTAGGGCTGGTGCCCGCAGAATATTCGACCGGAGGAAAGCAAACTCTTCTTGGGATCAGTAAGCGCGGAAACGGATATGTGCGCCGTCTGATCATCCACGGGGCGCGATCCTGCTTTTTGCATCTGAACCGGGAAAGCCATGCCTTGGGGCGCTGGCTGAATGCGCTAGAAGCCCGAACACACCGCAACAAAGCCGTTGTGGCCTTGGCAAACAAACTGACAAGGATTGTCTGGGCGATCCTGACACAACCCGGCACCGTCTATTTGCGCTCGAAAGGGGCAGCTGCTTAAGCTGACCTTTACCGCAAAACCCATTGCAGGGGACGTGATGACCAAACGGTTGATCGACCATGGGTAAGCCACGCGAAAAAAGCGGGACATGATCCCGTGTTACTAATCTGGAACCCAAGGGGCGAATCTCATCAAGGCCTTGTCGCCAAAAGCGGCTGACTGATCAGAGGCCGGATACATTTACGCAAGCCGGAGCGTCACACACGAAAACCTTGCAATAGCGGGGCGGACCATACATTTTTTCCAAGCGCCTCCTTCAGCAGATCATTCTGCATGCTCATCTCGGCATACATCTTCTTGAAGCAACGGTTCTGTTCGGCCATATCCTTCATCTCAGCAATCTAGGACGCATCTGTTACCCGGCAGGGTTTTGCAAAGCAAAAGCCCGAGAGGGCATGCCGCCAAACTTGGCCCGCCATTTGTAAAAGCTGGCGCTGCTCATCCCATGCTCTCGGCAAAGCTCTGAGACGGGCGTACCGCCTTCAGCCTGCTTCAACACCGCCCCTCTCACGCATGTAAACATGTGCTGCCGAGCAGTGCATGATCTGTGCGTCGCTAAATCGTCCGTTCTTCAGCGTAAATCTCCTCAGATATCTTGCCGAGAAAATTCTACTGTTGAACACTACTAATTTTAGGGGGGATTACCCCGGGCCGGGGCATTCGAGGCAGACCGTTTCGGAACCTACATCAGCAAGGCCAAGCTGCTTGAATTGATCCGAGCGCTTTGAGCGTGGCGTTGCTCTTTGAATTGATGGCAAAGGGGAATGGGGGCGAGTTGAAAGTTTCTTCCCATCCGGCAAATCAGAGGGGCGCTTCGTCAAACGAAGTTGCAGGCATTGATGTCTTTGAGGCAGATGGCGAACCCCTGCGACACTGTGCCGAAGCCAAGGACAAACCATTCACGCGGCCTGATGTAGATCATGCAGCAAGCAAAGTGGCAGAGGCGGGCCATTCCAGGCTTATTTCCATCTATGGCCCGAACGCCAAGGCAGGGATGGAATTGGAGGCTGTTGTGGCAGAATATGAGGAAAAAGGTTTTGACCTCACCTTTGTTTCGGCGCCAGCCTTTGCTCAGGGTATCGTATCACTTGCCCCGAGCGTTACTTGGGCCGAAGTGGTTGAGCTAATAAACAAGCACCTTGCAATGACACGCGCCAAAGAAATGACCATTCAACATTGCAAAGAAGTCATTGAAAAGGTTAGCGTATAGTGCATCTTTGGAACCGTCCCCACGGCCGGACTCGAACCGGCACGGCCATTCAGCCGGGAGATTTTAAGTCTCATGTGTCTACCATTCCACCACGTGGGGTGACGGTTCCAAGATTGCCTATTATCAACCTGTTTAAAGTCAATCAATCAGGCGTAGATGGCTTATGTAAGGCTGTCAACAGACAAACAGACCTTAAGCTTATGTAATCGTTATTCTTTTTAGTTCACAAAGATAGATTTTAAGTTTGGTCTGTCCACCATTCCAGCACGCCCGCATCCGGCATTATCTTCGAACGACGGGCCCAAGACCCGCTCCGACAAAAAGCCACAGGTCACTGATAAGCCTGCCAATGCCTCCGCTTCAAGCAGTTTTCGTATATTTTCCCGAATTCACTTACCCGATAGCGCAAAAGGGCTTCGCCAGCGCAATTGACTTCGCCTCGGGGGTCAGCCAAAACTTCGACTATCAAATTGCGGGGGAGCTTCTGTGAAGAAGATTTATAAAGACGCATCATCGGCGCTGGATGGCGTACTGTTTGATGGGATGATGATCGCCGCCGGTGGCTTTGGCCTCTGCGGCATTCCGGAACTGTTGATCGCGGCCATTCGGGATGCGGGCACCAAGGGGTTGACGGTTGCATCGAACAACGCGGGCGTGGACGGGTTCGGTTTGGGCGTTTTGCTTGAAACCCGGCAGGTCAAAAAGATGATCTCCTCTTATGTGGGGGAAAACGCGGAATTCATGCGCCAGTACCTTAGCGGAGAGTTGGAGCTGGAATTCAACCCGCAGGGCACTTTGGCCGAGCGGATGCGCGCAGGCGGTGCCGGCATCCCGGGTTTTTATACCAAGACCGGAGTTGGCACCGTGATCGCCGAGGGCAAGGATGTGAAGGTCTTTGACGGGCAGGACTACATCATGGAGACCGGCATCGTTGCCGATCTTGCCATCGTCAAAGCATGGAAGGCCGACCCTTCGGGCAACCTTGTGTTCCGCAAAACCGCGCGCAACTTCAACCCGCCCGCCGCGACCTGCGGCAAAATTTGCGTCGCAGAGGTTGAGGAAATCGTGCCGATGGGATCGCTTGACCCGGATACAATTCACCTGCCCGGCATCTATGTGCACCGCATTGTTCAGGGTGAACACGAAAAGCGCATTGAACAGCGCACCGTCAGAAAGGCGTCTTGATCATGGCTTGGGACCGGAACCAAATGGCGGCGCGGGCCGCACAAGAGCTGCAAGACGGCTGGTATGTGAACCTCGGGATCGGGATTCCAACCTTGGTGTCCAACTACATCCCCGAGGGGATCGAGGTAACGTTGCAATCGGAAAATGGCATGCTTGGCATGGGCCCCTTCCCGATTGAAGGCGAAGAGGATGCCGATCTGATCAACGCAGGCAAGCAGACGATCACAGAGCTGCCGCAGACCGCCTATTTCGATTCTGCGCAAAGCTTCGCGATGATCCGTGGCGGCAAGATTGCGATGGCGATCCTTGGCGCGATGGAAGTGGCCGAGAATGGCGATCTGGCGAACTGGATGATCCCCGGCAAGCTGGTCAAAGGCATGGGCGGCGCGATGGACCTTGTGGCCGGCGTGGGCCGCGTGGTTGTTGTCATGGACCATACCTCCAAACACGGCGAATCCAAGTTGCTCAAGGAATGTACCCTGCCGCTGACGGGTAAATCCGTGGTGGACCGGATCATCACCAATCTGGGCGTGCTGGATGTGGTTGAGGGTGGTTTGCGCATTGTCGAATGCGCCGATGGCGTCACCGAGGCCGAACTGCGTGCCGCGACCGAGGCGACCATCGTCGGTTAAGCATCCAAGGGGCGTGCATGTCTTGCCAGCTCTTTGCACTTCGTGATGCAGAAAAGAACTTAGGTTGGCCAAAATCTGGCCAACCTTTTCCCAGATAGCCACAGGATGTGGTTTTTTCAGGGGATTTCAGATTGAACAAACTCACGAACTTTTCTGCGCCAAAGTCCAAGAGACGATTGCCGCTTCCAAGTTTTGGGATCTATGTCAGCTTCTGTAGAAATCCTCAGTACGAGCTTTTTACATCATCGCCTGACCCTAGTGATAAAAGAGGAAGGCCGTCGGGAAAAATCAAATCGAATGAACCTCGCGGAACCGTTGGGGGCACCGGTGACGAAAAGACCTACAAGTGCGGTGCATGCGGCCAACAATCTATAATCAAAAACAATGGCGCGATCGTTGAAGAGATCACCGGCTTCGCATTCGGTTTCAACCCGGGGGCCCGCGTAATTTTTGCCCAAGCATCCCCTGTGATAGTCACAAGAAGCAACTATCTCTGTATCCAGAACTCTATCGAAAAACGGGATGCACAGCCAAAGGCACGCAGAGATGGAAGTGCAAGGACTCCTTGAGCTCATTTACAGTAGGATCGCGCATTTCGTGCCAGCATCGCAGCAATGCAAACCGCGAGGTGCTGTGGATGATCACCAACGGGGTGCCGATTTCAAAGAACTGTGATTTTACAGGCCTTTGTCCGGGGAGTATCCGCAACACTGTGTATTCGGGCTCATGCTTCGCATAACCCTGCCGGGCAGCGGATGCATTGTGTGAAATTGCTGGGCCAGAGGCTGATGGCGCGCGACTTTGACCGCCAAGTCGCCGAGATCCTGAACGGATACACCGCCCTTGGCATCGCCGTCACAAAGGCCGTGGGATAAATCCGTCCGCGATAAGGGGAGAACCGTCCCTCAGATGATTTGCGCAACAGAGTCCTTTTAAAGTCTATCAACGAGATCTCCTTCAAGTGGACTTGAGAAGAATATGGTATCATCCACTACAAGAAAAAAGCAAAGGCCCCGCGTTAAGCTGGGCCTACACCACGAAATGAAAAGGGCGTGCATGTCTTGTGCGCCCTTCATCCCCCCGCAGCGATCACCTTGAACACACAAGGATCACTCACAAGCTCGGGCGGGGTCAGGCACAACCCCTGCGCCACCTGCCACGCCGCTAGCACCTTTGGCACATAATCGCGGGTCTCGGCATAGGGTGGCACGCCACTATTGGCCCGCACCGCCCCCTCCCCCGCATTATAGGCCGCAAGCACCATCAAAGGGTCACGGTCAAACTCTGCCATCAACCAATCAAGATAGGCCACGCCGCCTTTGATGTTTTGCACCGGGTCCGTCGCATCGGTTACGCCAAACCGTTCTGCCGTGGCCGGGATCAACTGCATCAAGCCCTGCGCTCCGGCCACGCTAACTGCATCTGCCCGCCCCGCGCTCTCAATCCCGATCACCGCCAAAACCAAAGCGGGAGAGACATTGGTCCCGATCGTCGCTTTCAAAATTTCGGTGCCGTATTTTCCCGCTACCTCTTGCATATGCTGCAAACGCGGGGCGCGCACCGATGCCCCCGCCGGACCTTTCGACAGGCTGGCCATCGCCAGCGTATAGCGTCCGTCCTTGGCACCTTGGTCAGCGGGCACCGCATCCCAGTACCAGCCATAGGTGGCGCCCGGCGTAAGGACGCCCCCCTCGGTGACCGGCGCAGGCGCAGCGGGCACGACCTGCGGGGCCACGGCCAGTCGTTTGGCCTGCGCGTCCGGATCGATTTGCACCGTAATACGGGGACCTGTCTTCGCGGTATCCACCTTCACGCGGCGGGCGGAAAAATCATCTTGATAAGGCGTGGTTTGTGCCAGCACCGGGTCACCAGCCGCCAAGCTGCCGATTGCCGACAAGACAATCAAAAGAGCGAAAGCCCGCTTTGACATATTAATACCGCTCTTTTTCTTCTCTTTTTCCGATAATCGCAGGATTCCCCCTCTCGAGCCACTGTTTTGGCCCCAAAACGGGCGGCTAGGCGCGAATCTGGCGCGATTGCCACAACGATTCTTTCAAAACCTACAGAGAATCCCGGATCGCCATCGGTGCCGTATCCTGTACAGGTCTTGGCCTTAACCATATTTCACCCCCGAAAGCCCTCTGAAAGGCCCCAAACAAAGTTAATGTTTCCCTAATGAAATCGAGTGTTTCCACAGCGTTAATTATATCAAAAAACGACCCCATCCTTGCCCCAATCGCGCCACGTTTAAGGGGGTATATAGGGTCATACCGCAACGGGCAGCGGGCCAAACGAAGACCAGATGCTCCGAAACGGTTTCGAACCTGAAACAACACGATCCATGAAAGGGATTAATACCATGAACATCAAAACATTCATCCGCAAGTTCTTCAACGACGAATCCGGTGCTGTGACTGTTGACTGGGTCGTCCTGACCGCAGCAATCGTCGGCCTCGGCATGGTTGTAATGACCCTCGTTGGCGGCGGCATCGAAGATATGGGCAAAAACATCGCAACCAACCTCGAAGGCCAAGCAATCGGTTACGAATCGCCCACCGAGTAATTGGCCACACTACCGTCGCTTGAATGCGAAATACAGGGCCGCTTCCGAAAGGGTGCGGCCCTGGCTACTGCAAGAATTAGGTTTCTACTACGCACTGCCGCACAAAAATACGTTTATAAGACCAACTTTAACCACATGTCACATCTAGATTCGGGACCGACCCGTATCAGTTGCTCATCGAGAACTGAGGGCTGACCTATGCAAAAATTGCTCATCACGTTTTGGAAATCAGAAACCGGCGCGGTTACTGTCGACTGGGTCGTCTTATCGGCTGCAATCATCGGTCTTGGTATGATTGTGTTAATGCCTATCGCCTATATCACAAATAGCTCTGCTGAAAGTATCGGCGAAAAAATCGGCGATGTGGAGCTAAGCTACAAGAGTAGCAGATAGGAATTTGGGCCGCTGGCCCTGAAGCGTTAAGGGGATCAAAATGCGCATGATATTCGGACTTGTCCTGCTTGTTGGACTGGCTCTTGCCGGTGCCGCGGTATGGATGGTGCAAGGCTATGTCAGCCAGGCACAGGTCGAGGTTGCGCGCGAGAAAGCCACCCGTATCAAGCTGGGGGAGCTGATCGATGTTTACGTCGTCACCAAAACCATGCCTTACGGTGTCCCCATCACCAAAGATGATGTGAAGCTAGCAACATTTCCGGTCAAATCCTTGGCGAAAGGTGCTTTCCTGACAGAAGAAAGCCTGTTTCCGGGCGATTACAAGCAACCACGATATGTCTTGCGTCAGATGGAAAAACTGGAACCGATCCTGGCTGTGAAGGTCACCGAACCGGGGGCGGATATCGGCCTGACGTCGCGACTGTCTAAAGGCAAGCGTGCCTTTGCCATCAAGGTAGATGTCGCCTCTGGCGTGTCGGGCTTTGTCCAGCCAAGCGACAATGTTGATATCTATTGGACCGGTTCCACGCAAGAAAGCCGGAGCAACTTCACGCAATTGATTGAAACGGGCGTCAAAGTGGTTGCCGTCGACCAAGCCGCCAACAGCGACCGCAGTGCCGGGACAGCCATGATTGCCCGCACAGTCACGGTTGAAGCCACACCACAACAGGTTGCGCGCCTTGCCCAAGCTCAGGCAACAGGCAGCCTTTCGCTGTCTCTGGTGGGTGCGGGCGATGAAACCATTGTCGAAAACGTCGAGGTCGACAGCGCCGACCTTTTGGGCATCCAAACCACGGCCCCCGTTAAAGTAGAGCGTGAGCGGGAATGCACGATCAAAACCCGTCGCGGCGCTGATGTGGTCGAAATGCCAATCCCCTGCACCAATTGAGTCCCACAACGGGCTACCGGATTTAGTGGCTGGTTGCACTTAAACCGCCCTAGGTTGCTGGAGCTAAACTCTCTGTTGCAACATATCCACATCAAGAACGACCTTTAAGGTTTTGATTCTTGCAAAAAAACCAAAAGACCTTCAAAATACCCTCAAGACGGGCAAATAGACCCGCTGTTCTGGTGTGCCTGTTGTTCGGGTCCGTCAGATACCGAGGCGCGATTGAAAGGCAGTGATATGAGAATGCAGACCCTTTTGAGGGCTACGGCGCTTGGCCTTGCTCTACTCCAGCCCGTTTACTCCGGGGCGGAGGCCCAGAGTTTGCGGGTCATGAGCGGTGCACCGTCACGCGCTTTGCAGGTCCCGATGAACCGCGCCGTGGTTGTTGAAAGCGACACCCCCTTCGCGGAACTTTCAATCGCAAACCCGGGCATTGCCGATATCTCCACCCTCTCGGAGAAGTCAATCTATGTGTTGGGCAAGGCGCCCGGCCGTACGACGATGACCCTTTTGGGGGCTGACG
Organism: Pseudorhodobacter turbinis; assembly: GCF_005234135.1. Taxonomy (NCBI): domain Bacteria; kingdom Pseudomonadati; phylum Pseudomonadota; class Alphaproteobacteria; order Rhodobacterales; family Paracoccaceae; genus Pseudorhodobacter; species Pseudorhodobacter turbinis. The sequence goes on from NZ_CP039965.1 coordinate 830,349, forward strand.
GGCGACTCATTTCCAATGTAGAGGTCCATGTCACCCCCGACATCGCGGAGTTCAAAGAGCGTCTGCGCCAGATCCTTCCCGGAGAGCAAATCGAAGTTCGCACTGCCAATGATGGTATCGTATTGTCGGGCACCGTAACCAGTTTGGTCAAGCTTGACCGCGCGCTGGATCTGGCCAACAGATACGCCCCTGAACGGGTTTCAAATTTGATGAGCGTGGGCGGAACCCAACAGGTCATGCTCAAGGTGCGCTTTGCCGAAATGCAGCGCTCCGTTTCCAAAAGCCTGTCTGCCTCGCTTGGGCTCAACGGCTCCGTCGCAGGTGGGGATGTTGGCACCAAAGGCGGTTCGGGCGCATTCACCAATGGCAACACTCTTGCAGGTGCGTTTTCGGGCGGGAACTACAGCTCTCCATCGGGCACCAAAGGCAATATGACGCTGGGCTTTTCCGCGGGCAGCCTCCAATTTGCGGTGCTGCTGGAAGCCTTGGAAAGCAAAGGCGTTGTCCGCACATTGGCCGAGCCGAACCTGACCGCCCTTTCCGGACAAGAGGCGAAGTTTCTGGCCGGCGGCGAGTACCCTATTCCGGTCGCCGGTGGTGATGACACTGTAACTATTGAATACAAACCCTTCGGCGTAGAGATGAACTTTACCCCCGTCGTGGTAGATGGCGATGTGATCAACCTGACGATCAACGCTTCGGTTTCCTCCATCGACAACTCCGTCACACTGGAGGCGGGTGGCTTTACCATCAACGCCTTCAAACGGCGTGAAACCTCAACCACCGTGGAGATGCGCGACGGGGAAAGCTTTGCGATTGCCGGGTTGTTGCAAGATGACTTCCGGAACCTGAACGGGCAAGTGCCGTGGCTGGGCGATATTCCCGTAATCGGCGCGCTGTTCCGCAGTGCCGAATATCAACGCGCACAGTCCGAACTGGTAATCATCGTTACCCCACATCTGGTCACCCCAACCCGCGGAGAGGCGCTGGCCTTGCCAACCGACCGCGTAAAACCCCCGACCGAGCGTGAATTCTTTCTCTTTGGCAAAACTTCCGGCAAAGGTGCGGCCGGCGAAGTTGCCCGGCAGGATTTCAGCGGCTCCTACGGCTATGTAATGGAGTAAACGGATGCGGATTTCAAAATTCTTTCTGGGGGCATCCCTCCTGACGCTGACCGCTTGCGGTCCAGGCTTCAACCAAGAGGTCGGCGGCCCCCCTGCTGATTTCGGCAATGCCACAATGAACAATACCCTGATCCAGTCCGGGCAAAAGGATTATACCATCGCCTTGGCTGGCCGCTTCGCACGCGAAGTGCCGTCAACGATCACATTCGCCTTCGATTCAGCACAGCTTGATGCCAGATCAATTCCCTTGCTGCGCCAGCAGGCCGATTGGATCAAGACCTTCCCCGAGGTGCGTTTCCGCGTCTATGGCCACACCGATCTGGTCGGAACATCAAGCTACAACAAATCGCTGGGGTTGCGGCGGGCAAAAGCCGTTGTGGCGTATTTCGCAAGCCAAGGCATCAGTCGGGACCGGCTAGAGGCGCTTGCCTCTTTCGGCGAAACCCGCCCACTGGTGCAAACTGCCGCCCCGGAAGAGCGTAACCGCCGCACGGTCACCGAGGTTTCGGGTTTCGTGAAGAATCATCCGGCCTTACTGAACGGCAAATATGCGGCCGTTATTCACCGTGAATATATCGAACTTGCAAAGCGCCCTCATCCGTCAAATCAGGTTATCGTGACGCAAACCAACCCCGGATAGGCCAATGAAAGCCGGAGGGGCTGATTCTCTGCCCCCCATTTTGTGACTATCGGGGCGGGTTTCGCGAATATTATGGTTACCAATTTGCAAAAAACCGAGAAAAAGAGCCTTTTAGCCCCAATATCGCCAAGATTGTCTACCATCTTACCCAAAATGAGGCCAATTGCGCAGCTGTTGGCTGTGGGGTTTTCCGCACTGTATCGACGATTATGCCAAATTGGCAAAGTCGATTATAGGGTGGCCCCGCTTTTGAAGGGCATACTAAGATGACAAGCGTAGCAAATCTCCATCCCGATCCGACACCGATTGTGGCCTGCACAATCTCGCGTGACGTGCAGAACTTCGATCTTTTGATTGACGACATGGAAGTCGAGTTGGGCGAGAGTTGGGGGGACCTTTCTTTCGAAGACGCGGCGCTTTTTCTGAACCAATCCGAATCAGCGAGTCTGGAATTTGTAGCAATTGCCGTGGATGGCGATGATGTGCAGGATCTGGACCCGATCGCGGGCCTGATCACGCAGGCAAAATCAAATGACGTCAAGGTGATTTTGATCGCGCATGACGTGAATCCCGTTGCCTTGCACCAACTGCTGCGCCTCGGGGCCGATGATTTTGTGCCCTACCCTTTGCCGGAAGGTGCGCTGCATGATGCCATTGCGCGGATGCGTCTTGCGGCCCCGCCGCCCGCGGCCGCTGACACCACCAACCCCGAAGCAGAGCCTGCCCCCCCCGAGAGTACACCCATCCTCAAGGCCCATGGAGACCGCGAAGGCGTCGTCTTGCCGGTACACGGCATGGCGGGCGGCGTTGGTGCATCGACATTTGCCTGCAATCTGGCGTGGGATCTGGCGACGGCCAGCAAGACGGATGCCCCGCGCGTTTGCCTTTTGGACTTTGATTTCCAGTTCGGGGCGGTCTCAACCTACCTGGACCTGCCGCGACGCGAAGCGGTCTTCGATATTTTGCAAGACACCGAAGGCGCCGATACCGAAGCTTTCCTCAAGTCCATGCTGACCTTTAACGACAAGCTGCATGTGTTTACCGCGCCGCCTGATATGCTGCCGCTGGACATTGTGCAGGGCGAGGATATCGACCGGTTGATTGATATGGCACGGCAGAACTTCGATTTTGTTATCATCGACATGCCCTCCACGATTATCAGCTGGACAGAAACCGTGCTGACGCGGGCGCATGTTTACTTCGCCTTAATGGAACTCGATCTACGCTCGGCACAGAACGTTCTCCGCCTCGTGCGTGCGCTCAAGGCAGATGCGCTGCCATCAGACAAGCTGCGCTTTATCTTGAACCGTGCGCCGAAGTTTACGGATCTATCCGGCAAAAGTCGGGTTAAACGAATGGCTGAAAGCCTGGATATAGACATAGACGTGCAACTGCCGGATGGCGGGGCGCAAGTTACGCAAGCCAATGACCACGGGCTGCCCTTGGCGGAATCCGCTGCCAAGAATCCGATGCGCAAGGAAATCCAGAAGCTGGCAAAGTCTTTGTATGACCTGAACAAATCAGCGGAGGCGGCAAAGGGATAAAAACGACCTAAGGGGTGCATAGACCATGTTCTCGCGATATAAGAAGACCGCCGAAGCCGCTCCGAAAACCGCTGCGGTCTCAGGATTGCAACCGGTCGAGACCCGGCCCGCGGCACCAGAGCCGAGCGCCCCAGCCCCGAAGCGCACCGCGCAGGTCACCATCCGCCCATCCGCCGAGGCGGTTGCTGTCGACAAAGAAAAAAAGCGCAAAGACCGCTTGATGGAACTGAAGGTAGAGCTTCATAAAAAACTGCTCGAAAACCTGAACCTTGCCGCCCTTGAAACGGCCTCGGAAGCCAATTTGAAGTCCGAGATTTCTGCAATCGTGGCGGAGGCGCTAGACGAGATGTCTGTCGCGCTGAACAAAGACGACCGCGCAATTTTGAATCAAGAGCTCTATGATGAGGTCATGGGGCTTGGCCCCTTGGAAACCCTGCTCAAGGACGAAACGGTCAATGACATTCTGGTGAACGGGCCAAAACGGATTTTTATTGAGCGTGCGGGCAAACTTACCCTGACCGACATCACCTTCAAGGATGAGCGGCATTTGCTGCGGATCATCGACAAGATTGTATCCGCCGTGGGGCGACGGGTTGACGAATCCAACCCCTACTGTGATGCGCGATTGGCCGATGGCAGCCGCTTCAACTGCATGGTGCCGCCCGTGGCGGTGGATGGCAGTCTCGTATCCATCCGGAAGTTCAAAAAAGACAAATTGGGTGTCCCCGATCTGGTCAGTTTCGGCGCCTTTACCGAGGAAATGGCCGCATATCTGCAAGCCGCTGTTTCCACCCGCCTGAACATCATCGTGTCCGGCGGGACGGGTTCGGGCAAAACCACCACGCTCAACGCGCTATCCTCCTTTATCGATAATGCCGAACGGGTGCTGACGATTGAGGATACTGCCGAGTTGCAACTGCAACAGATCCACGTCGGCCGAATGGAAAGCCGCCCGCCCAACGTCGAGGGCAAAGGTGCTGTGACCCAACGTGACTGCCTGCGCAACGCGCTGCGGATGCGCCCCGACCGGATCATCGTCGGTGAAACCCGCGGTGAGGAGGTGATCGACATGCTTCAGGCCATGAACACCGGCCATGACGGGTCAATGACCACGATCCACGCCAACTCTGCCCGTGATGCGGTATCGCGCTTGGAAAACATGATCGCAATGGCGGGGATCGAGATGCCGTTGAAGGCCGTCCGGTCCCAGATTTCTTCTGCTGTGAACTTGGTCGTACAGGCCAGCCGTCTGCAAGATGGTACCCGCCGCATGACCTCTATCACCGAGATTACGGGGATGGAGGGGGAAGTAATCTCTATGCAGGAAATCTTTAGATTTGAAAGGCTTGGCCTTGCGCCTGATGGTGCGATTATCGGGCGGTTCAATGCCACCGGTGTTCGGTCGCATTTTTCCGAGCGTTTCCGCCAGTGGGGCTATGACCTGCCCGCATCCATCTATGAACCCATCGTCTAAGGACTTGCCATGCAATTCAGCGCAGCCCCTCTGATCTACATCCTGATTTTCGTGGCCGTTCTCGTGCTGGTCGAAGGTCTTTATCTGACGGTATTCGGCAAATCCATCAGCCTCAACAACCGGGTCAGCCGCCGTTTGGAACTGCTGGAAAAATCGGGCAATCGCGAACAGGTTCTGGACCAGCTTCGCAAGGAGATGGGTCAACACCTAAAGGCCCGTGGCATCCCGCTCTATTCGATACTGGCAAGCAAGGCACAAAAGGCAAATATTGCTTTTTCACCCCGACAGCTGGTGCTTATCATGGCCGGCGTTTCGGTTTTTGCCTTCCTGGGGTTGACCCTTGGCACCGAAGCAGAGCCCGCTGTCCGCGCCGTTATCGCCATCGCAATGGGCATCGGAGGCGTCTACACTTGGGTTGCCCGCAAAGCAAAAGCGCGCATGGATTTGATGGATGAACAACTGCCCGACGCGGTGGAGTTGATGGTGCGATCCTTGCGCGTGGGCCACCCGTTTTCATCTGCCATCAACATCGTAGCCAAAGAGGTGGCCGACCCGCTCGGGACCGAATTTGGTATTATCGCGGATGAGGCTGCATATGGCCGCGATGTATCTGAGGCGCTAAAGGAATTTGCCGAACGCATGGACAGTCAGGATCTGCGTTTTCTGGCGGTGGCCGTCACCATTCAGCAAACTTCGGGGGGCAATCTGGCCGAGATTTTACACGGGCTCGCACAGGTCATCCGCGCGCGGTTCAAATTGTTCCGGCGCGTGCGCACCATCACCGCAGAGGCAAAATGGTCCGGCATGTTCCTGTCAGGCTTTCCCATCGCAGCCCTCATCGCGATTCAGGTGATCAAGCCGGATTATTATGACAACGTAAAAGAGACATCAGCCTTCATTCCCGCCGCTTTGGTGGTGGGGGGGTTTTTGGTGATCAACGTGATCTTCATGAAGATCATGGTCAATATCAAGGTATAGGGGCTGATAATATGCTTGCGACCATTCACCAGATGCTTGTCGATATGCTTGGCCCCATGGGGCCGCTGTTCGTGATTGGCGGGCTTGGGCTTGCGTTGATTTTGGTGGCCTTGCCGTTCATGTTGCGCAAAACCCCTGAACCTTTTGACAAGATCAAACGCCAGCAAGAAACATATAAAGCACCGAAAGAAGCCGGCTTGCGTATGGGCGGCAATGGCGGGGCCAGTGACAAACTGCAAAAGTTCTCTACTTTTCTGGAACCGCAAAACGCAGAGGAACTTTCCGCCTCCCGGCTGAAGCTTCTCCGTGCGGGCTACCGGGCGAAGAATGCAGTGCAGCTTTTCCATTTTGCGCAATTGGTGTTGGGCGTCGGGCTTTTGTCAATTGGCGTCATCTATGCCCTGATTTTGCAAAGTCAGGGGGATGTCTCGACCCAGATGCTTGTAATTTGCACCATCGGCCCCGGCGCAATCGGCTATTATATCCCTCAATATTGGGTGCAACGCCGCATCCAGCAACGGCAGGATGAAATCGTATCAGGTTTCCCGGATGCGCTGGACATGATGCTGGTCTGCGTAGAGGCAGGGCAATCACTTGATCAATCCATCTTGCGCGTAGCGAAAGAAAGCCGCGCGGGCTATCCGGCACTGGCCGATGAATTCGACACAATCGCGCATGAGGTAAAAGCCGGTAAGGAGCGCATTGCCGTATTGAAGGATATGTCTGAACGTGTTGGCATTGCTGATGTGTCATCCTTTGTGACCACGTTAGTACAATCCGCCAGTTTCGGTACATCCATTGCAGAGGCTCTGCGTGTCTATTCTGCCGAAATGCGCGATAAACGTGTCATGCGCGCCGAAGAGAAAGCAAATACCTTGCCCACCAAGCTAACCCTCGGCACAATGCTGTTCACCGTTCCGCCCCTGATGATCATCCTGATCGGGCCGTCGGTACACGGCATTTCCAAGGCGCTTGGCGGGGGCTAAAAGCTTAATATGATACGGCGACCATTTGTTTTGATCTTGTGGATGGTCCTGCTGGCCGCCTGTCAGTCGACGCAAGGTCTCTCGCCTGCTGAACGTGCGCGCAATGCCCCCCCTTCAGCCGATGCTCGTGCAAAAGGCGTTGACGGCTTGCTCGTCGGCCATCGTTTGATGGAAGCACAAGAGTTTGATCTTGCCCTGCGCGCCTATCTGCGTGCCGCCGCAGAGCAAGGCATGACTGCCGATGTCCTTTCTGCGATTGGATCTGCCAATTTACGTTTGGGCCGTTTGGGCCAAGCCGAAACGCTTTTGCGTCAGGCGATCAAAGCCGATCCCTCCTCTGTGCCTGCCCATAACAACCTTGGCGTGGTGTTGATGGAGCGCGGAAATCTCGGCGAGGCACGCGCTGTTTTCCAACAGGCCTATGCGCTGGATAGTGGCGGTTCAGACTCAATCCGGGAAAATCTTCGCCTTGCTATCGCGCGCAGCACAGCCGCTGTGTATGATGAGGGGGCACAAAATCACAATTTCACCTTGGTGCGACGGGATCAGGGCCAATATGTCCTTCTCTCGCAGCTTTAAGACCCTGACGATCGAGCAGAAAAAAGGACGCAAAATGCGCCACCCAGTATTTCTAGCCCTGTGCTTTGGCAGCGTAGTTGCTTTGTCGGCCTGCCAACAGGCCTCAGAATCCGAGGTCAACCGTGCCATGAAGTCGGTGAACGTGATTGATGAATCCAACCTCAACGACATTATGCTGACCGTGGGCGACCCGAACGAATCCGTCGCCTATTTTCGCAAAACGGCGGCCGAGAACCCCGACCGTGTTGATCTGAAACGGGGCCTTGCCAAATCCCTTATACGCGCCCAAAAACCGCAAGAGGCCGCAAGCGTTTGGGCAGAGGTCATGCGCGATCCGTCTGCCACCGCGGATGATCACGTCGCATATGCCGATGCGCTTATCCGGTCCAACAACTGGAAACAGGCCGAGGCAGAGCTGAACAAGATCCCGCCCACCCATGAAACCTTCGAGCGTTACAAACTGGAGGCGATGGTTGCGGACTCCAACAAGGACTGGAAAAAAGCCGATAGTTTCTATGAGATTGCAGCTGGGCTGACCACCGCCCCTGCCGGCGTTTACAATAACTGGGGCTATTCCAAGCTGACGCGCAATGACTTCAAAGGCGCGGAACGGTTGTTCTTTGACGCGATCACCTATGATCCGTCGCTTTTCACCGCTAAAAACAATCTTGTTTTGTCCCGCGGTGCGCAACGCCAATATGAAATGCCCGTGATCAAAATGACCCAGACAGAGCGCGCGCAACTGCTACACACCCTTGCGCTGACCGCCATCAAGCAAGGCGATGTGCAGATCGGCAAAGGCTTGCTGCAAGAGGCGATCGACACCCATCCGCAGCATTTTGATGCCGCCGTGCGCTCACTTGAAGCCTTGGACGCGAATGTGACAAACTGATGCAAATGACCCTTCCACAGCTGATCTGGTTCCTGCCCTTTACCCTGCCCATCGCGATCTGGGTCGCATGGTCGGATATGAAATTCATGAAGATCCCAAACAAGGCGGTTATCGCTTTGGCGCTTGTTTATCTTGTCGTCGGCCCCTTTGTGTTCCCGCTTGCTGTTTGGGGCTGGGGCTGGGCGCTTATGGGTATCGTGCTTTTGGCCGGATTTATCGCGACCTCTGTCGGGCTGATGGGCGCGGGCGATGCGAAATTTACGGCGGCCATGGCCCCATTTTTTGCCACCGCCGATGTCCGGGTTGTTTTCGCGCTCTTCTCCGCCTGCCTGCTGGCTGCCTTTACCAGCCACCGCTTGATGAGGCGCGTTCCAAAGTTTCGCGCGGCCACCAATGATTGGGAAAGCTGGACGAACAAGGATTTCCCGATGGGTCTGGCACTTGCGGGCACTCTGATCTTTTACCCGCTGCTTGTCGTATTATTCTAAGGCGTTTTCACCCTTTCGAAACCCTTCTGCCCGCAAGATAGCCGCAAGCTTGATCCAAAACGGGTAGACCTGATGAACGTTCAGACAGTGCAGCCGAATGTCCTCGCCCCGCCACCGCCCAGAACGCTGGCCGAGGTGGGGGTTTCGATGGTGATGATGCGGGACATCTTGCTGAAGACCATGTTCCGCACCAATCTTGATGCCACGTCCAGCATTGCGCGTGCCGTCTCGCTGCCCGTTCAACTGACCCAGGAACTGATTGACCTCGCCCGAAGCCAACGCCTGCTTGAGGCGACAGGTACAATGCACGCCACCTCTAGCAGCGAAATGGGCTACCAATTAACCGAGGCCGGCAAAGCCCGTGCGCTGGATGCGCTGACGCAATCCGAATATTACGGCGCCATGCCGATCCCGCTTGACGATTACCGCGTTCAGGTGGAACGTCAATCCGTGCGCAACATCCGGTTGACCCGTGAACAGCTGACGGCGGCCATGGGGCATCTGATCTTGCCGCCCGATCTTCTGTCAAACCTTGGCCCTGCAATCACATCCGGTCGCTCCATCCTGATGTACGGGCCACCCGGAAACGGGAAATCCAGTATTTCCAACGGGATACGTGATGCAATGGGCGACAAGATCTATGTCCCTCGTGCGTTGGAATATGCGGGGCAAGTGATCACGCTCTATGATCCCATCGTCCATTCCGCCGCGGAGGAGGCAATTGATAACCCCAACTCCCTGCGCCGCACCTCTAACCGTTTCGACAATCGCTACGTCTATTGCGAGCGCCCGACGGTTATCACGGGCGGGGAGTTGTCGCTGGACATGCTCGACCTTACCTATAACCCCACGGCGCGCACCTATCAGGCCCCGCTACAACTGAAATCCACGGGCGGCATTTTTATCGTGGACGACCTTGGCCGCCAAGCGGAGCCTCCGCAAAAGCTGGTAAACCGCTGGATTGTTCCGCTGGAGGAGGCGAAGGATATTCTTGCCTTGCAATCGGGTGAAAAATTTACCGTTCCTTTCGATACCTTGGTGATCTTTTCCACGAACTTTCACCCTAATGAAATTTTTGACGGCGCGGCCCTCAGGCGGATTTTCTTCAAGATCAAAATTGATGGGCCAGATCAGGCAAACTTTCTGAAAATTTTTGCGATGGTCGCAAAAGCAAAGAAGATGCCGCTGGATGAAAAGGCCATGATGCATCTGATGAAGGTCAAGTTTCCGACCATTCAAAACGTCTATGCCAACTACATGCCCAAGTTCCTCGTCGAACAGATGATGGCGATCTGCGACTTTGAGAACAGCCCCTATCACATGACACCCACGCTGATTGATCGGGCTTGGGGGAACATGTTCGTGAAGGCCGAAAAAATTGCACATTAATCTGGCCAGAGTTTTCCCTGTGATCTGTTGAAATTGCCCCGTCGCGTTTGCTGGCAACGCCCTTGGATCACAGGCCGCGTTTTTTACCCGTAGCCTCTTCCGGCACATCTTTTCGGGGCGTATCATCGCGCAGCGAGATCGCCTGCCGCTCAATCATCCGGTGTACCTTGGGGCGCTCTTTACCGCGGTGCAGCTTTAGCACTTGCTCGTAAGATTCAGCATCGGCCTGTGTGCGCCGTTCATGATGGCGGACATATTCGATCCAAGTCGGGACATGATAAGTCTCGGTCCAAACATCGGGGTTTTCAAGATCGCGCAAAAGCGTCCATTGCTGCGCACCGTCACGAATTCTGATGCGCCGCCGCGCGCTCATCACGGCAAGAAACTCACCCACATCTTTTTGCTCGATTTCATAATCGACCATGATCATGATCGGCCCGCTACGCTGTCTCAGCTCCAATCGCAGTGGGGGTTCCTTAAACGTATTCAACGGGTTGAGGTCAAGTTCAGAGGAATCCGGTAGCGGCAACCTCAACCCGACCAAAGCGCCAAAAACCAACATGGCAGCGGCCAGAAACATCGCAACATCCGCACCGAAGTTTTGCGCTATTGCCCCCCAGGCCCAACTCCCCCCCGCCATGCCGCCAAACACCCCGGTTTGATAAAGCGCAAGCGCCCGGCCAACGACCCAGCGCGGCGTCGACAATTGCACCGTTACATTGAACAATGACAGGGCCAAGACCCAGCTACCACCGGCAAACAACAGCGCCATACCGCTGATCACATAATGACGGCTTATGGCCAGTATGATGCAGCTAACGGCAAAGGCAAGGAAAGCAGACTGGGTAATACGCTCGTTTTGAAACCGGGCCCGCAGGCGGGCATTCATAAATGCGCCACCGACCGCACCCAAACCGAAACAGCCCAGCAGCACACCATAAACAAACGCCCCGCCTTGCAACAGCTCCCGCACAATCAGCGGCAACAGCGCCAGAACGGCAATGGCAGAAAGGCCGAACAGAAAGCCGCGAAAGATCACTTTTATAAGGTTGGGCGACATCGCCACATAGCGCAGCCCTGCGGAAAATGCGCTGCCCATACGTTCGCGCGGCAAGCGACGCTGCGGCGTGGCCGGGCGCCAGAACCACAGGGCTGCGATAATACCGACATAGCTAAAGGCGTTCACTGTAAAGGCAGCAGCGGCCCCCGCAATCGCCACGATCGCCCCCCCAGCCGCAGGCCCGATGCTGCGCATCAGATTGAACCCCATGCTGTTCAATGACACCGCCGCCGAAAGCTCATCGCGCGAAACGATATCCCCCATCGATGCCTGCCAGGACGGGTTATGCAGCGCCGTTCCGCAACCGATCAGGAAGGTAAAACCAAGCAGCAACCAAGGCGTCAGCATCCCCTCATAGGCCAAGACAGCAAGCACCATCGAGACGGCAAGCATGAAGGATTGCGCGATAAGCATGACCTTGCGGCGGTCGAAATTATCGGCAAACACCCCTGCCAAAAGCGAAAAAATCATAATGGGAAGCGTCACCGAGGATTGCACAAGCGCGACCATGCTTTGCGATTCTGTCAGCGATGTCATCATCCAGGCCGCGCCGACAGCCTGCACAAGCCCCCCGAAGTTCGAGGCAAGGGCAGCAATCCAGAGCATGCGGAACGTCTGGTTTTGAAAAAGCGTCAGTGTCGATGTAGTTTGCGGCACAAGGCGCTCCTTTTCCCGACCCATCATTACAGCAATTGATACCGTTGTTACAGGATCAGAGCAACTGCCTGTCCATGCTCCTGCCCGCCCATAGAGGAGTTCACCTTCCTTGCGCGACAGTGTATCACCATGCAACCCTCAAGGAGCCATCATGCGCATTTTGCACACCGCCGATTGGCACATTGGCCAAACCCTGAACGGCTTTGACCGCGAGGCCGAACACCGTGCATTTCTGGATGCTTTGGCCGATGTGATCGTCACCGAAGAGGTCGACGCCTTGCTGGTTGCGGGCGATATCTTTGACGGCATCAACCCCTCGGGGGAGTCGCAGCGCCTGCTTTACACCGCAATCGCAAGCTTTTTGCGCCGCCGTCCCGGCCTGACCATTGTGATGATCGCGGGCAACCACGACCCTGCCGCCCGCCTCGAAGCCCCCGAAGCCGTCCTGCGCGAACTGGGCGTGCATGTCTTGGGCGGCCTGCACCGCGATGGCGCAACCGTCGATCTGGACCGCCATCTGATCCCGCTAACTGATGCCAGTGGCACGCCGCGCGCGCATGTTCTGGCCGTGCCTTACCTGCGTCTGGGCGATTTGCCCGGCTATACGGTGGGTATGCAGGGCGCGGGGGAAAGTGCCGTGGTCACCGCCGTCCGCGCGCTTCATGCAGGCATGGTTGCGGCGGCCCTGCCCCGCGCGGGCGGCCTGCCGCTCTTGGCGATGGGGCATCTGACCTGTGCGGGCGGGCTGGAATCCGAAGGCGCCGAGCGCCGCATCCTGATTGGCGGCGATCATGCCGTGCCACCTGAAATCTACCCGAGTGAGCTTACCTATGTCGCATTGGGCCATTTGCACCGTGCGCAAAACCTCGATGGCGGACGGGTGCGCTATTCCGGCTCTCCCTTCCCGCTTTCAGCCAGCGAGATCGGCTATAACCATGGCGTGACGCTTGTGGATCTGGATGCAGGCCCGCCGCACCGCCACATCCCGATGCCGCCCACAGTCGCCTGCCTGCGCATACCCAATACCGGATTTGCGCCGCTGGATCAGGTGGAAACCGCGCTCCTCGCGCTTGACCTTGACGCCGACACGCCTATGGGCTTGCGCCCCTTCGTCCACATTGCGCTTACCCCCGACCGGCCCGCGACAACCCTGACCGCCGAGGCCGAGGCGCTGCTTGACCGCCACCCCGTCCGCCTCGCCTCGCTGCGCATTGACCGCACCACAGCGGAACAGCCACAGGCACCGCCTGCCTCGCTGGCCGATACCACCCCCGAGGATCTGTTCCGTGAGGCCTTTCGCCAGACACACAGCCTTGATCCCGACAACAGTCACCTAAGCGCCTTCCGCGACGCGCTGTCCGAGGTATAGCACATGCGCATCCTGTCTATTTCCGGCCAGAACATCGCCAGCCTTGCCGCGCCCTTCGAGATCGACTTCACCGCCGAGCCGCTGCGCAGCGCAGGTCTGTTCGCCATCACCGGCGAGACAGGGGCAGGCAAATCCTCGATCCTCGATGCGATGTGTCTTGCCCTTTACGCCGAGGCCCCGCGCCTTGCCTTGGGCGGATCAAAGGACGATGTGCCCGATGTGGGCGCCGACACGATCAAGGCCCAGGATGCCCGATCAATCTTGCGGCGCGGTGCAGCGCAGGGTTGGGCGGCGGTCAGTTTTGTTGGCCTCGACGGTGTTTCCTATAAGGCGATCTGGACCGCGCGTCGGGCCCGCGACCGCGCCGAGGGCAAGTTACAAGGCGTGCAGCGCAGCCTTAGCCGGGTTGCCGATGGTCACGTTCTGGCCAACCAGATCTCCGCCGTAACGGAACATGTGCAGGCGCTCACCGGCCTGTCCTATGATGAATTCCGCCGCACCGTTTTGCTGGCGCAGGGCGATTTCGACGCCTTCCTGCGGGCCGAGACCAACGACCGTGCGGCATTGCTGGAAAAGGTCACGGGCACCAAGCTTTACCGCGACATCTCTACCCGCATCTTTCAACGCACCGAGGCCGTGCGCGGGGTATATGACAGCCTGACCCTGCGGCGCGGCGAACATCGCCTGCTGACGGATGAGGCCCTCACAGCGCTGGCGGCAGAGCGTGCAACCCTTGCGGCGCAGACCAACGATGCGAGAGCCACCCGCAAGACCCTTGTCGCCGATCTTGATCGCCACGCCCGCCATGCAAATGCCCAAGCCAAGCTTGCAGAGGCAGAGGCCGCAGAGGCACAAGCCCTTGCCGCGCAAACCGATGCGGCCCCCAGCCGTGACCTGCTACGCCAAATTGAAACCGCCGAACCCCTCCGCCTGCCGTGGGAAAATGCCAAAGCCGCCGAGGCCCGCCAGACAAGCGCCGAAGCAGCCCTCGCCGAAGCCGTCACCGCCCTAAGCACAGCCGAGGCCAAGGCCGCCGAAGAACATGCCGCTGCCGACGCCGCACAACAGGCCCAAGCCGACCGCGAGCAGGAATTCAAAACCTTCGCGCCGGTCTGGACCCTCGCGGCACGTTTGGACACGCAAATCCTATCCGCGCGCTCCGAGGCCACAACCGCCACAACCGCCGCGCAAACCGCCAGCGCCGAAGCCGCAAGCGCCGCCCGGCACGCCGAACATCTGCTGTCGGAGCACGCCAAGGCGGGCCAAGCACAGCAAGAGGCCAATGCCCAGCTCACAACGCTTGACGCCATTGCGCCGCTTGCAGACCGCTGGGACCAGCTCACCCAAGATCTGACCAACCGCGAGGCCGCCCGCAAAGCCCATGCCTCGGCCACCGATCAAGCCAAAACGCTGACCGAACAATCCGTCGCCTTGGCCGCTGAAATCACGCAATGCGATGCCGCCAGCCGCAAAGACCGTGATCTGCGCGATACCCTCACCGCGCAGATCGCGGGGCACGCCTCACAAATCGCCGTAATTGAAGCCACCGCACCGCAAGACCGCGCCGAAACCTATGCTATGCTGATCACCGCCCTGAATGCGCTTGAGGCCGCACAGCAAAGCCACCTTACCGCACAGGCCGACATCACCCGCGCGCAAACGCTTAAATCCCAAGCGACATCGGACGCCGAGGCCGCAGCCTTGGCCCTATCCGCCGCCGATCTGGCCGAGACACGGGCGGAGGCCGCCCTCCAGGCCCTCGCCGCCCCGATGGAGCGCGCCGACCTTGCGTTGACGGATGCTGCCAGCCAGATGCGCCTGCGCCTAGAGGCCGGAACCCCCTGCCCCGTTTGTGGTGCGACAGATCACCCGACCGCCTCGGACACCGCCCTTGCCAGTCTCGCGACCCATCTACGCGCCGATCAAGCCGCCGCCCGTGCAGCCGCCAAAGCCGCCCGTGACAGCGCGGGCGAGGCCGCCACAAAGGCCACCCTCGCCCGCGCCAAGATTGAGCAGGCCGAGGCCGATCTTGCCACCGGCACCGAACAATTACAGCGCGCCCAAGCCGCATGGGATCAGGCCTTTGACCGCGCCACCGCAACTGATATCTGCCCGCCCCTGCCCGCCACACCTGAGGCCACCACCCCTGCTCTTGCCATAATAATTGTGCAAAGCGAGGCATCGCGTGAGGCCGCCCGCGACAGCATGCGCGCCCTATCCGCCCTGCGCCAAACCCATGCCAAGGCGATGCAACAACGTGACGCGCTGACACTTGCCCTAGAGGGGCATACACAGGCCAAGGCAACCCTTCAAGCGTCCATCAGCAAAATCGTTCAGGATCAGTCGCTTGCAGCTCAGGCCACCAGTCATCAACACCAGCGGATAGAGGCGCTTGATGACACGCTGCTGCCGTTCCTGAAGACATTGTCAGAACCCGCCTCGGCGCTTGATGACACCGCGTCGTTGCAACAGCGCCTTGCTGAAAAACTGACCGCTTTCACCGCCGCACGCGAGGCGCTTCAGGCGGCTGGCGCGCGCCTTGCCGAGCTTGCGCCGCAGCTTGCAACCGCACAGTCGCGCGCCGAACAAGCCAAGGAACGCGCTGATCAAGTCGGGCATGCAGCCACGTCGCGCCACACCGCGCTTGCTGATTTGATCGATCAACGTGCCAAACTGTTGGACGGGGAGCCGACCGAGGCGCACCGCACCCGCATCAACGCGGCCCGTCTTGACGCGGGCAAATCGGCCGAGGCCGCCGCCCGCGCCCATAGCATCGCAAGCACCCAGGCCGGTGCCGCATTGGGTCAAAAAACGGCGGGTCTTGCAGCGCTCGACAAGGCCAAAGCCAATGTGACGGCCAGCCGGAACGCCCTGAGCGCGGGCCTGCTTCAATGCGATCTGACGGCGCAGGACCTTGCCCGCCTGCTCGCCCATCCGCGTGCCGAGATTGACCGTCTGCGCCTGCAACTGCGCCAATGCGATGACGCGGCAACCTCTGCCAAAGCCGCCAAAGCCGCCCGTCAAACCGACCTTGAAATGGCCAGCAAAGACCTGCCGGAAGCCACCGCCGAGGCACTAACCGAAGCGATCAACTGCCTCGATCTGGCCCAGACCAACCGTCAAGAACGCATCGGCGCGATCACGGGCCAGCTTGACGCAGATGCCCAAACCCGCGCGAACTTGCAGGGGCTTGAGGCCGAGATCACCACAGCGAAGGCCGACCTTGACGTCTGGCAGGCGGTGAATGCTGCCGTCGGCTCGCGCAGCGGCGATAAATTCGCGCGCACCGCCCAGTCGATCACTCTTGATGTGCTGGTCGACCGCGCCAATCACCATCTTGCCGATCTCAAACCACGCTACCGTTTGCGGCGCGCAGCCGATCTGGCCCTGCATATCGAAGACCGCGACATGGGCGGCGAAACCCGCGCCACCCGCAGCCTTTCGGGCGGCGAGCGGTTCTTGGTCTCCTTGGCGCTGGCGCTGGCGCTGTCACGGATGGGTGGCAAGGGCGGTTTGGCCGCGACGCTGTTCATCGACGAGGGCTTTGGCTCTTTGGATGCCGAAAGCCTTGATCTGGCCATCGACGCGCTGGAGACCCTGCAATCGCAGGGCCGCAGCGTCGGCGTCATCAGCCATGTCGAGGCGATGAAGGACCGCATCCCCGTTCAGATCCGCGTCAACCGCCAAGGCAATGGCAAAAGCAGCGTGCAGGTCGTTGCGCCAAAATGACGACTGAACCTTTTACGCGGCGCCCTCATCTGCGGCAAGAAACGCAATCAGGCTGTCCAGAAACTGCACGCAGGTGCCCAGCTGGTCCAAGGCCACAAATTCGTTGGGCTTATGTGCTTGGTCAATCGAGCCGGGCCCGACGATCACCGCAGGGATGCCGCCGATCTGCTCGAACACGCCGCCCTCAGAGCCATAAGAGACCTTGCCACCCCACTCCGGCAACAGCCGTGCGTAGCGGTTGAAGCCGAGGGTATTGCGGGCCTCTCCCATCGCGGGATAGGCGAAGATCCGTTCAAAAGTGATGCCGGTGCCTGCGGTTTTTGCCTGCATCGGGGCGGCGACGTCACGCTCAATCGTGCCCAATAGCGCGGCCATATCCGCCTCCGGGTCCATCCCGCTGATGGAGCGCAATTCAAAGGTAAACTCACAATTGTCCGGCGTGACATTGGTCGCAACCCCGCCGTTCACCATGGTCACCAGCATCGTCGCATGGGGCACGGTGAAATCGGGATCAAACGGCCCTTCGGCCTCATAGCGTTTGCCGCGTTCCGAAATCAGGGCAATGGCCTTTGCCGCATATTCGATCGCATTGACATGTTCGGGCGCAAAGGACGAATGCCCCGATGTGCCCGAGACCCGCGCGCGCATGGCGATCTTGCCCTTTTGGCCGGTGATAAGCTGCATCATCGACGGCTCACCTATGATGGCAAGTTCCGGCGGAACCGGAAGCCCCGTCAGATATTGCGCGATTGTCGGCGCACCAAGGCAGCCCACCTCTTCATCATAGGAAAAGCAAAGATAGACCGGGCGCGACAGCGTCGCACGCGCCAGATCGGGGGCCACGGTCATGACACAGGCGGCAAAGCCCTTCATGTCACAAGCCCCACGTCCGAACAGCTTTCCATCACGGATCTCGGCGACAAACGGGTCGCTTGTCCATTCAGGCTCATCCGCAGGCACCACATCGGTATGACCGGACCAGACGACACCGGCTTTATCCTCGGGACCAAAAGCCGCGACAAGATTGGCCTTTGTCCCGGACGCGTCCGGCAAGATCGTGATCCGCGCGCCAAGGTCGGCAAAATAACCGGCTAGAAAGTCGATGATCGGCCGGTTTGAATTGCGCGAGACCGTATCAAATGCGATCAGATTTGCCAGATGCTCTGCGGCCTTGCCCGTCCGATCATTGGTTGCGAACGTGATCTCACCCGAGAGTGTCATTGTTCAACTCTTCTTTCTGTTTTCGATTTCTGAATTTCACGACGGATCGTCAGGCCAAGCACAAAAATAATCAGCACGGCAAAAACCCATGTGATTGGCGAGGACAACAACACCGACGGATCCCCGCGTGAAATTGCAAGCGCGCGCCGCAGGTTTTCTTCGATCATCGGGCCAAGGATGAACGCGATAAGGAAAGGAGCCGCTGGGATGTTCAACAAGAACATGCCGAAACCAACCACGCCCATCACCAAAAGCACGGCCACGTCAAAGGTGCTTGATGCGATGGAATAGATGCCGAAAATACACAACAACAGCACCAAAGGCGTCAGCAAGCTTTGCGGGATATGCGCCACTTTGGAAAACATCCGCATCGTGATCTTGCCCGCAAAAAACAGCAGGACCGAAGACACCAACATACCAATCAGCAGCATGTAAACTTCATGGATATTGGTCTGGAACAGCAACGGCCCCGGTGTCAGCCCTTGGATCATAAAGGCACCCAGCATCACGCCGGTGATCACATCGCCCGGCACACCCAGCGCCAGCAGCGGGATCATCGTCGCGCCACAAGCCCCGTTATTCGCAGATTCCGATGCGGCGATGCCCTCCAGCTCTCCCTTGCCGAAATTCGCACCGTTCTTTGAGCTGCGCTGCGCCTCACCATAGGAAAAGAACGCCGCCGAAGACGGCCCGATGCCCGGAATTGCCCCCAACACAGAGCCGATGACAGAGCCTTTGAGGATACTGCGCAGCGAGCCCATAAACTCAGCCCGGGTGATGTTTTGCGCGCCCAATGTGGCGGCATCTTCGGTCTTGGCCGCGCGCATCACGATCAGCTTGATCAGCTCTGGCAAGGCGAACAACCCGATCAGCACCGGCGCAATCGACAGACCCGCCTGCATATCCGGCAAAAAGGCAAAGCGGAAAGAGCCGTACATATCCTCACCGACCGTGGCGAGCAAAAGCCCCAGCGCCGCAGAAACCATGCCCAGCAACAAGGAATTGCCCGACACCCCTGCGACGGTCGTCAGGGCGAAAAGCATCAGCATGAAAAATTCGGGCGGCCCGATGTGCAACGCCAGCGCCGCCAATGGCACGGCGAAAAAGATCAAGGACATATTCGATATGAAATCCCCGATCACGGATGAATAAAGCGCCATGTTAAGCGCCTTGCCCGCCTTGCCCTGTTGCGCCAAAGGGTAACCGTCAAGCGCGGTACAGGCCGCAGAGGCGGTGCCCGGCGTCTTGATCAGAATGGCAGAAACAGACCCGCCATAGGTGGAACCTTTGTACAAAGCCACCAGCAACAGGATGGAGGGCACAGGGTCCATATAAAAGGTAAAGGGCAGCGCCAAGGTCACGGCCATAGTGCCCGTCATGCCGGGGATGGCCCCCACAATCACACCGCCCCAAATGCCGGCAGCCATGATCAGCAGGTTTTGCAAAGTGGCAACCGCCACCAGCGCCGAGAGAATCTCATCGATCATAAGTATCTCCGATCAAAAGCCGAGCAACTTGGCCAGCGCACCCTTAGGGAACTGCGTGCCGAGCGCGGAATTAAAAAACAACAACAGCAAAACGGGCCCTGCGACAGCAAGCAGCGCAATCCAGATGCGGTAGCCGCGCTCCCCGGTCATCAGAACCATCGTGAAGGTCAACAGCATCGTTGCGAGCAGAAAGCCCACATAAGGCATCACCGCAAGGAACATGGCGAACGCAACAAGAATGCCCAGAAACCGAAGGCCCATTTGCGTTGCGGAACTGCCATCCGTTTTAATCGGTTCCTCATCCGGCTGGCCCCCGCGCAAAGCGAAGACAAGCGCCAGAACACCAAGGGCTATCCCAACCAAAGACACGGCTCTGGGCCACATATCAGGCGGCGGGGCGAAACCGGGAATAAAGGCGGGGCGGGGCACATATGCGGGCACAAGGACGAAGGCGCAAAGCGTAAAAAACGCAATAAACAATAGCCCCCGTAAAACAGGCTTGGTCATAGCAACGCTCCTGAAAAGATGGAGATCTGGACTGAAAGGAAATCGGCCCGCGGGTCAGGCCGGAAGGAATGACAGGTGGGCGCAATCAACGCCCACCTGCATCAACAGGTTACTGCGGCAAATAGCCGAAGTCTTTGGCAAGACCGTTGAAAAGCTCATACTGGCTTTTTGCGTAATCGGTCATATCCACAGTGCCAATGGTCGAGATCGACCCGCGACGCGCGGCCAGATCGAGCCATTTCTCATCCGTTGCCACCTGGCCGAGGGCTTCATGCCATTTGGCAACCACCTCATCGGGAAGGTTTTTCGGGGCGTAAAGCGCGCTCCACCCTGTGATCTGACCGGCTTTTTCGTAGCCAAGCTCTTGCGCAGTTGCAACGTCTGGCAGGGTTTCAACACGCGAAGGCGCGAAAACCATCAAGGCCTTCATGTCGCCGCTTGCGATATGGGGCATCAAGGAGGCCGCAGCCATCGCAACGAAATCCACGTGGCCACCCAAAAGTGCCGTCGCCAGCGCGCCGCCGCCTTTGTAGGGCACCAAAGTTGCCGCAGTCAGCGGGTCCAGATCGTTGTCAGCCAGAAGCGCTTGCGTGGTGAAGCCGTCAATCGCGGTCGCACCGGAAGCGGCATATGTCATCGCGCCATCGCTCTCTTTGATGGCTGCGATCAGCTCCTCGACGCTGTTATAGGGCGCATCGCCGCGCACGGCCAAGATCATCGGGGTGGCTTCCAAAGCGCTAAGGAAGGTATAGGAATCCCACGCCACAGCAGAGTCCGGCATCACAGCAGGCGACAACGCCATACCAACACGCGCCAGCAGCAGCGTGTAACCATCCGCATCTCCCTCGGATACGAAACGCGCGCCGTTCATACCACCGGCACCGGGTTTATTCATCACCGTGACAGGTTGGCCCAAAAACGGCTGAACCGTTTCCGCCAGCGCACGGCCTGCAAGGTCAGACGCCCCGCCCGGTCCATAGGGCACCACCAGCGTTACCGCCTGATCAGGATAAGATTGGGCCATCAAAGGCCCTGTTGCTGCCACGACGGCAAATGCGATCGATCCGAGTAGTTTTTTCATATGTACCTCTCTTTCGTCCGATTTATCGGAACTGTTGGATAATAATACAATTCACAGTATGCCAAAATTGACAATAGCGGATGAGAAGTTGCATAAACTGCATGCTGAGGGGGTGCATTATGTTTAAGACACGGGAACTAAAGGCCTTTGACGCCTATATGAAATTGGGCGGGGTCAAGCTGGCCGCAGAACAAATGGATACAAGCCAGCCAATGGTAAGCCGTCTGCTGTCCTCGCTTGAGGCAAAGGCGGGGTTCGAATTGTTCCA
Source organism: Pseudorhodobacter turbinis (assembly GCF_005234135.1). Classification (NCBI taxonomy): domain Bacteria; kingdom Pseudomonadati; phylum Pseudomonadota; class Alphaproteobacteria; order Rhodobacterales; family Paracoccaceae; genus Pseudorhodobacter; species Pseudorhodobacter turbinis. The sequence goes on from NZ_CP039965.1 coordinate 851,822, forward strand.
ACGCAAACGAAACCGACTCGCCCCCACCGCCGAGGCCTTCCGCTTTCACCAAACAGTCGCACATCATTTGGCCGGTCTGCGCAATCTGGAACTGGAAGCCAATGCCATCGCCAGCGGGCAGGTCGGGCATTTGGTCATCGCGGCCCAGCCGATTTTTTGCGATACATTTCTGTTGGATGCGCTGGTCAAATTCCGCAAGAACCACCCCCAAGCCACGGTGCAAATCGCGGATGTGGGCATGGCCGAAATGTTGCGCATGATCAGTGAGCAGCGCTGCGATCTGGCCTTTGGTATCACCCTCAATGCCGAGGCCTTCGGCGGCGATGCCCTGTCTTTGGCGCATTGTGAGGCGCAATGCATTCTGCCCAAAGGTCATGCGCTTGGCGATATGGATGAAATCCCCTTGCCGCGTCTGCGCAAAGAGCTGTTCATCGATCTTGCACAGGGCAGCCCGCTCAGGCGCCGGATCGATCACATGATGGAAACCATTCAAGTGCATCGCACCATCGTCGCCGAACTGCGCACCGTTCATAGTATTGTCCGGCTTGTAGAGCGCGGCGAAGGCATCGCCATCATTGACCCCACAGCGCATCAGCTTCTTGATCCGGAGCGGGTGACGGTCCACCGTCTGATCCCCGCGATCAACTGGGATATCGCGCGCTTCATTCCCCATGAGCGTCCGCTCAGCACGGTTGGACAAGCCTTTGCCGAGGCCGTCGCCCATGAAATCGACAGCCTGAAACGCGCCGGTGTCGTATCATGAAAGGCGTTAGAGCCTTTCACCTCTGGGCGACAGGTAGAAACAGGAATAGCTTCTCAAAACCAACAACAGGTCCGATCCGGTTGCTGTCGCGAATTTTGTTGGAGTTTGAGTGCGGGCATAGCCTGGACATACCTATGCTGCGAGCGCAGCAAACTGCTGAAACGCGGTGAGGCCGTTGGCATGGATCTGCCCCTTTCGGGTCATTCATGTGCGCGGTCTCGACCGCAGCCAAGGTAGCCTCGGCAGAATTGAAGGCCTTGAAGCCAAGCATTGGGCCCGTGATCCGCTTTACGAAGCGGTGGTCCTGTTCAATAATGTTGTTGAGGTATTTGACCTGCAGGATCTTGATGCTGTTGCCTGAGGGCAACGGATCATCCACGCGTGGCTTGCCATGACTCTTCGGAAAGAACGGCCGCAGCCGTGCCATCTGCTCTTCGTTCAGCCAGTAAAGATTGCTCATAATTTCCCCCGTGTTCAGGGGGAATTGAATCACGCGCGCCGCCAGTCCTCAACCAATTTAATAGGTCTGGAGCCTCTTGCATGGTTCTCTTTGCGATACGTTAATTTTGCGTGAATCTTGTTGGCCTAAAGGGAAACACGAACAGCTTCAGTCAGCACCTCTATCTGCAACTGGAACGGGTTGGCTTTCATAGATGAAGACGCTTGCGCCAATTTTGCGATGGCCGTTAAGTCATGCCCTGCGAGCCATTTACCCAATCGCGGCAATCCCCAATCATCCAATGCCATCTCCAGCCGTTCCAACGCAAAAGACGGGGCGCAGTCCAAGCCGGCTGACAGCCACGCATTTACCTCATCAAAACGGTCCAGATCAGCCATGTCGGCCTGTGCCGCAGCCTTGTTTGCGCGCAGGATAGGCACCAAAAGGCGACCACAAATCACGCCATGCGGGGCGGGGGTCATACCGCCAATCACGCTGGCCAGACCATGCACGGCCCCAAGGCCGGAGTTGGCCAGACAAAGCCCGCCAAACAGGCTGACCTCGGCCAGATCGTCGCGTGCAGCTGGATCTTCACCCCGCATTAGCGTCACTATTGAAACAATTCCCTTCGGAATCGCGTCACGCGCAAGTGCGTCCGTCATGGGATTTGCCCTATTGCACAAATAGGGTTCAATCACCTGCACCAAAGCATCCATACCCGAGGCCAGTGTTACCCCTTTGGGACAGCCGTCGGTCAGCGCCGGATCAACCAAGGCAATATTCGCCAGCATTCGGTTGTCGCGCAAGCTAACCTTGCGACCAAGCACGCCAATAACTGCATTTTTGGTCACCTCTGCCCCAGTGCCCGCGGTCGTTGGCAGTGCGATAAAGGGAAGTGGTGGCGTTTGCAGCGGCAGACCATCCCCCACCACCTCCAGATGCGCCAAAGGCGGGCTTTTGCTTGGAAGCAGAGCAGCCAGCGCTTTCCCCAAATCAAGGACAGACCCGCCCCCTACCGCCAAGACCACCTGCGGACTAAAGGCGCGGCATTGCGTTAGCACCGCCTCCAGCGGTGTCAGTTCCGGCTCACCAATGCCGCGTATCACCAGGACCTCGGCACCTGCCTTGCGCAAAACATCGACGGCATGGTCCGCCCAATCATGCGATCCTCGCACCAGCAAAACCCGTCGGCCATAGGTCAGTGCAAGGCCCAACGCCTCATCGGCCCGCCCTCTGCCGAAAACAATTCGGCCTGCGGTTGAGAACTCAAATGTATTCAAAACAGCATCGTCGCGGCGACAGCACGCTCCCATGCGCCGTATTTCGCAGCACGCGTCGTTTCATCCATTTGAGGCACGAATGTTCTGTCCAAGGCCCAATTGGCGGAAAATCCGGCCTGATCAGGATAAATGCCAGCCCTTTGGCCCGCTAACCACGCGGCCCCAAGCGCGGTTGTTTCGCGCACCGTGGGACGGTCTACCTTTGCGCCAATGATATCCGCCAAAAATTGCATGGACCAATCCGAGGCCGTCATCCCACCATCCACCCGAAGCGTTGGCTGCGTTCCCGTGGTCGCCCAGTCCGCGTGCATCGCCTCAAGCAGATCACGCGTTTGATACCCTACAGATTCAAGGGCAGCCCGGGCCATCTCGGCCGGACCGGACGCGCGGGTCAGCCCAAACACCGCGCCGCGGCATTCCGCATTCCAATAGGGCGCGCCCAGCCCGACAAAAGCAGGCACCAGCACGACGCTCTGCGACGGGTCTGCCTTTTCGGCCAAGGGTTGCGTTTCACTGGCTTCACGAATAATTTTCAGGCCATCACGCAGCCACTGCACCACAGCCCCAGCGATGAAAATTGATCCTTCGAGCGCATAGGTAGGCTTCCCATCCAGTTGATAGGCAATAGTTGTCAGCAAACGATGCGCTGACGTGACCGCCTTGTCGCCCGTGTTCAGCAACGCAAAACACCCTGTTCCATAGGTCGACTTCATCATGCCAGGGGCAAAACAGGCCTGCCCTACAGTCGCGGCTTGTTGATCCCCAGCCACACCCAATATCGGGATCGCGCGCCCAAACAGATCAGGCTCTGTCATGCCGAAATCAGCCGCGCAATCCTTAACCTCGGGCAACATGTTCATTGGAATATCAAACAAATCACAGATGGTTTTGCTCCACCGCCCTTTGTGAATGTCATAGAGCAAGGTCCGCGCTGCATTGGTCGCATCGGTTGCATGCACCGCACCACCAGTAAGTTTCCAAATCAAAAAGCTATCTACCGTGCCAAACAACAGTTCACCGCGCCGTGCCTTTTCCCGCGCACCCTGTACATTGTCCAAAAGCCATTTCAGCTTCGTTCCGGAAAAATAGGGGTCTGCCAGCAGTCCGGTGCGGGCGGAAATCATCTTGTCATGGCCTGCGTCGCGTAATGTGCGGCAATACTCCGACGTGCGCCGATCTTGCCAAACGATCGCGTTGTAAATGGGCTGGCCGGTTGTACGGTCCCAGACGATCGTTGTTTCGCGCTGGTTTGTGATCCCGATCGCGGCAATATTTTCCGCGCCAAGCTCGGCCTTTGCAATTGCGGCCCGCGCAGTCCGCGCAGTGGTAGACCACAGGTCAGAGGGATCATGCTCTACCCAACCGCCTTGTGGAAAGTACTGGGGGAACTCTTCTTGTACGGTTGCAACAGTCTGCATCGCGCCATTAAAGATAATCGCGCGACTTGATGTTGTGCCCTGATCAATCGCAAGAATATGGCTCATACCGTTCCCTTGATTTTTGCGTTGCGTCGGCCCCACCCAATTATAAATAGCCCCGCAGATACGCATGGCCCAGCTGTTCGACGGCAGAGATATTTACAAGCGGATGAGTGGGGGCAAGGTCGAAACCCTGCCCCCAGCCGTCATTTTACTGCCAGGATTTGATCAGCTCATCATAGCTGACGGTTTCACCCTGCGGCTTTTCATTTGCAATTTTGGCAACGGGCGCACCGGGTGCATCCAGCCATTCCTGTGGGTCTTTTGGCTCGTTCATCTTCGGGCCTATGTCACCTTGAATGCCTGCGCGTTCAATCCGCTCCATCACCCTTTCTTGCTCAGCACACAAAGCATCAAGCGCTTCTTGAGGGGTTTTTGCACCTGACATAGCATCGCCGATGTTCTGCCACCACAACTGTGCCAGCTTTGGATAATCGGGAATATTGGTGCCAGTTGGCGACCACGCCACACGCGCGGGCGAGCGGTAGAATTCGACCAACCCACCCAGTTCCGGCGCGCGCTTGGTAAAGCTTTCATCCTGAATCGTGGATTCACGGATGAACGTCAGGCCCACATGGGCTTTCTTTACATCCACTGTCTTGGAGGTGACGAACTGCGCATAGAGCCAAGCCGCCTTTGCACGGTCAACAGGCGTTGATTTCATCAACGTCCACGACCCCACATCCTGATAACCAACTTTGGTCCCTTCTTGCCAATAGGCGCCGTGCGGGGATGGGGCCATGCGCCATTTTGGCGTGCCATCCTCGTTCATCACAGGCAATCCGGGCTTTACCATATCGGCGGTGAAGGCGGTGTACCAAAACATCTGCTGTGCAATCTGACCCTGCGCCGGAACCGGGCCTGCCTCGCCAAAGGTCATGCCTGCCGCTTCCGGCGGGGTGTATTTGTTCAGCCAGTCGATTGCCTTGGTGACTGCATAAACGGCCGCGGCATCATTGGTGGCACCACCCCGATTGACACAGGATCCCACGGGCTGCGAGGCTTCGTTCACCCGAATGCCCCATTCATCCACTGGCAGGCCATTCGGCGTGCCAGCATCGCCCATGCCCGCCATGGACATCCACGCATCGGTATAACGCCAGCCGAGCGAGGGGTCTTTTTTGCCGTAGTCCATATTGCCCCAAGCCGATTTCGGCCCGCCGATGGCGGACATATCGCGCCCGGTAAAGAACTCGGCAATATCTTCATAGGCCGACCAGTTGACCGGAACGCCCAGATCATAGCCATATTTTTCTTTGAACGCCGCTTTTGTCGGCTCGTCATTGAACCAGTCGTACCGGAACCAGTAAAGGTTCGCGAACTGCTGTGACGGCAGCTGGTACAATTTACCATCCGGCGCGGTGGTGAACTGCAACCCGATGAAATCGTTCAAATCCAGCGTAGGCGATGTCACATCCGCCCCTTCGCCCGCCATCCAGTCGGTCAGGTTGCGCACTTGCTGATAGCGCCAATGCGTGCCGATCAGATCAGAGTCGTTGGTATAGGCGTCATAGATGTTTTCACCTGACTGCATCTGGGTTTGCAGCTTTTCCACCACATCGCCTTCACCAATCAGATCATGGGTAATTTTGATGCCCGTGATCTTGGTAAAAGCATCAGCCAGGACCTTGGCTTCATATTCATGCGTGGTGATCGTTTCGGATACCACCTTGATTTCCATCCCGGCCATCGGTTTGGCTGCGTCGATGAACCATTGCATTTCTGCCTCTTGGTCCGCACGGCTCAGCGAAGAAAGTTCGCCGATTTCCGCATCCAGAAAGGCCTTGGCCGCATCCATATCGGCAAATGCCGGGGCCGAGAGCAGTATCAGCGCAGCCCCCATCGCCGTAGTAGACAAATGTCTCAATTTCATCTCGTTCCTCCCTTAGAACAGGTTTCGATTAGTTTGTCAGTTCAGGTGGTCCCATTGGTCTTGCACATCCACGGGGCCGTCGTCTTCTTGTCTGCGCAGCCTATACCCAGCGAAACACTGCTGCCGCATAAACAGCACAGACAACCAATGCCCCCCATTGGGACGCATCAACCAAGCCCAGCCAGCCCAAATTCAAAAAGGCCGAGCCGAGAAGCGTGATGAACAACCGATCACCCCGCGTTGTTTCAATTCCCAGCACACCGACACGTGGTGTTTCGGGGTATTTGATCGCCAGCACCGTAAAGGTGATCAACAGGCTGGCGATAATTACAAAAAAGGTTGCCGTGGGGCCGGTCCAAGCCATCCAGTCCATATCAAACCCTCCCCAGGGCAAAGCCCTTGGCAATGTAGTTGCGCACAAAGTAAATCACCAAAGCGCCCGGAACGATCGTCAGGATGCCGGCGGCGGCCAGGACGCCCCAATCCATACCACTGGCTGAAACCGTGCGGGTCATGGTGGCCGCAATCGGCTTGGCATCCACCGCCGTCAAAGTCCGCGAGAGCAGCAGTTCAACCCATGAAAACATAAAGCAGAAAAACGCGGCCACCCCGATCCCGCTCGCGATCAGCGGGGTAAAGATGCGGATAAAAAAGCGCGGAAAGGAATAGCCGTCGATATAAGCGGTTTCGTCGATCTCCTTTGGCACGCCCCGCATGAAGCCTTCCAAAATCCAAACCGCCAATGGCACGTTGAACAGACAATGCGCCAAAGCCACCGCGATGTGCGTATCAAACAGCCCGACAGATGAGTAGAGCTGAAAGAAGGGCAGCGCAAATACGGCAGGCGGGGCCATGCGGTTGGTGAGCAGCCAGAAAAACAGATGCTTGTCACCCATGAAGCTGTAGCGGCTAAAGGCATAGGCGGCCGGCAGCGCCACGGCCAAGCTGATCACCGTGTTCATCACAACATAAATCAAGCTGTTGATATAGCCCATGTACCAGCTAGCGTCGGTCAGAATCACGATATAGTTGGCAAAGGTCAGATCCTGGGGCCAAAGCGAGAAACTGCCCAGAATTTCTTGATTGGTTTTCAGGCTCATGTTCAGCAGCCAATAGATCGGCAGCAATAAGAACAGCAGGTAAAGACCCATCACAAGGGTGGACCCATTGATGCCAAGACGTTTGTTCATCACACACCATCCCTTTTATCCATTGTCGTCATGACCGTGTAGAAAACCCATGAAATCAGCATTATAACAAGGAAATACATCAGGCTGAATGCCGCCGCAGGTCCAAGGTCAAACTGCCCGATCGCCATTTTTACCAGATCAATCGACAGGAAGGTCGTCGCATTGCCCGGCCCGCCCCCCGTGACCACAAAAGGTTCGGTATAGATCATGAAACTGTCCATAAAGCGGAGCAGGATCGCGATCATCAACACCCCAGCCATTTTCGGCAGCTCGATATAACGGAACACGGCCCAGCGGCTGGCCTGATCAATCTTGGCCGCCTGATAATAGGCATCGGGGATGGATTGCAGCCCAGCATAAGCAAGCAACGCCACCAATGATGTCCAGTGCCACACATCCATCACAATGACCGTGACCCATGCAGCAAAAATATCCTGCGTGTAATTGTAGCTGATCCCGATCTTATCAAGCGTATAGCCCAGCAATCCAATATCCACCCGCCCGAAAATCTGCCAGATGGTGCCGACCACGTTCCAAGGGATCAGCAGCGGCAACGACATCAACACTAGGCAGAATGAGGCCCAGAACCCGCGCTTTGGCATATTCAGCGCGATGAAAATGCCCAGAGGCACCTCAATTGCCAGAATGATGCCAGAAAACAGCAATTGCCGACCAAGCGCGTCCCACATCCGTTCGGAATGCAGCATTTCGTCGAACCACTCCAGCCCCGTCCAGAAAAACTGGTTGTTGCCGAATGTGTCTTGCACCGAATAATTCACTACGGTCATCAAGGGGATAACGGCGGAAAACGCCACCAGAAGCAGAACCGGCAGGACTAAAAACCATGCCTTTTGATTGACAGTTTTGTTCATGCCGCATCCTTTCCGTTGGGTGCCACGCGCCAGTCATTGGCGTAAATATTAATGCCTTCAGGCGCGAAATGAACAGCGTTCACATCAGCAGGGATAGGCGTGCTTTCGCCCAGAATGGCCGAGATCTCGCGCCCTTCCACATCCAACCGGACGATTTTGTGGCGGCCCACATCCTCGACGCGGCGAATACGCGCGGGGATGCCGCCTGTTGTGGACAGCCGCACGAATTCGGGCCGCACACCCAGTTCCACCTTGCCGCTAGCGGTGTAATGCGCGCCCAGATCCACGCTGTGCCCCGCGACCTGCGCGCGATTGCCTGCCACATCGGCGGGCAGCACGTTCATCCCCGGCGATCCAATGAAATATCCCACAAAGGTATGCGCCGGGCGTTCGAACAATTCCTGCGGTGTGCCGATCTGAACCACTCGGCCGTCATACATCACGACCACCTTGTCGGCGAATGTCAGCGCTTCGGTCTGGTCATGGGTGACATAGATCATCGTATGGCCGAAATCATGGTGCAATTGCTTAAGCTGCGTGCGCAATTCCCATTTCATATGCGGGTCGATCACGGTAAGCGGCTCATCAAACAGCAGTGCATTCACATCCTTGCGTACCATGCCCCGCCCCAGGCTGATCTTTTGTTTCACATCCGCTGTCAGCCCGCGCGCCTTGCGATTTAACATATCCTCCATACCGATCATGCGCGCAATTTCTTGAACACGCTCGGCGATATAGGCCTCATCGCGGCCGCGATTGCGTAACGGGAATGCCAGATTATCGCGCACTGTCATCGTGTCGTAAACGACAGGAAACTGAAATACCTGTGCGATATTGCGCTCGGCGGTTGGGGCATGGGTCACATCCTTGTCATCAAACAAGATGCGGCCTTGGCTGGGGTGCAACAACCCCGAAATAATGTTCAGCAAGGTAGATTTGCCGCAGCCTGAGGAACCGAGAAGCGCATAGGCCTCACCATCGACCCAATCATGGTTCAGCTCTTTAAGGGCGTAATCCTCTTCGGATTTCGGGTTGGCCAAATAGGAATGGGCCAGATTATCAAGCGTGATCTTTGCCATATCTTATGCCACCTCTGCATAGGGTGCGGCAGAAACCAAAGCACCATTTTCGGAAAACACATAGATATGGGCAGGGTCGAGATAGACGGACAGTTTTTGCCCCAAGGCCAGATTATGAACACCATGTATCAAGCCCACCCAACGCGCCCCATAGTGGTCCAGATGCACAAAGGTTTCAGATCCGGTAATTTCGGTTACGGTCAATCTGGCTTCGAATTGCATCGCCCCTGCCACATGAGGGCTCAACTCCAGATGGTTAGGCCGGAACCCGGCCTTGTAGCGACCATCCGGCAGGTCCGCGATGGCCCCGCTTGCCTGAACGGTTGTATCATCGCCAAAGCGCAAAACCGATCCGGTCTTGACGATATCCAGAAAATTCATCGGCGGGTCGGAAAACACCCGTGCTGTCGTGTCATTCACTGGGCGGCGATAAACATGCGGCGTCAGACCAAATTGCGTGACGCGCCCCTCCCAAAGGGTGGCAGTGTTGCCGCCCAGCAGCAGCGCTTCTTCCGGCTCGGTCGTGGCATAAACAAATATGGACCCGGCTTCTTCAAATATCTTGGGGATTTCTGCGCGCAACTCTTCACGCAGCTTGTAATCCAGATTGGCCAGGGGTTCATCCAGCAAAACCAGCCCTGCATCCTTGACCAAGGCGCGGGCCAATGCGCACCGCTGCTGTTGACCACCCGACAGTTCCAGCGGTTTGCGCGCCAGAAACGGTGTCAGCTTCATCAGATCTGCGGCCTTTTTCACATCGGAATCAATTTCGGCAGCCGACTTGCCAAGCAAGCGCATGGGGCTGGCGATATTGTCGTAAACAGTCATTGAGGGGTAGTTTATGAACTGCTGATAGACCATGGCCACACGGCGATCCTGCACCCGCATCCCCGTCACATCCGCACCATTCCAGAATATTCGCCCCGTATTCGGCACATCCAGCCCAGCCATCAGCCGCATCAACGAGGTTTTCCCCGAACTCGTCGGCCCCAACAGCACATTCATCGTGCCGTTTTGCAATTCCAGATCCGTGGGGTGGATATGGGTCTGCCCCTCTAAAACCTTTGATACGCCTTGCAATTTTAACGACATGTCATTCCCCCACCTTTATCACTGCAGCCGCTTTGCTTTGCATCCACGCATCCAATGCTGCGATTTGGCCTGCATCCAGCCGCAGACCCAATTTGTTGCGCCGCCAGACGACATCTTCGGCACGGCGCGCGTATTCACGGGTCATCAACCAATCCACCTCATGCGCAGTCAGGGTTGCGCCAAAATCACGACCAAGATCGGCGGGGCTCTTGGCATCACCCAAGACAGCAGGCGCTTCGGTGCCATAGGCGCGGATCAGGCGTTTTGCCCAAAAGGCAGTTAGAAACGGATAGTCGCGGCGCAGCCCAGCAATCAGATCCGCCACGCCATCCTGCTGAAAGTCCCCGCCCGGCAAGGCCACACCCGCCGTCCATTTCGCGGGCAAATCGGGAAAATGCGCACCGATCTTATCCAGCGCACTTTCGGCAAGCCGGCGATAAGTAGTGATCTTGCCGCCAAAGATGTTCAAAATAGGCGCGCCGCCTGTCGCATCGACCTTTAGTGTATAGTCGCGCGTCGCCGACGTGGCACTGCTCGCCCCGTCATCATACAGCGGCCGTATGCCGGAATAGGTCCAGACCACATCGGCAGCAGTGATATCTTGTTTGAAATACTTGTTCGCAAACCCGATCAGGTAATCGCGCTCTTCGTCGGTGCAAACCGGGGCCTTGTCGGGGTTGTCATGTTCAACATCTGTGGTTCCGATCAGGGTGAAATCCTGCTCATAAGGAATGGCAAAGATAATGCGCCCATCGGTCCCTTGGAAAAAATAACATTTGTCATGATCATACAGCCGCTTGGTCACAATATGGCTACCACGAACCAGTCGCACACCCTCGGTAGAATTGATCCGAACCTTTTGCTGAATAACATCGCCGACCCATGGGCCCGCCGCGTTTACGAGCATTTTGGCGCGGCGGGTTTCGATTTGGTCGCCCCGCTCAAGCGTGATCTCCCACAGGCCGTCGACCCGTGTGGCAGACAGCACTTTCGTTCGGACCATAATTTCGGCGCCGCGCGCCTCGGCATCGCGGGCGTTCAAAATGACCAGCCGAGAATCTTCGATCCAACAATCGGAATATTCATAGGCGTGCGCGAAACGATCTTCGATTGGCGCACCTTCGGGTGTGCTGGGCAACGACAGGGTAACCGTGCCAGGCAAAATCTTGCGTCCACCCAGATTGTCGTACATGAACAGTCCCAACCGGATAAGCCAGGCGGGCCTGCGCCCCTTCATCCACGGCATGACAAATCCCAGAAACTTGGACGTGGGCGTATCCCCCTCAAACCGCATATCTTTATGATAAGGCAAGATAAATCGCATCGGCCAACTGATATGGGGCATCGCGCACAGCAGCGTTTCGCGTTCAATCAACGCCTCACGCACCAAGCGCACCTCCCAATACTCCAAGTAGCGCAAGCCGCCATGAAACAACTTGGTTGAGGCACTGGAGGTGGCGGATGCCAGATCATTCATTTCGGCCAGTGATACGCTTAACCCGCGCCCTGCGGCATCCCGCGCAATGCCACACCCATTGATGCCGCCGCCGATAATGAACAGATCCGTGATCTGGTTTTCAGTAGCTATCGACGACATCAGGCCTCCCCACCAAATGATCGAGATCAATAACACAGCGAACCACGCTATGCTCGTTCTTGCAAGTTTTAATTTCGGATTTTCAAGAAAGCGAACACTTCAAACGAGTACTTCTCACAACTTACTGCAAAAATAAGATATATTTTCGCCTTAACGGTTGAGTACTGCAGCTTGCTGTGTCGATGGGTCTGGCAAACTTATCGACTATGCAGCAAAATACTTGCCGATACGAACAAAAAAGAACATCGTCACTCCGGAGGAATCGAATCATGTCTCAGAGCTTTCGTCAGCCCGACATCTTGGAAATTGTCCGCTCCGAGGGCAAGGTAACCGTCGAAGGCCTAGCCGAGCGCTTTGGCGTGACCGTTCAAACCATCCGCCGCGATTTGACTGAGCTTGCGGATGCGGGCCGCATTCAGCGCGTCCACGGCGGTGCTATTCAGCCCTCAGGAACCACAAACATCGGCTACGAAGACCGCCGGACCCTAAACCAGGAAACCAAACGAAACATCGCGCAGGCCTGTGCAAAACAGATCCCCGATGGGGCATCTTTGTTCCTAAACATCGGGACCAGCACAGAGGCGGTCGCCCAAGAACTGTTATCTCGACATCGGCTTTTGGTCGTAACAAATAATATGAACGTAGCGCAAATTCTGGCCGCCAACCCGGATTGCCAGGTCATTGTCACCGGGGGCACGCTGCGTCGCTCTGACGGTGGGTTGGTCGGCAGTCTGGCGTCCAATACCATCCGTCAGTTCAAGTTTGACATTGCCGTTATTGGGTGTTCTGCCTTGGACCAAGACGGCGATTTGCTTGATTTTGATTTTCAAGAGGTAGAAGTGAGCCATGCCATCATCGCACAATCGCGGCGCTGCTTTCTTGTTGCTGACCATTCTAAATTTGAACGTACCGCCCCGGCGCGCATTGCCTCCCTTGACGAAATTGACATTTTCTTCACGGACCAGCCGTTGGCTCCAGAACTTGAAGCCCGCTGCCGTGAATGGAAGACTGAAGTCATTCGTGCAAAGTAGCAAAGCCAACGGATTTGATCGACATAGACACGGGTAATCCCCCGGGCTTTATGCGGCAGACCCAACGATTCACCCTCGATCTTTGTAGACAGCTTTTTAGGCCGCACTTGTTCGTTGCGGCAACCACACTGTGAATCGGCGTACGAAATTGACCCACCTGTTTCGTTAATATCCGCGCTTCAAGTGCGGAGTAAAGAGGATGTGTTGTTGATCGAAGGTGTATCGAAGATCCGACTTTGGATTTTGAAGGAGAGTCGCAGCATCTGGCCTGTGACACGGGCAACCAGTTTGTCGCGCAACACGATTAAGAAGTTTCTGAATGACGACAACCCGCCATGCTATCAGCGGTACCCGCCACCGGTTCGCCTGATCTACTCCCCATTTGTTGGACAGGTTCTGGCGTAAGTTAAGCTACTCTTTGCACCTGCTGTTCTGGGGCGCTTGCGATTGTAGAACTCGATCCACGTTCGAACACTCGCCTTCGCCTCTGATCCAGTGCCCCCTACATATGGCGTTGTTGCATAAGTCGGTTTTAAGACGCGACGTCCCCGTTCCCCTTTTGGGTCAGGCGACGCGTTCGATCTCGGCAGTGCCGAGTGCATTGAAGCGGTTCATGAGTGCCACACGGATATGGACTTCAGCAGCTTGGCGGTCGGGGTCTCGTGACGCGATCCTCTCACCGAATGCTTTGAGACATCGCATCCCGGCCTCGATACGACTTCTGACGTAGATAGCCGGACCAGCGTTTCCAAATGGCCCTGCCCAGGCGTTGGGTCGCCCTGAGGATGTCGTTGCGGGCTTGGGCGGAGGGACATCCTCTTTCCAGCGGCGGTCATTCTTGCGAATGGGGATGACTGCGGTGACGCCTCGATCAAGGATCGCGGTGTGACAACGGCGGGTGTCGAAGGCGCCATCCACTGCCCGGCAGTGCATGTTTACATGCATGTGAGGGACCGGTCACTGTGCCGATCTGTTCATCGGGCGGGATCTGGTCCAGAAGATGAGATAGAACCGGGCTGTCACCGTGGTCGCTTGAGGTGAACTCCACCGCCCGGATGTCGTCGGTGGCAGTATCCATCGCCAGATGCACCTTACGATACTGGCGGCGGCGATGTGTGCCATGCTTGCGCGCAAGCCATTTGTTACCCGGCAGGGGATTGCATCGCAATCGCCCGAGAGGGCGCCATCGCCCAAGAACTTGATCCCCGTGCTGTCCACCAGCAGGTTCAGAGGCCCCGGCGCACGGCGGTTCGACATTTGCACCGTGATGGTCTTTTGTCGCCGACTCAGGGTCGAAAAGTCGGGCACCGTCCAGTCCAGGCCTGCCATCTGCAGGATGCTGCCCACCATGCCAGTCGCTTGCCGCAGTGGTAGGCTGAACAGAACCTTCACCATGAGGCAGAACTGTATCGCTGCGGGAGAAAACACTGGTGGGCGACCAGGGCGGCCCGCCTTCGGGGCGAGCCACATCATGTCCTTGTCCAACCACCCTCTCACGCATGCAGGCATGCGTTGCCGGGCAACGGATCAACAGTGAACCACGGCGCTTCAGCGCATCGTTGTAGGATTTCCAGTTCGTCGTGCGATAGCGGGCGATTGGGGGCTTGCTCATGAAAGCCTGTCTAACCGCATTGTTTCACCTTGTGAATCGCCTGCCGTCAGAGTTTTGCAACAACGCCCACGACTGCACTGATCACTTGTTTCAAGCAATCTGAAAAACTTCTTGCATTGAAAGGGGCATCCACACATGGGGTCTACAATCCGCGCCGCCGTCACTCAGCATTGGGTTGGAAAAGTCCCGTCGCATTCGAGCGTAAGGTGGCTTAAACGAGCACTAGGGGCGGCACAAGAGCGGAACAGCTCCAGACCAGTTAGGAAGTTTTTCCTTTGATCTGCTCATGAATTCGTGCGAGCATCACAGGGAAGTCCACAGGCTTAGTAATATAGTCGTTCGCTCCTGCCATAATGCATTGAGAGATGTCCTCCCTGAGGCTCTTGGCTGATACCATAATTATCGGCAAGTCCGCAGTAGACACCGAAGAGCGGATTGCACGAACCACTTCGACGCCGCCTAAATTTGGCATCATGACGTCGAGCAGGATAAGGTCGACTTCCGCGCAAGCCACGACTTTGAGCGCTTCGACTCCGTCGCAGGCGACGATCACCTCAAAGCCTCGTCGTCCCAGCCACCGACGCAGGATTTCACGGTTGGCAGCAACATCATCGACTACAAGAATCCGTACAATATCCGCTTCGCCTGAAATCTCGTTTTTTCCTTGTGGCGTCGGGGCCGAGTTCGCAGCCGGAGTTGTCTCTTCAACCAAATTGCTCACGGATCCGTCCTCCATTTCAACGTTCACATTAAACTTAATAATGGCAGCAAAAAGTTAAGGACCTGTCAATTGGCTTCACTATAACCTTGTCTCTTGGTTTCCTCCTCGAGGCTAAGGCTGGCAGGAACTGTCATAGTAAAGGTTGATCCCTGCCCTGGCTCGCTGAGAACCGAGATCTGCCCGCCTAGGGAGAGGCAGAGTACCCGTGAGAGGGCGAGACCAAGGCCGGTGCCGCCGAAGGCGGTGCGCACCGAGGGGCCGCCTTGCCGGTAGTCCTCAAAGATAGAGGCGATTCTATCCGCTGAAATACCGATCCCGGTGTCTTGCACAACGACCTGTAGATGATCGTCATGCGGCCCCACCTCGACGAAAATCTTGAGTGTGACTTCACCCTCTGAAGTGAACTTCCCCGCGTTTCCAAGTAAATTGATAATTATTTGACGCAGCATTTTTGCGTCGGTCTGGATATGTCGATCAGCCTGTGGGCAATCAACGATAAGTCGGTTGCCGTTCTTTTCAATAAGCGGCAGCGTACTCGCTATTGCTTCATCGCAGAGCGTACCAATCCTGACCAAAGCAGGGTTTACCACTATGGCTTCAGGGTCTGGAGCGTCGCCGTCGAGCACCTTTGCCACGAGTGACAGGAGGTGCTTGCCTGCTGTGTTGATCCGCAATACATCCTGAGCGCAGCCGGTGTTTGCCTCAGGAGAGTCCTGAAGCTCATCTAATAAAATCTCAGAATAGCCGATGATTGAGTTGAGCGGTGTGCGCAGCTCATGGTTCATCTTCGCAAAAAATTGAGCACGGGCGCGGCCATGCTCTTCGGCGGCCGCGCGGGCACGCTCGAGCTCGGTTGATAAAGCCCGGCCGCGGACTGCCTCGACTTCCAGTTCGGACCGCAAGCCGACGACACTGGAATAATAGAGGGCCATCCATGTCATGTAGAGCGTGGCGGCCCCAATCGAAAGCCATCCCATGATCGCAAGGGACTCGGTAGATATACGCTCCGGAAACGGACGAACCGCTGCAAGCGCAAGGAACACGCCGACGTCGAGTGCGAAGAGTGCCAGCACAAGCCAGATGCGCTTAGAGAGATAGAAGATACCAAGAAGCAGGCTTACTGCGAGCCACGGCATAAAGGGTGAGGAGAAACCGCCATAATGATAGGCCCCATAGAGAGAGGTCATTGCCAACCCCTGGAACGAGATCAGCGCCACAAGTGCGATGTCGCCTGTCGCGCGCAGAACGAAGGGTAACGCCCAAAAGCTGCAGATCGATGCTGCTAGCACGAAGAGACCTACTTTCCCCTGCGGGGAGGCAATGAAAAGGTAGATGCACATCGGTTGCGCGATGAGCGGTCCGAAAAGATGTGTGAAAACGAAGGTGCGCGCCATCTCGCGCGCAGTCCTCCGCTGACGGATAGCTTCGGGTATGAACCAATCTATAATCTTGGTATTCATTGTCATAAGCTCGGCCTTTGTTATTCCCATCGCACACGTCCGAAGCCGTAAGCAGCGGCTCGGCTTCTCCAGCAGTCACGATAGGCAAGGGCGCGTTGATCGAACTTGCGGGGGTGGGCTAGATTGCCAAAGCTTGCGGTGGCTTAGTCTTCCGGTTTTCAAGCTGCGCAGTGGCGGAAATTGCAGCAGCCTCCATGCAAGCGGCTGCTGTCTCGATCTCGTTGGCGGTATGTCCAGCCATCACCTGCAGGCGAAAGCGGGCCTTGCCTCTGGCGACCGCAGGAAATTCAACAAGGTTCGCCAGCAGACCGAGTTCAGGTAGCTTACGTGCGGTGAGGCGCGCCAATCCCTCATCTCCTGATGCCACTGCGACAATAGCTGAAGGATCTCCATAATAGCCAAGCCCACGGCGGGTGAGCTGTTCGCGCAAAGAAAGAACATTGTTCATCAACCGTTCGCGCAACACTGCCCCTTCTGGTGCCTCGATGATGTCAAGTGCGCAGGTAACGGTCGCGACCTGCGATGGCGATAACGCGTTCGAGAAGGTGCATGAAGGGCTGTAGAAGCGCAGATACTCCTTCACCGCCGGGCTGTTTGTTACGACAAAACCACCATTCGACGCAAAGGTCTTAGAGAAGCTCCCCATCACCAAGTCAACCTGTCCGAGCATTGACTGCATACCAATATGCCCAGTGCCGCTCGGACCAAGATTGCCAAGGTCATGCGCGACGTCGACCATCAAAGTTGCACCATACTCACGCGCGAGGCTTTGCAAGGCTGCAATGTCGGGAGTGTCGCTGTCCATTGAGAACAGGCTTTCCGTGGCAATCATGATGCCGGCATCAATATCTTTGGCTCGAATCTTGGCGAGTTTGGCCCGACAGTCGTCCACGCTGTTGTGCCGAAACGGGACCACGTTGCGCGTCGCGGCGGCCGCTCCGGTTTGCAGGCAGGAATGGGCGAGGGCATCGATCAAAATATAATCTTGGGAGCGGACGAGCCCTTTAATAACACCAAATCCTGCGGCCCAGCCGGTTGGGAAGAGTACCGTATAGGACATGCCCAAAAAGCTGGCCAGCCGCCGCTCCAACTCGACCGAGGTCGAGGTATTGCCGACAAGCGCCGGCGAACCCGCCGAATGCACGCCCATCCGTTCGATGGCTTCGACTGCAGCTGCTTTGACCACCGGGTGCGATGAAAGGCTCAAATAATCTTGTGAAGAAAAGTTCGCGCCTTCGAACAGGTTGCCGCGGTCGTCGCGTACCGCGCAGCTCGCGTTGGGACCACTTTCGGTCGAGCGCGAGAAGGGCCACGTGCCACTTCGCCGACGAGTGTCCTGCCATTCAAAGAACCCCCCGCAACGATCGAGAAGGTCCCGCCCCTTAGGCTGACGAAAGTCGCGCATGCTTCCAAGAAGTGCTGCGTTGGGGACGGGGTCAAAGAATATGTTGTCAGTCATGGCGGATCACCTCCAGCGAAGTTTATACATAGAATCATTTCGCATCAAAAGGTTACCAAGAGGTAAAGAAAAAATGTCCACTTAGAAGGTAAAGTTTATACCCACACGGGCGATCACAGCCTCATTCTTGAATTTATAATCGATTTGTTCGCCGGGAAACGCGACCGAGTCTGTCCCTTTAATACGTTCGTCGGCAAGATCGACATAAAGAACTTCAGCTTTGAGGTTTAGGTGCTCTGTCATTCGCCGCTCCATCCCAAGGCCAGCCACGTACCCTACGCGGGTGCTTTTGTTGCTCCAGCCAGGGGAGGAGTAGCCTAGGTCAGGAAGGTCGAGAGAGAACGTATTTCGGACTCGTCCGGCTGCAAGGCCCGCCGTCGCGAAGTAAAGGTTGCGACCCACGGCATAGCCGCCACGGGCGCGAAGTGTTGCCAGTGTGCCAAATTCTGTACGGTAAGCGGTATTGGTATCAATGCCGTTAAATGGAGGCAAAGGATTTGGGTCGACCCGACTGAACTTCAGTTCCTGCGCGTGGTCAAGTCCAGAGATATCAATCTCGACCCCGCTTACGAACGCGCCATGCTGCCTGTTTATACCAAGCCCAATTCCTCCTGTAAGGGATTCTTTCGATCCGTCAATCGAATTCGGGAACAACCCGTTTTCTACGTCGAGCGTAAGGAGCGAACCAGAATACCCAGCCCGCTCAGCTTCACCAGTAGAGCGAAACGCTCCGAAGCTTAGCCCAACATAGGGCCCGCTCCAATCGTTCCAAACTTCCTGCGCGCTTGCTTCCGCAGAAATCGCAACACTTATAAGCGTCGCAAGACCCCACGCCTGAAGCCACCGAGTTACCACAAGGCTATCTTGTGCATTTTGTCCATCCATTTGGCTGTCTTCCTTCTTGGCTCACCACAAGTTCTACATACCAACAAAATATCAACAAAATCTTTTCAACTTCACCGTATGGATGATAATCTTTGAGCAACAAAGATGTAACCACCGCCGTGCGGCGCAATAAATGCCAGCTGGACTTGTCGCGTTTTCGTGCCGCACCTAGTGCTCGTTTAAGCCACCTTACGCTCGAATGCGACGGGACTTTTCCAACCCAATGCTGAGTGACGGCGGCGCGGGCAGCGGATAAACTTAATGAACCGCCCCGGGTTTACCGGAGAGTAAAACTCTCCAAGGATAACCCTTATGACACAACGCAAACATATCCCGTCTTATACGGCTGAGTTCCGCGCGCGCGGCGTTCGGCTTTTCAATGAACAACGCTCGGAATATCGCAGTGACAATGCTGCTTATCAGGCAATTGCACCCAAGCTGGGCTGTGCTCCTGATAGCCTGCGGGGATGGTGCCGTCAGTCTGAACGCGATGCTGGTGCCCGCAACGGTCCCACCTGTGAGGAGAAGGCCCGGATCAAAGAGCTTGAGCGTGAGGTTCGGGAACTGCGCCAAGCAAATGAGATTCTGAAGAAGGCTTCTGCGTATTTTGCTCAGGCGGAACTCGACCGCCCGTTCAGGAAATGATTTCATTCATTGAAGATTACCGCACGGACTTTGGTGTCGGGTCGATCTGCAAGATTTTGCGGGTCGCACCATCGTCCTACTATGCAAATTCGGCGATCAGACGAGATCCCCGGCTCGCCTCAAACAGGGCGCGCCAAGACGTAACGGACAGCGTGGAAATCCGGCGCGTTCACGATGAAAGTCGTGGCCGCTATGGCGCCAGAAAGGTCTGGCACCAACTGCGCCGTGAGAGCAAGGACATCGCCCGATGCACTGTCGAACGCTTGATGAAAGTTATGGGATTACAGGGCGTTGTTCGCGGCAAGCCAGTCATCACGACGAACCCCGATGCCTCTCAGCCGTGTCCGGACGATAAAGTGAACCGCGAATTCAAAGCACAATCCCCAAACCAGCTCTGGGTCAGTGACTTCACTTATGTTTCCACATGGCAGGGCATGGTTTACGTCGCATTTGTTGTCGACGTCTTCTCTCGAAGGATCGTCGGCTGGCGGGTCTCAACATCGATGACAACAGCCTTTGTGCTCGATGCCTTGAACCAGGCGATCTGTCAGCGCAGCCCTGAAAAAGGCGGCGGGTTGATACATCATTCCGACCGCGGATCTCAATATTTGTCCATTAAATACACTGAGCGATTGGCGGACGCTGGGATCGATCCATCTGTCGGAACCGTGGGAGATTCCTACGATAATGCCCTCGCTGAAAGCATCATTGGCCTGTTCAAAACTGAGGTTACAAAGTTGCTCGGCCCATGGAAATCAATGGGCCAGCTTGAATGGGAAACGCTGAAATGGGTCGATTGGTACAACACCAAGCGCCTGCACAGTGCCATCGGATATGTCACGCCGCATGAAGCAGAGGAGATGTTCTATGCAACCTTGAACCCAAATGAAAAAGCAGCCTAACATTCGAAACAAACGCTCTCCGGCAAACAAGGGGCGGTTCATAAACCGCTCTCATGGTTTGCCGTGCAAACCCCTTCCGGGCAATGCCATCTCGGCTTTTGGCTCGCGAAGAACTGCGTTGCTTCCTAGCCTCCAGACCCATTAAATTGGTTGAGGACTGGCGGCGCGCGTGATTCAATTCCCACTGAGCATGGGGGGAATTATGAGTAATCTTTACTGGCTGAGCGAAGACCAAATTGCGCGGCTGCGGCCTTTCTTTCCGAAGAGCCATGGCAAGCCACGGGTGGATGATCCGTTGCCCGGCAACGGTTGGTTTTCAAACCGTGAGAGCGGGCGGGTTTTGAGCGGCATTATATTCATTAACCGCAATGGTTTACGTTGGAGCGACGCTCCGAAAGAGTAGGCCCGGCCAAGACCCTTTTGTGGTTGCCGCCCATATTGCAAGAAGTTTTTGACCCTGTTGGGGTGTGATCGAGTGCGAACTTTTGTCAGGCCTCAAGATGCGGCATTTCCAAAAGCCGCGGGCCGGGATGGTGATCAGCGGATCGGGTCCAAATCTCTACACCGAGCTTTCTTACTCTCAGGGTCTTACTGGTTTTCCCTATCCGGATCTGTTCGATCGTTTTGCCCATTCAGGTCGTCGTCTTCTTACACTCCCTTGGCACCGTCGCTAGCAGGTTGACATGAACATCATGCCGAGCCCACCAGCGCCGGATCCCTGTAATCTTCGTTCTTCGTTAGCATCGCCTATATTTGGCGGGCCATTTTGTTGGCCAGCGCGATCGCAAGCAGCATCATGGGTTTGCGCTCCAACATTCGTGACAACCAGCTGCCCTCCAAAATGGTTCGCTGCCCAAGCCAGCCTAATCGCGACATTGCGCCAATGATCAGGAGACGTCGGATATCGGCTTGGCCAGCCTTGGTCATCCGCCCCAAACGTTCCTTGCCTCCAGAAGAATGTTGCTTGGGAACAAGACCCAACCAAGCCGCAAAGTCGCGTCCAGTTTTGAACTGTTCCATGTCTGGGCCGAAAGCTTCCACGGCAACGGCCGTCAGCGGTCCAACACCCGGCATGGTCTGAAGCCGGCGCGCCCTGTCTGACTCGGCGGCCAGCGTCTTGAGTTTTGTGGTGCGCTCGATGACACGCGCCGTTTTTTCTGCAATCTGCGTCAGCAGATCCAAGCACTCCTCGCGGATAAGTGCATGCAAGTCGACGGTCTCATCTTCTACAAGGGCCGTTATGCGATTGAGGTGGTGCATTCCTACGGGAAACACATGTCCGTGCTCATATAGAAGCGCCCGCAATGCATTTACATCCGCGGTCCGCTGATGAACCAGTCGTTCACGGCCACGGAATAAGGCTGCGCGAGACTGCTGTTCGACCGTTTTGGGTTCAACAAAACGCATCTCCGGCTGGCGGGCAGCGATGACGATCGCTTCAGCATCAGCAGCATCATTTTTCTGACGTTTAACGAACGGGCTAACGTACTGTGGCGCGATCAGTTTTACCTCATGGCCAACTGCTTCCATCTCGCGCGCCCAGTAATGCGCGCTGCCGCAAGCTTTAAAAATGACCAGGCAGGGCTCCTGCTGAGCCATGAACACAGAAAACTGCGTTCGCGTCAGCCTTTTGCGGAACTGAACCTCCCCCGTTCGAGGGGGACCATGAACCTGAAAAACATTCTTTGCCAGATCGACCCCAATCATCATATCCTTCATCTCGCCGTCCTCCTCTTCGCGTGGCGTTGAACAACACCACTTTGGCACATTACGATGCCGTCTTGGGAGGGCGGCACCCACTCCATCTCTACAACCGTTGGAAGTGGTGGGGTGACATGGGCGTCTTCGCCCGAATGATGGACGGATTGGCCCCAATGGCCCTGACCGAAAAGCTCGATCTGAGCATGGCGCAGTGTCGATAAGGATCGCCGATGTTGAATATCTTAATCTTGGGTGTCGCCGTTCTCGCCGGGGCGCTTATGTTGTGGCCACGTGTCGCGAATGCCCCTGTCTGGCGCGCAACGATTACGCCCCTTGCCTCGATCATCGGAAGCGGGTTCCTTGTCCTCGGCCCGATCCTCGATGTCAGTTTCGGGGCCTTTGCGCCCGCGGTCATGCTGGGCCTTTGTGTGGTCGCATATTTATTCGGCAGTGCGATCCGCGCCAACATTGCCCGCATCGATCAACCGGCCGAACGCCAAAGCCTTGTCGTAAAAGCCGAGACCGTCGCCTCTGCGGTTCTCGCCTTCGCTTTCATCATCTCTGTCGCGTATTACCTGAACCTTTTTGGCGCATTCGGTGTCAGCCTTACCGCAGTAGACGATGGTTTTCATGCGCGCTTGCTGACCACTGCTGTTTTCCTGCTGATTTTGGTCGTTGGCTGGACCAAGGGGTTTTCGGCCTTGGAGCGCATGGAGCAAATCTCGGTTGGTATCAAACTGGCGATCATTGCGGGGTTGCTGTTCGGTCTTGCCGTTCATTTCGGCAAGACAGCCCGAGGGGGCGGGCTGGAGTTCGAACCCGCGAGCGTCAGCGGATGGGCCGCAGTTACGCTTATGGCCGGTTTGCTGGTGACCGTGCAGGGGTTTGAGACCTCTCGCTATCTTGGCGCGACCTATAATGCACGGACGCGGATCCGCTCGATGCGGCTGGCACAATGGCTTTCTACCGCCATCTACTTGGTTTATATCGGCCTTTTGACATATGCTTTTGATACCAGCACATTGACGCTCGATGAAACTGCGATCATCGATCTGATGGAAGTCGTCTCTCCCATCCTGCCGATGCTGCTGGTTGCCGCGGCCCTAAGCGCACAATTCAGCGCCGCCGTGGCCGACACAAGCGGCTCGGGCGGTTTGATCGCCGAGATCTCAAAAGGAAAGGTTTCCCCAAAGCTTGCATATAGTATGCTGGTGGGGGTTGGTCTTTTGCTGACATGGACTGCGAATGTATTTGAAATCATCAGCTATGCGTCACGGGCCTTTGCGGCCTACTACGCCATTCAAGCCGCCATTGCGGCGCTGTCCTCTCAGGCGCAGGGGCTGCGGGGCAAGACAGTATTGTTCGGCGCAATGGCGGTTTTAGGATGCGCCATCGCCATTTTCGGAGAACCTGTCGAATGAGCGGAAAACGCGCCGGCATAACAGCATTGGTCCTGACCACCTTTTTCTATTTGTTCGAGTTTGTTACCCGCATCGAACCCGGCCTCGCCATTGAGGCGATCGCCACCGATTTCAACCTGGCGCATGGCAGTGTCGGAACCTTGTCGAGCATTTTCTTTTGGGTCTATGCTCCGATGCAGTTGGTGGTGGGCGTTCTGCTTGACCGATATGGCGCGCGCCCTCTGATCGTTCCGGCCATTGCGGCCTGTGCCTTGGGCGTGTTGCTTTTTGGTTTGGGCAACGATCCGGCGGTTGCTGCAGTGGGGCGTATCTTGACCGGTTTTGGGGCGTCTTTTGCTTTCGTTGGGGCGCTCTATGTCGTCAACCACAGCTTCGCGCCCGAGCGGTTTGCGGTGCTGTCCGGATTGGTGAATACCGTCGGAATGCTCGGGACCGCAGTGGGGGCGAACCTGCTGGCGAATGCAATCAGTACTTACGGGTGGAGACCGGTATTCGACACGACGGGCATTGCCGGATTGGTGCTGTTTGTCTTGGCATTCCTGTTTCTAAGGGGGCTGCCAAAACCGATCGCGGTTGGGCCGCCGGATCGTATTACCGCAGCATTTTCAGGGCTTTACGATATTCTTGCAAGCCGTCGTATCTGGATTATCGCGCTGACAGGGGCCCTATACTACATGCCTATCAATGTCTTTGGCGGGTTGTGGGGGCAAAGTGACCTTGTGAATGATCACGGACTGGAACCGGTCTCGGCCGAGATGGCCGTCTCGATGATCTATTTCGGCATGGCGCTGGGGAGTGTCGGCGCCGGTGCTGTTTCTGACTGGCTTGGCCACAGAAAATGGGTCATCGCATCAAGTGCGGCGCTTTCGGGGTTGGCCTATGCCTTCGCGATCTACTTCGAGACGTCTTCGGTCGCATTGATTGGCGGTGCGCTTTTTGTTGCGGGCGTCTTTGGAGGCGCGCAAATGCTTACCTTTGCCATGGCAAAAGAAGGCCGGCCCACGGCAGAAATCGGAAAGGTCATTTCCTTTATCAACATGATCGGGATCGCCTCGGCCATCCTGTTCCAGCCATTGATCGGTTGGCTGATCGATATGACCGGTGACAATTATCACAGGGCGATGTCGGTTGTGCCCCTCTGTGCAATCGCCGCCGCGTTCTTGATCCTGTTCGTCAAAGAATGGCGCCACCCAGACCACCGATAACCACGTGAAAAACAGTCGTAATGCGGCTTTAACGCGGCCTGTTCCGCGATGGGGTTCAACTTCCTGACCAAAACAGGTAAGGATACAAGTGTGTTCAAAATTGTAGCGCCGGATCGACTTCGGCGCAGGGTGTAGATGCACCATGGAGAGTCTGTTTGAAACAGGCTCTTTGTTGGCCTGCCATCGGATTGAACCAGCATAATCAGACCGCAACCTTCCCCGATTTTTTCGGAGGGGATGTCGGCATACAAAATGAGGAAAACGCAATGACAGCAAAGAGGGTAGCCATCATCGGTGCCGGGCCATCTGGATTGGCCCAATTGCGGGCATTTCAATCTGCCCGCCAAAATGGCGAAGACATTCCGAAAATCGTTTGCTTTGAAAAGCAGGACGACTGGGGAGGTTTATGGAACTACACTTGGCGCACAGGGCTCGATATCCACGGGGAGCCGGTTCATTCGTCGATGTATCGCTATCTTTGGTCAAACGGCCCGAAGGAAGGTCTGGAATTTGCCGATTACTCTTTTGAAGAGCATTTTGGAAAACAGATTGCCTCCTATCCGCCGCGGGCTGTCTTGTTCGATTACATCGAAGGTCGTGTGAAAAAGGCCGACGTGCGCGACTGGATCCGTTTCAATACGCCGGTGCGTAACGTCCGCTATAATGCGGCCGACGGAACCTTCATCGTCACCGCGCATGACCACCTCAAGGACAGCACCTATGAGGAAACCTTTGATCATGTGATCTGCGCTTCCGGCCATTTCAGCACGCCGAACG
Source organism: Pseudorhodobacter turbinis (assembly GCF_005234135.1). Taxonomy (NCBI): domain Bacteria; kingdom Pseudomonadati; phylum Pseudomonadota; class Alphaproteobacteria; order Rhodobacterales; family Paracoccaceae; genus Pseudorhodobacter; species Pseudorhodobacter turbinis. The sequence continues at coordinate 877,304 of NZ_CP039965.1, forward strand.
TCCCCTATTACGAGGGTTTCGAGGATTTCAACGGCCGCATTCTTCACGCGCATGATTTCCGCGACGCGCGCGAATTTGAGGGCAAGGATCTGCTTATCCTGGGCGCCTCCTATTCCGCCGAGGATATTGGCTCGCAGTGTTGGAAATACGGCGCCAAATCGATCACCACATCCTACCGCAGCGCGCCAATGGGCTTTGACTGGCCTGACAATTGGGACGAGGTGCCCGGTTTGGTCAAGGTGGATGGAAATACCGCATATTTCAAGGATGGCACCTCACGCCACGTTGACGCGATTATCCTGTGTACCGGCTACAAGCACTTTTTCAACTTCCTACCTGATGATCTGCGGCTGAAAACGTCGAACCGGCTGGCAGCGGCGGATTTGTACAAGGGCGTGGTTTTTGTGAACAACCCGAAGATGTTCTATCTGGGCATGCAAGACCAGTGGTTTACGTTTAATATGTTCGACGCACAGGCGTGGTGGGTCCGCGATGCGATTATGGGGAAGATCGAAATTCCATCGGATATCAATACCCTGAAGGCTGATGTCGCAGATCGCATCGCAAGAGAAGATGCAGCTGTCGGTGACAAGGGCGCGATCCAGTATCAGGGCGATTATGTTCAGGAGCTGATCGCGGAAACCGATTACCCAAGCTTTGATGTGCAGGGCGCTTGTGAAGCATTCTTCGCGTGGAAAAACCACAAGAAGGAGGCCATCATGGAATTCCGCAACAAGTCCTACAAATCGGTGATCACCGGAACCATGGCACCTGCGCATCACACACCCTGGAATGAGGCGCTCGACGATTCACTGGAGTCCTATTTGCAGGACGATGTCCTTTCCAAGACAGCCTGACGGCATTGCCGCGCGGTGATCAATCTCCTGACGCGGCGTAGCTAAAACTTGTGCCACCTCCCGGTGTTTCCACACGAACATCGGGAGGTGGCCTACGGACGTCATGCCTTGCGGAGGAGACTGGCGATTGCGATGCGGATCTCGCAGGTCAGGCGTCCGGGCCGGTTCTGTCGCAAACTTTTGCGATCTTTCGTTTGTTGGCTGATTTTGCGACATGGTTCTCAAACAAGCAAGCAACAGGATGTATCGGATGTCGGTTGATTTCAAGGGAGCCCATTATCCTAAAAGCGTAATCCTGTGCGCGGTTTATTTCTATGTGCGATATAGAGTTTCCTAACGCGACCGGGAAGGAATCATGGAGGAGCGTGGAGCTGAAGTTGACCATGCAACCTTGAACCGTTGGGTGGTTAAGTTTGCGCCGCTGATGGCGGCACAAGCGCAGTCCCGCAAGAAGCCAACCGCCAAATCTTGGCGCATGGACGAAACCTACATCAAGGTTAAAGGCAAATGGACCTATTATTACCGGGCGGTCGACAACACAGGAAAAACCCTTGATTTCATGCTGTCTGAGCGTCGCGACAAGGCGGCGGCCCGTCGATTTTTCAAGCGCGCGATTGGCAAAAATGGCGTGCCTGACCGTGTCGTCATCGACAAGAGCGGCGCCAATCTGGCGGGTCTGCAAAGCATCAATGTGATCCTGAAGTTCACGGGCTCAGGCAACAGCATCAAGATCCTGCAGGTCAAATACCTCAACAACATTATTGAACAGGACCACCGCTTCGTAAAGCGGATCACGGGCCCAATGCTTGGCTTCAAGGCCTTCCATTCTGCCGAGGCTACCTTGGCTGCGGTCGAGACCGTGCACATGAATGACCCGAAGGGGAAAATCTATGCCAACGGCCTCACCGCGTTTCAGCAGTTTGCTGCGCTCGCAGCATAGGTATGTCCAGGCTATGCCCGCACTCAAACTCCAACAAAATTTGCGACAGAACTCATTTTGAAAGGCTTCTCAGGCATCCTCCAAGTGGACGGGTATGCAGGATACAATCGCCTGCTCAAACGTGTCGATGATAGGGTTGCGCTGGCTTACTGTTGGGCCCACGCACGCCGCAAACTGCACGAAGTTGCACAATCTGGCACTGCCCCCATCGCCAAAGACGGGTCAAAACAGATCGCTGTACTCTACCGGATCGAAAAGGATATCCGAGGCCTGGCATCCGGGGTGCGACTGGCAGCACGGCAAGACAGATCAGCACCGTTGATTGCCGCGTTTGAAGCGTGGCTCACAACCAATCGCGCCCGGCTGCATGCAAAAGCCCCTTTGGGCGAAGCGCTCAAATACATCGCAAAATACTGGGATGGACTGTGCCTGTTTCTGACTGACGGTCGCATCGAGATGGACAATAATACCGTGCGAGCGCACAATCCGGCCCATCGCTTTGAATCGCAAAAACGCGCTCTTCGCTGGCCACGACGCCGGAGCCACAAACTGGGGCGTCATCGCTTCCTTGATCGAGACCTGCAAATTAAACGGTGTCGATCCGCATGACTATCTGACCGATACGCTCACAGCCATCGTCGCAGGCCACAAACAGAACCAGATCAACGACCTGCTGCCGTGGAATTACGTCAAATAGGTGGGATCGGCGCAACGCTTACCTTGCTGCGATGAGAATGGGCCGGTGATTGTCAAAGGAGTTGCCCACCGACTTCATACGGCGTCTCTGATTTCAGGGGGATTACCGCGACTGGATCAAATCACCCAAATTGGACCCATAGGCGCTGACGTCAGGCAGACAAGACAAATGATCAGCGGGCAGTATTACAGTAAAAGCACTGCCTACACCTTGTGTGCTTTCGACTGCAATCGAGCCGCCCATGGCACGACAGAGACTGTCCGCGACGGTTAGGTTCAGTCCGGTACCGCCGTAACGACCGGTAGTGCCGCATCGGGACGTCGAGAACGCCTCGAAGACCGATCGGGCGGTCTCTGGATCGAGACCTTCGCCGGTATCAGCAACGACGATACAAAAAACCCGCGTCTCTGCGTCCCACTGCTCACGAACCGAAACCGTAATCGTACCATCCTGTGTATGCTGAGCGGCATTCTCCAAGATACCTTCTAGGATTTCACGTATCCGGTGCGCGTCGGTCCAAACATTTGCGGGTGTATCTTCAAGATTTAGCACGATCGTATTGCTGCGTGACTCGATTGTCTCACGCAGCCGTTCGACGACGCCCCGCACGAGGGGCTCTATGGCGCAAGGCTGTATGTCGAACTCCATCTGGCCTGCCTCTACTTTGGACAGATCAAGGATCATGCTGATTAGACGGACAAGGTAGCGGCCCGCGTCGACGATATGTTCTACGTCCTGCCGTAGCTGCCCATCGCCAACGTCGTCAGCATCGTCCAACAGCAATTCGCCATATCCGATGATCGCATTGAGTGGGGTACGTAACTCGTGACTCATCCCCGCCAGGAACGTTGATTTGGCCGAACTGGCTTTGTTCGCTATCGCCACCGCTTGGCGTAACTCGATTGCAAGGTTGCGGCGGTGCTTGACTTCGACCTCAAGCTTGGCCCCTGCGTCAAATATTCTGGCAAAGTAGATTGCCATCACTGCAACGTAGCAAAGAGTAGCCACCGTCGAAACAGCACCAAGACCACGCAGCGCCGCAAGGGACATGTCGTTCTGCTCTGGCGGGAAAAGCAAATAGGCAGCCAGGAAGATGACGCCTGAAACGCCTGAGGTAATGATGAGATGAAATTTCAGATGCCGATCTCCACCCATATAGAACACCGACAAGATCGGGATGATCATAACCCAACCCAGTGTGGGCGAAGTGGAGCCGCCATTGTGGAAGCAGCTCCATAGAACCGCAAAGTGCAGGTTGAGGATCGAAGTCAGGACGAGGCAAGAATATTTTACGCCCATGCGCAAAAGAAACGGGAAGATCCAGAACCCTAGGATGCTGACGAGCAAAATGATAATGTCGAACCCCGGCGTCGGGTCGAAAACGTAGAGAGCTAGAGGAACAGTCGAGCCCATGAAAGGGCCGAGGATGTGACTGATCAGAAACATTCGAGCGCTATTCGCCACATCACGGTCGGACAGGAGCACAGCGGGCATGAAGAAGCTTGCAAGCCGAGCATAACCAAGGACTATCTTGGCGAAAACTGCTCTTGTTTGGGACATTAGACTAAGCTCCGCAGTTCGACAATGATGCCTTGGTATTGCGGAAACAAGCCGCGCGGCGCCTTTGCTGTGCCATTAGTCGTCCACAAGGGTTAACGTTTGATGAGTTTTGTTTATTTTTTGGGGATGTCCGCATATCGTGTTGGGATCTCCTCATCCTGAAAGTCCACCAATCAGAATAATCCTCTTCCGTATTAGTCCAGAAAGCCCCAAGTTCTTTCAAAGGAACATAAAGGAGACGAAGGTTCATGGAATGGAAGCAAAGAAACGTCCGGGACGTTGGCTGAGATGATCTGCGGGAGTCAAGATCCGGGCTCTTACTTTCATTATCGTTCCAGCACATATCTCACGGAGTTCTTTGAGGATTGCGACCTTAGCTTTGGACCTGTCGCGCTTTCGTGCCGCTCCAAGTGCTCGTTTAAGCCACCTTTCGTTCAAAAGCGACCGGACTTTTCCAACCCAATGCTGAGTGGCGTCGTCGCGGATTGTAGAAGCCGTGTGTGGATGCCCCTTTCAATGCAAGAAGTTTTTCAGATTGCTTGGAACAAGTGATCAGTGCAGTCGTGTGTCCGGCCTTTGAATGCGGCTTTCACACGCCGCTGGCCTGTATGGTGTCCGTGGATCGGGTCCAAATCGTTGATGCGAGCACAAGGCTCCTGGCTTCTATCTGGTTTTCCCAACCCCGTCTTATGACCGTTGTTCCTTACTCTCCTTCGCCCTTCTCACATTGCCGGTTTACTCCAACGCATGGTGCAAAGCTTATGTAGCCAGCGGTGGAATTCGATAGTTCTCTTTTGTGGTTGTTAACGCCCAAACGGTACGGGCAAGCTTGTTTGCCAGGGCAGTCGCCACCAGCATACGAGGCTTGCGCGCCAGCATCTTGGCAAGCCATGATCCAGGTGGTGGACCTTTCCGGATGGCCCAACGGATGACGGCCATTGCGCCTGTGATCAGCAATCGCCTTATATCGCGCTGCCCCATTTTTGAGGTTCTACCCAGGATTTGTCGCCCACCGGTCGACTTCTGCCTTGGTACAAGCCCGCACCAAGCTGCAAACTCACGCCCATTAGAAAATTCTTCCATTGGTGGCGCGAAGGCCTGAATGGTCGTAGCACACATAGGCCCAACTCCGGGGATCGTCATAAGCCGTGATGTTGCTTCATCTGTTTTTGCTCGGCCTTTGATCTCGTGATCCAGCACCACAATCCTTTCGTCAAAAAGAGCGATCTGATCAATGTATGCTTGGCAAAGGCTTAGAATTTGCGCGGGCAGGTCAACCGCGACTTCATCAAAGCTGGCTATTATTCGTCTAAACTGAACCATCCCTTGAGCGACGACGACACCGTATTCTGCTAAATGACCCCGCAAAGCGTTTACCAACTGGGAGCGTTGGCGGACAAATAAATCGCGTGTTCGAAAGACCATGCCCTGCGACTGTTGTTCTGCGCTTTTGACCGAGACGTAGCGCATCGTCGGGCGCGATGCCGCCTCAGCGATCGCTTCTGCGTCATTTGCGTCGTTCTTTTGACGCTTCACAAACGGCTTAACGTAAACAGGTGGAATGGTAATCGCCCCCTTTTTAACGGGGTGCATCTGTAGAACTTACGCGGCCATTTTCAGTTTCATAGCGGGTGTGATGCCGCCGATGCCCATGTTCGGGCGGTCGTTGTTATATGTCCAGAGCCATTGTGTGGCCTGATCCTGAGCCTCCTCGATGCTTTCGATGATGTATTGATCCAGCCATTCATGCCGAACCGTCCGGTTGTAGCGCTCGACATAGGCGTTCTGCTGGGGCTGTCCGGGTTGGATGTGCTGGATCGTAACACTATGTTTCTCAGCCCATTTTCTCAGTGTTTCGCTGATATATTCCGGCCCATTGTCGACCCTGATCGTGCCCGGTTTTCCGCGCCATTCGATAATGCGATCAAGGCTGCGGATGACCCGTTCGGCAGGGAGCGAGAAATCAACCTCGATCCCCAGCCCTTCGCGGTTGAAGTCGTCCAACACATTCAAAAGCCGAAAAGCCCTGCCGTCGCCGAGGCGATCCGCCATGAAGTCCATGGACCAGGTCACATTCGGTCTGTTCGGGACCGCCAGAACGTCAGGCTTCTCCCGTTTCAGCCGCTTGCGCGGCTTGATGCGCAGGTTCAGTTCCAGCTCACAGTAGATCCGGTAGACCCGCTTGTGGTTCCACGGATGCCCCTTCACGTTGCGCAAATGCAGGAAACACAGGCCAAATCCCCAAGTCTTGCGCGCATCCGTCAGCCCTGTCAGCAGATCGGCGATCACCTCGTTCTCGTCTTTCAGCTTCGGGCTGTAACGATAGCAGGTCTCGCTGACCTCGAAGGCCCGGCACGCCAGCGCGATGCTGACGCCCCGTCGCTCTACCGCCGTTTCGGCCATCTCGCGGCGCTGAGATGGCCCCGTTACTTTTTTCCGAGGGCTTCCTTCAATAAGTCCGCCTGCATGCTCAGATCTGCATACATCCGCTTCAGCCTGCGGTTCTCTTCCTCCATGGCTTTCATCTGGCTGACCATGGATGCATCCATGCCACCATACTTCGCACGCCATTTGTAAAACGACGCATTGCTCATGCCATGTTCACGGCAAAGCTCGGCCACCGGCACACCACCTTCGGCTTGGCGCAGGATCGCAAGGATCTGGGGTTCGCTATATCTGGTCATTTTCATTCAAAATCTCCTCGTTCATCTTGCCGAGAAAATTCTACTTCCGCAGCCCCTTACTTTCGGGGGGGATTACCGAATAAGGCGCGCCTCGTGGCCAAGCTTGCCAATCTCACGCCCCCAATAATGGGATGTAGCGCAAGCCTCCATCGCAACAACGCACTTTGGAAGCTCACTCAGGAACGCGGTAAGCTGAGGGCGCGACAATTTCTTGCGGAACACGACAGAACCATCAGCGGCAGCCCCGTGCAGCTGGAAGCTCCGTTTTGCTAAATCAATTCCTACTATGCTAACATTCTCCATGGATGCTCTTCCTTTGTATGACAGTTTAAGCTGCTATCATTCTGGCACATTGCGATGCCGCCGGGTGGGGCATCCACCCCATCATTGATGTATTCAAAGATCGCCATCTCGGCCTGCCTGCGCGTTTCCCAAGATCTGCGCCAGATCAGTTCCGCTTTGATGGTTTTGAAGAACGTCTCAACAGCCGCATTGTCATAGCAATTTCCTTTGCCACTCATGGACACTTTGAAGTCGTGCTGTCGCAGGATTTTCTGATAGTCGTGCGAACAATATTGCGATCCGCGATCCGTGTGATGAATGCAGCCCTTCGGCGGCGCTAGGAAGGCTATTGCCATGTTCAATGCCCGGATCGCCAGATCCCGTTTCATGCGGTTACTTATGGCCCAGCCGATCACGCGCCTTGAATGCAGGTCCAGTATCACAGCGAGATACAGCCATCCCTCACGCGTCCAAATATAGGTAATGTCACCAGCCCATTTCTGGTTTGGTTGGTCCGCTGAGAACTCACGGTCCAGCAAGTTCGGCGCAATATTGAACTTATGATTGCTGTCCGTCGTGGCTTTATGTTTGCGCGTTCTGACCACAGATATACTGTTCTGGCGCATCAAACGCCCCACGCGACGATGGCCAATATCCAAGCCTATCTCTTTCAGTTCTTCAGTCATGCGCGGCCTGCCATAGCTGCCAAGGCTGAGACGGGATTGTTCTTTGATATGTGCCAAGGTGACCATATCAGACCGTTGTCTGCGACTGCCTGGGCGGTTAGGCGAGCGCCCGTAATCCGCGCGCGCTGACATTCATGACATGGCACATCCGTCCAATGGAAAATGCAAATTGGTGTTCTTCGATGAATCTAAACCTCACGGCTTTTGACTCGCGAAGAACACCGTGGCCTTTTTTAAGATTTCCCGCTCCTCCTTGAGGATGCGGTTCTCACGCCGAAGCCGGTCATTCTCCTGAGCCAGTCCCAAATCATCTTTCGACACCACACCCGTGTCTCGGTGCGCTGTAATCCACTTGTTCAGCGTCGACATACCGACACCAAGATCATCAGCCACTTGCTTGCGTGTAAGCCCGCTGGTCAGCGCTATACGCACCGCATCTTGCCTAAATTCGTCTGTTCGTTTCAGTCCCATAGTCAGTCTCCTTTGTTGCAATAAATGCTATCAAAGGAGCGGCATCAAACCGCGACAGGTCCAATTTACGCATGACGGCAGCTGGAGGCGGCAATGGGTAATGAGCCGACTTGAGGAAGTTTTGGCGCTTCCTCAGCAAAGAGCGGATGTGCCATCCGATTCATTTATTCGGATCATCCGCAGGTTGCTCGATATGAGCGATGCTCAGCCGGGCGATGAAAATAGGTCCAATGCGCTGGCCGCTCTTAATTCAGTTTTGAAGAGGGAAGGATGGGAAGCGTTCTACGATCAGGACGCCGCTGCTCAGTTACGGCACATCAAGACAAACAGTATTGCTCAGATCGTAAATCCACATCGCCCTCTATCACCGGTCGAAGTTGCTCGAAGCAAGCAGCTTTCTGATTATTTGGAACGGTGCTCCGAAGATGAACTTATTGAGGAAGTTCTTCTACCTCTGTTTCGACAGCTCGGTTTCCACCGCATCACCGCGGCGGGTCATAAAGACAAAGCCATGGAATACGGAAAAGATGTATGGATGAAGTATACCCTCCCTACGCTTCATGTTCTGTATTTTGGCATCCAGGTGAAAAAGGGAAAACTGAACTCGGCAGGTGTGAGTAAGTCTGGAAACGCAAATGTCGCAGAAATACATAACCAAGTCAGCATGATGATTGGTCATGAAATATTCGACCCCGAACTGAACCGCAGAGTCTTGGTTGATCATATGTTCATTGTCGCTGGCGGTGAAATCACGAAACAGGCTAGAAACTGGCTGGGCGGTAAGCTCGACGCCGCAAAGCGATCCCAAGTAATGTTTATAGATCGAGATGACATCCTAAATCTGTTTATCACAACAAATCTGCCTCTCCCTGCCGACGCGCTTCCTCAGCGACCAGATGATCCTGACGAAATTCCGTTTTAACCATCTGGAGTCATTAAGCAGACCTGAAGATTTCAGCGGGCTGCATACCCGCTAGCCTGGGCATACCTATGCTGCGAGCGCAGCAAACTGCTGAAACGCGGTGAGGCCGTTGGCATGGATCTGCCCCTTTCGGGTCATGTGCACGGTCTCGATCGCAGCCAAGGTAGCCTCGGCAGAATGGAAGGCCTTGAAGCCAAGCATTGGGCCCGTGATCCGCTTTACGAAGCGGTGGTCCTGTTCAATAATGTTGTTGAGGTATTTGACCTGCAGTATCTTGATGCTGTTGCCTGAGCCCGTGAACCTCAGGATCACATTGATGCTTTGCAGACCCGCCAGATTGGCGCCGCTCTTGTCAATGACGACACGGTCAGGCAGGCCATTTTTGCCAATCGCGCGCTTGAGAAATCGACGGTCGGCGGCCTTGTCGCGACGCTCAGACAGCATGAAATCAAGGGTTTTTCCTGTGTTGTCGACCGCCCGGTAATAATAGGTCCATTTGCCTTTAACCTTGATGTAGGTTTCGTCCATGCGCCAAGATTTGGCGGTTGGCTTCTTGCGGGACTGCGCTTGTGCCGCCATCAACGGCGCAAACTTAACCACCCAACGGTTCAAGGTTGCATGGTCAACTTCAGCCCCACGCTCCTCCATGATTCCTTCCAGGTCGCGATAGGAAACTCTATATCGTACATAGAAACAAACCGCGCACAGGATTACGCTTTTAGGATAATGGGCTCCCTTGAAATCAACCGACATCCGATACATCCTGTTGCTTGCTTGTTTGAGAACCATGTCGCAAAATCAGCCAACAAACGAAAGATCGCAAAAGTTTGCGACAGAACCCTTACCTTTCCGGCCGCGCATTTATCAAGTTCCGTTTTTTACTTGCGAGACGGGGCGCCTTGAGGATACGTCCGCGCCTTACTGTTCCAATGTGTGGCAAGCGGCAAAACGGCACCACCAACCGGCAGCACCGCCTCACTTCATTCGTCCCAGATCATCAGCAAACTGCATCTGACCTATGTGAACAGGTCAGACCCGGCCTTGCTCAACCCCGTCCCCGGCGCATTCCAGTTTGCCGCATCTCCGCTAAGGTGGTGCAGTTGGGTCAAGCCCGTCACATCGCCTCCGTCCCCGGCAAAGCCCTGCGCATGCGTCCCACCATAAATGGACAGCTCATAGAATTCACCGCGCAAGCTTGCGCTCCTCAAGGCCTCAAAATCCCGAATGGTTGGCAAAGCTGGATTATCCGCAGTTGCCGTCTCGGAGATAATCTCGGCACCATCAATCCAGACCTTTAGAGCAGCACTACTGCCATCATTCGCAGAGAACGAAATAACCAACCGCTTACGGCCGTCCGACATACTGTCGGTCGGCGTGTAAAGACTGGAAAACTCCGGTGAACTTTGCGTGCCCGCGCTGATGCTCAAACGGCGGAACGCAGACCGCGAGTCGTAGACCACTTTCAACGTCGTTGATCTATACTCCATCAACGTGATGGAGCCCGATGTCGCAGCATCAAGGTCACAGTCCAGCACGATGGTAATCGCTTCCGTCCCGGAGGCCAGAACCGGCCCGGAGATATAGCTATCCGATGCCGATTTTGTGGCATAAGGGCCGCTGGTAAGCACTGCAGAAACCGCAACAGGATCCGGCATCCAACCGATATTCCCAACTTGATATAACCCTGCAGCAAGGCCGGTAACATCTTGTGGCCGCGCGCCATCCTCTAGGATGACCGCATTCGCATAATCTGTGTCGCCATCTGGTCTATAAATGAAGGGCATATCTTTATCCTGTGATTGTGAGTTTGCCTGTGCCACCAGCGACCGTAGGCGGCGCGATGCCAGGCATAGCATTGACTGTGAACTTCCCCTCGCCGCCGATCACATCCCATTCGCTTGGTTCTGGATCGACAGGATCAGGTATTTCGAGCCCGACACCGGCAACAGTCCAGCGGGTTTGCGGCTCTATCGGAACACCGGGGTATCCTGTGGCGGCATAAAGTGCAGGATCATGTGCGATCAGACAGTCTTTATACATGCGTGCATCGTAGTCCGCGCTACCATACAGAATGAAGGTGCCATACTGTCCGGTTGTGCCAAAATCCACGACATCCCCATTCGCGACCGGATTGGCCAAATTGACTGAGACCTGCCCTGCAGCAGCATTGGTGATTGCGACGGTTCCCTCGTAATCCGCGCTCAACCCTTGGCCATTGCGCCAGATCGGCAACATATCCCTTTCCGAGAATGTGTCACCACCCCGCCAAAGCGCGAAGCCCATTGCTTCTTGCTGATGCGGACGGGGGCTCGCAACCGACTCGCCACGCAGTTTGCGCATGGTGGTCATCGTCGTCCCGGCAGGCAGTGTCGCGGTGCCCATCACTGTCGAACCATCGCTCGATACGCTGAACTCCAATGCGGACGGGATTTCCATCCAGTCGTAGCAATAGCCTGCATGCGCTGCAATGTGCTGCGCGTAAACTATCTGTCCATCTGCTTCCAGAATTGATGGATGGATATAGGTTTCCCCATATTGATCCTTTACCCCATCTACGTAATCACCAAACAAGCAAACCGCCTGCGACACACCGACCTTGGCGCGGTTGCCATCAAGATAGGGTTGCGCCAGGAAATCCTTACGGACCTGCACGGCCGGGTAGCCGTTTGACTTCGGCATCCCATAGATTACCCCGCCCTCATTATTATAGCCATAATTCGGATTCGGTGGGTCATAGGTTTGCGATGCCGTCATGATTTTCGGATGCAAAAGCATCAAGCCAAGCTTGCAATTATCCCCGAGCAGCCCGTAACCGCGCCCCGTCGTATCAATGATACAACGCTCAATCGTGGACGGATCGCTGTTCGTGAAATCATAGGGCGTGCCATCGCCATTGCGCCCTATAAAATGCGGGTTACGTCGATCGATGAGATACGGCGACACGGATGCTTCTGAATTTGACCAGCAATAGATCGCCAGCTCGGGCTCAAACCCCTCGGCGCGGGCAAAAGCCACTGTCGCCACGTCCTTCGACCCATCACGTGAAGTGTTGTCGTCGTCCAGCATACTGTTCATGCTCGTTCCGGACTTGCTCAGGTCGACCAACACCTGCGGATAGCCCCCCGACACGTAGTGCATCATGTTGAACCACGCCACAGCACCGGCAGACAGCTTGCCTGCATCAATATTATCCTGTGACACATCCACGCGCTCGGGTTCCCCGCTATCGCTATTGTGACCCGAGCGGATAAACACACCTTCCACACCATGCAGCAACTCCGGCACCGGAATCTGCTTATACCTGCTCCCGCCACGCATCAGGGCAATCGCATTTTCGGACTGCCCCAAAACCGCCGTTACCCTCGGACGGCGGGGTGGCACAGGGCCACCACCGCCTGACCGCCTCACCGCGGTCTGCATCAATCCTGAACCAAGTCCCAGCATTAGCGAAGCCCCACGAGGTTTGTCGCTGTTGTGCCAGTCGCATAAACACGCGCCACCCGTACAGGCAGAACAGTACCACCCGGAATGCCCACAAAGGTCACAAGGCCACCACCCTGCATCTCCACCCGCAAATCTCCGCCGCTGCCAACATAAATCGCGCGCGTGGCAAATTCCAAGTCGACTCCATTGCTTGGTGCAATTGCCAAGGCCTTATCCGCAGGCGCGTCAAGACCAGATGCAAAAGTTCCGAATTCATCAACTGCACTCATGTTCGTTCTCCGTTGTTTTCATTTCGCGCCGGACAAGAGACGCCTACATTCACTAGTTTGCGCCCTAACCACCCTGATCAACGGCTACACAAACAATTATGCCTGCGCCGATACGTCCATGATCTGGGCGGGTTCGACCATGCGAGCTTTTTCCAAGACAGCCGCAGGCCCACATGGCTGGAACCGGATCGCTATGGATTGTCCGCACCCACAAGGCCAATCCGTGACCGCTTGCTTTGGATCTGCTTTCTCATTTTCATCACCTTCAGGTTGGCCAATCCACAATGGAACCGCCCAACAACATCACCCACCCGGATTGAGGTTTTGAAAATGCACCGAACGCTGCCCCTGAAACCTCCTTGGCAATCGGTTCAGAGGACGAAAATGAATACGGATACGGACGGTTAGGGAACATCTGCACGCCTTACCACCGCCAAACTGAGGCCCTGATTGAGGCGCTACAAAGAGCCTAAATGAGTCATCGAAAAGGATAGTGACAATGCCAGGGGTTCCGCTGTTTAACGCAACTTATGCAGACAGAAAATTTGCATTTCGGCGCTGGCCTTTCGGCACCACCGTCAACCGGAACGCCACCACTGCGGTGGCAATCGATTGCGCAGACGGGAAAAGACGAAGGACCACCTCTATGGAAGAAGAAAACGGCGCAGCTAACCACATCGACCGCCGCCCACCCTACGATTCAGAGCGCGTCATGCTGGCCAGCAAAGATTGGGTTGAAGGCGGCTACCAAGCTATCAATGCCCGCAACACGACCGTTCCCTCCTCACCCAAAGAGCGAAAATGGGCGCAATGGGCCTCTATCGCAGCGGCTCTTATCTGGAGCGCGGTCGTGGTGGGCGTTGTCGAATGGGGTAAATTGTTTAAAATTATTCAGTCCCAAACACCGAACATATTTCAAAAATGGTGGGTGATAAGGGATTTGAACCCCTGACATCTTCGATGTGAACGAAGCGCTCTACCACTGAGCTAATCACCCGACAGTGGGTGGTTTAATCGTTGTCGCCCCCAGCTGCAAGTCCCTCTTTAGGACCGTCATGCAAGCCGGTTTTCGCACCCGACCGGCGCAGTTTAAGGATAAGGACCTCGGTCCCACCCTCGGCTTTCTGGCGGTTTACCTTCATCTTACCCAGAGGTGGGACGTTCAGCTCTTCTCCCGCTGAAAGCGCATCGCCAAGAACACCCAAGGACGCCTCCAAGATCAACTTAACGTCCTTCTTTTTGACACCCGTCGCTTTGACAATCCGTTCCACCAACTCTTGCTTTTTAAGCATATGCGGCTGGTCAGCACCCGCATTGGCCAGCTTCGGCGCATCAGCACTTGCAGCCCCCTGCACCGAAACGGTCGGAACGATCACCGTCGCTGGCTTGATGGCCGCTGTGCGTGTCTTTTTTGCATTCGGGACGACTGTATTTGGTTTCGCCATGATGGAACCTGCTTCCTTTTATGCATTGGTCGGGGTGAACTCGCGTATTCTAGGGCTGACAATCCTGTGCAATGCGCCCCTCTAACGACAGAAGGGCGCAAGCAATGCCTGCGCCCCCATTGATCTGCAATAGCGTGCTTAATGCGCAGTCTGTTGAATGGCACTATCAGCACGGGCCTGCCGCGCGGCGGCGGCGGCCTCCTCGGCGGCCTCATCCCATTCGACAGGCTCTGGTTGGCGCACCAAAGCGTGTTTCAAAACCTCGCGGACATGGGTCACCGGGATAATGATCAAGCCTTCTTTCACATTATCGGGGATTTCCGAAAGATCTTTTTCATTCTCTTTCGGGATCAACACGGTTTTGATACCGCCCCGCAATGCAGCCAGCAGCTTTTCTTTCAAGCCCCCAATCGGCATCGCATTCCCGCGAAGCGACACTTCGCCCGTCATCGCAATATCCTTGCGCACCGGGATTTGTGTCAACACCGAAACGATCGACGTGACCATTGCAAGACCGGCAGATGGACCATCCTTGGGCGTCGCCCCGTCCGGCACGTGGACGTGAATATCCGTCGTCTCGAACTTCGGCGGTTTCACCCCGATTTCCGGGCTGATGGAGCGGACAAAGCTGCTTGCCGCCTCAATGGATTCCTTCATCACATCGCCCAGCTTACCAGTCGTTTTCATCCGGCCCTTGCCCGGCAAACGCAGCGCCTCGATCGAAAGCAACTCACCCCCGACAGAGGTCCAAGCCAAGCCTGTCACCACGCCAATCTGATCTTCCTCTTCGGCCAAACCATAGCGATGACGCTGCACACCAAGGAAGCCTTCCAGCCCCTCGATTGTCACATCAACCGATTTGGTTTTGCCCTTCACGATCTCTGTCACGGCCTTACGCGCCAGTTTTGCCAGCTCCCGTTCAAGGTTCCGTACGCCCGCCTCACGCGTGTAGGTGCGGATCACCTCCAAAAGCGCATCATCGGCAATCGAGAATTCACCCTTTTTCAAGGCGTGATTCTTGATTTGCTTGGGGATCAAATGCTGCTTCGCAATCTCGCGCTTTTCATCCTCGGTGTAACCCGACAGCGGAATAATCTCCATCCGGTCCAAAAGCGGGCCCGGCATGTTGTAGCTGTTGGCCGTGGTCAGGAACATGACGTTCGACAGGTCATATTCCACTTCCAGATAGTGGTCGGTGAAGGTCGCGTTTTGCTCTGGATCAAGCACCTCAAGCATCGCGCTCGCTGGATCGCCGCGGAAATCCTGCCCCATCTTGTCAATTTCATCCAGCAAGATCAACGGGTTGGTTGTCTTTGCTTTCTTCAGCGCTTGAATGATCTTGCCCGGCATAGACCCGATATAGGTGCGCCGGTGACCGCGGATTTCCGACTCGTCACGTACACCCCCCAGCGAGATGCGAATGAATTCACGCCCCGTCGCCTTGGCAACAGACCGCCCCAAAGAGGTTTTCCCGACACCGGGGGGGCCGACCAAGCACAGGATCGGGCCCTTCATTTTGGCCGAACGTGCCTGAACTGCCAGATATTCGACGATCCGTTCCTTGACCTTTTCAAGCCCGTAATGGTCGGTATCAAGCACGGCTTGCGCCTTGGCCAAATCCTTTTTCACACGAGATTTGGTGCCCCATGGGACCCCAAGCAACCAATCGAGATAGTTGCGCACAACGGTCGCTTCCGCGCTCATCGGGCTCATGTTTTTCAGCTTCTTCAGCTCGGCCTCGGCCTTTTCACGAGCTTCTTTCGACAGGTCGGTTTTGGCAATCCGCGCCTCAAGTTCCGCAATCTCGTTCTGGCCCTCTTCGCCGTCGCCAAGCTCCTTCTGAATGGCCTTCATCTGCTCATTCAAATAGTACTCGCGCTGGGTGCGCTCCATTTGGCTTTTGACGCGGGTTTTGATCTTTTTCTCAACCTGCAAAACGCTCATCTCGCCTTGCATATGGCCGTAAACCAGCTCCAGCCGCTTGCCGACATCCAGCGTTTCCAGCAATATCTGCTTTTCGGAAACCTCAACGCCCAGATGCCCGGCAGCCAGATCGGCCAGCCGTGACGGCTCACGCGTTTCGGCCACGGCAGAAAGCGCCTCTTCGGGGATGTTTTTCTTGATTTTTGCGTAACGCTCGAACTCATCGGCCACGGCACGCACCAAGGCAGTCACAGTCTCTTCCTCACCCGGAAGCTCGGTCAGAGCCTCGGCTTCGGCCTCAAAGAAATCGGGGTTTTCGACAAATTCGGTGATGCGCACACGGGATTTGCCCTCAACCAGCACCTTTACGGTGCCATCGGGCAATTTCAGCAGCTGCAACACATTCGCCAAAACACCGGCGCGGTAGATACCATCCGCGTCCGGGTCGTCGACCGTCGGGTCGATCTGGCTGGACAATAGTATCTGGCGATCCTCTGCCATCACCTCTTCCAGCGCACGTACAGATTTTTCGCGCCCTACGAATAGCGGCACAATCATATGCGGGAACAACACGATATCGCGCAATGGCAATACTGGGTAGCTCGGGGATTTGATCTCGCTCATCTCATTTCCTTATCTGGCAGGAAGGCCATGTCCCGGCATTTCGGCAACATCGGCTTTCCCCACTTTGGATACTTTATTTGGTGTTGCGCTGCCACGCTGTCAACCAGCCCGCCCCAATTTGCACCTATCATGCGCTGATGGTAAATGCACGGCAAACGTCGATTGTTGCGGATTTAGCATAAATCGGGTTGCGGTCACCCAACTGGTAACAGGGCGGCAGCAATCCGGCGCCCCTCGGACAGCAACACATTATAGGTGCGCGCCGCCGCCGGGGAGTTCATCACCTCAACCCCAATTCCCGCGGCTTCCAGCGTCTCCCGAAACGCTGTGGGGGCATGCGCAATCTCGGCCCCCATACCCACGAAAAGCACATCAATCTTGCCGACCAAGGCAAGCGGCGTATCCGTATCTTGCAACCCACCCCACGGCCCCGCATCCCACGGCGTTACCAACATCGGCCCATGAATAACCTGCCCGGCAACCCGAAAGAAACCCGGCCCATAGCTGTCGATGGGCTGGGCATTGTCATATGTGATTTCGGTTAACCGCATCAGTTACGCATCAATGTTGGAAAATTGTGTGCCCGGCGCATCGCCCTTCTTCGGGTCCCGATCGACACCAAGGTAAAGCACGACGTTCTTGGCCACGTAGACCGAGGAATAGGTCCCGACCACAACACCAAAGGTAATGGCAAAGGTAAACCCGCGGATCACATCACCGCCCAGCACCAAAAGCGCTGTCAGTGCCACCAATGTCGTCCCCGAGGTCATCAATGTCCGGCTCAAGGTTTCATTCACCGCAAGGTTCATCACATCGATCAGCGGAGTGGTCTTATACTTCACCAAATTTTCGCGCAAACGGTCAAAGACCACCACGGTATCGTTGATCGAATAGCCCAAGATCGTCAGCAGTGCCGCGATCACCGCCAGATCGAACTTGATCTGGAACAATGCAAATATCCCCACGGTGATAATCACGTCATGCGCCAGCGAAACCACGGCCCCGACCGCGAACTGCCATTCAAACCGCAGCCAGATATAGATCAAAATCGCCCCAAGCGCCCCCAGAACCGCCAAGACAGCCGACCAGATCAGCTCTCCCGAGACCTTCGGGCCGACGGATTCGACCGACGGAAAGCTGATCGAAGGATCAACCTCCTGCAAAGCACCCTCGATCTCAAGGATCAGTTCCGGCGTCACCGCCTCATAGCCCTCTTGCGCCTGAACACGCACCATCGCCACGTTCTTATCGTCGCCGAAGCTTGGATCAAAAACCTCGGTGATGGTCACATCGCCCAGCCCCAAGGGCTCCAACGCCGCGCGGTAAGCCCCGACATCCACCGAAGCGGTGCTTTCGGTGCGGATCGTGGTGCCGCCCTTGAAGTCGATGCCGAAATTCAACCCCATCATGACGATGATAATCAAGGATGCGGTCACCGCGACAACAGACGCGCCAAAGGTATACTTGGCATAACCAAAGAAGTTGAAGTTTGTTTCTTGTGGAACAAGTCTTAGACGCATGGTTTCACCCTCACACTTCGATGGTTTTGGGGCGGCGGTACTGGAACCACGTTGCCACGAACAGCCGCGTCACAAAGATCGCGGTAAAGACGGAGGTAAGAATCCCGATCCCCAAAGTAACCGAGAACCCGCGTACCGGGCCGGAGCCGACCATAAACAAAATCGTCGCGATGATGAAGGTGGTGACATTGGCATCCACAATCGCCGAAAGCGCCTTTTCATAGCCCAGCTCAATCGCCCGTGCAGGCCCACGCGCTGTTTTCAGCTCTTCGCGGATACGTTCAAACACTAGCACATTGGCGTCAACCGCCATGCCGATGGTCAGCACAATCCCCGCAATCCCCGGCAAGGTCAGAGTGGCGCCAATCATGCTCAGCGTGCCGAAAATCAGCATCACGTTGAACCCCAACGCGACAGAGGCCATCACACCAAACCAGCCATAAGATGCGATCATGAAGACAAGAACCGCCCCCATCGCAACCAGCGAGGCAAGCCGCCCCGCGTCGATGCTGTCTTGTCCCAATTCAGGGCCAATCGTACGCTCTTCAAGAAAGGTCATCTCGGCCGGCAAGGCACCTGCACGCAGCAACACGGCCAGATTGGTGCTTTCTTCAACGCTGAAGTTCCCGGTGATAATCCCCGAGCCACCCGCGATATGCGATTGGATAACAGGGGCCGAGATCACCGCCCCGTCCAGCACGATAGCAAACGGGCTGCCGATGTTATTCGCGGTATAATCCCCGAACTTGCGCCCGCCCGACGGGTTGAAACGGAAGCTCACGGCGGGGCGGTTATTCTGGTCAAAGGCAGGCTGCGCATCGGTCAAATCCTCGCCTGTCACCACAGGCGTTTGTTCGACAATGTAATATTGCCCCTCATTGTCGAGCGACGGCAAAAGCAGGTTGCGCGCGCCGGGGTTGGTCCCCGCATCGCTGGTCTGCCCCACAACCGGATTGAAGGTCAGCTTCGCCGTGGTCCCGATCAGGGCTTTCAGCTCCGAGGCGGAACCGATGCCGGGGACCTGAATCAAGATCCGGTCATCGCCTTGCCGTTGGATCGTCGGTTCCCGCGTGCCCGCCGCATCAACGCGGCGGCGAATGATTTCTAGCGACTGCTGGATGGTGCGGCTGTCGGTTGCCACACGTTCAGCCTCTGACAGTTGCAAGACGATCACGTCGCCCTCTGCCGTCACCTCGATATCATTTTGCCCGACGCCCGTCAGCGAAACCACCGGCGTGGCCAAGGCCCGCACCGCAGCAAGCGCAACAGGCATCCCTTCGGGCTTGGCAATCGCGACCCGCAAAACTCCGTCAACCGAAGGCTGACGGCGCACGCCCCCAACATCATCGCGCACGTCGCGCAGGGCATCGCGCACATCGGGCCACATGCCGTCGATTCTGGCGGCATAGACATCTGCCACCTGCACTTCTGCCAGCAAATGCGCGCCGCCGCGCAAATCAAGCCCGAGGTTCACCAGCCCCGAGGGCAAATAAGACGGCCACATCGCAATGGCCGCCTCCTGCTCGGGCGTGGCCACGCCCCCTGCTGCTTCCACCGCCGCTACGGCGTCATTATGCGTTTCAACCTGTGTATAAAACAGGTTCGGCACGGTCAGGATAACCCCAAGGGCGCACAGCCCCCAGATTATCGCGCGCTTCCACAGCGGGATCTGCAACATAAGATATGGCTTTCTGAACTTAGGCCGCAGCCGGTTCGGTTTTGGACATGACTTGCGCGATAGTGTGCTTAAGCGCTTTCACCTTCACGCCATCAGCGATTTCCACCTCGACGATGCCATCATCACCAACCTTGACAACCTTGCCAAGAAGACCGCCTTGGGTCAGCACCTGATCGCCACGGCGCAGCGCCTCAACCATGGCTTTATGCTCTTTCAGCTTCTTTTGCTGGGGGCGGATCAACAAAAAGTACATGATCGCAAAGATCAAGACCAATGGCATCAACGAGGTCAAGGTTCCGGTGAGACCATCAGCGGCCTGCGCATAGGCGGGGGTTGCAAACATTCAAAAATTCCTCTCGGTCGGTGGGGAAAACCCCCGTTTTATCGCCGCGCACCCTATATCCGGTGCGCGCCCTTCGCAAGCCAATGCGAAAGCAGCACGTCCTGCCCATATAGGCAAAGCGCGCCCGCGTCCAAGGCCACTAACCCGATCAAACGTAAAAGTTTTCCAATCACACCCAGAAACCGATCACAGTTCTAGGATTTATGGTTTTCTTTCAATTGCTTGAAAACGACGCAACTTCTAGCGTGCCGAAATGCGAAAAGTATACGAAGCGCTGCTGGAACCGCACTTTTATCGCCCCGCAAGCCTAGGTTCAGGCCTTCGGTAACGGGGACGTCTCAGTCAAGTGCTTTTTGACATACGCATCCGACCGCATAGTTGCGGATTTGATAACAACGTCTTTCTGAGCCATTCTGCTTTCGCCGCGGCCTTCGTCGGAGATCATCCCGGGTGCATGCTTCGACCCGTGGGCAGCGCGATGGCTGCCAACATCGTGCTGGTTCAAATGCAATTCCGATGTGCCTATCTCATAGGCGTGCTCAATGTTGGTCGGCAACAGTCCTGACCACGGCATTATCGGAACCCGAAAATAGCACTAATACGCTGTTTACATTGGGTAAAGTAAATTATTGCGTAAGAATTTATGGCGGAGGGAATGAGTCACGCGCCCAACCCTCTCCCGTGCAGTTTTCCACCGCACGGGATTGCTCCGAAATCCTGCGCGCCATTGAGGGACAATAGCTTTCAGTTCGCTCGGCTGATCAGCTGATTTTGCCGTTCGGGTCGTCACCACCAAGCTGGCGCACGGCATCAAGCAGATCCGAAATCGCGTCTTCGGCAGCCGCGAGCTTGATCGCCACCATCAGATCCTCGCGTCCTGCCATCGCCAGGAAGGAGCCCAACACCTCGTCAGAGTGCCGCGCCAGCGCAATCAGGTGCGCACCGCTCGGTCCATACGTGCCCGAGAACCAGTTCTTCGCCGTCTTCTCGTTGGCACCCGTCCAAGCCGCCACGGTTTTGACACCCGCCCGACTGTCGCCGAGCGACCGCTTTAACGCCGATGCGATTTCTTCGACAAAGCATCCGTTCGTCTGATGGCCGCCTTTTCCATTATATCCGTTTTCTTTTGGAAAGAACTTGCCCTTTTTCGGAAACGACATTCCACACTCCTTCGCTTTACATGAGTGAGAGGAATTCAACCGTTGATTCCGACGGAAGCGATGGATTTTCCTGGAATTATGAGGAGATACGCATGTGACTGGTCGATGGGCGACCCATTCCGACAAGAGCGACGAGCCGCATGAAACGGATGTTCCTGCCGTCGCCTATGTGCGGATGTCGACCGATCACCAAAAGTACTCGACCGAGAGCCAGCTCGACATCATTCGGGATTACGCCACCGCCCGGGGCCTGCAGATCCTGCGCGTCTTCGAGGACTCCGGTCGGTCCGGATTGCGGTTGGACGGCCGCGAAGCGCTGCAGAACCTGATGGCAGAGGTCCGAACCGGCCAGGCGGATTTCAAGGCCATTCTGGTCTATGACGTCAGCCGCTGGGGCCGGTTTCAGGATGCTGATGAAGGGGCCTACCACGAGCATGTCTGCTCTCGCGCCGGGATCCGGGTCCATTATTGCGGCGAGCAGTTCGAAAACGACGGCAGCATCGGCTCCAACCTTCTGAAAACCGTCAAGCGGGTGATGGCGGGCGAATACAGCCGTGAGCTTTCGGTAAAGGTCTTCGCGGGGCAATGCCGCCTGGTGGAGCTTGGATACCGGCAAGGCGGTGCGGCTGGATATGGGTTGCGCCGGGTACTGATCGACGAACACGGCAACCCGAAGGGTGCCTTGTCCCGCGGCCAACAGAAGAGTTTTCAGACTGACCGTGTCGTTTTAGTTCCGGGCCCTGAGCAGGAACAAGACGTCGTGCGCCGCATGTATCGGATGTTCGTCGAGGACGGCTGCTCGGAGCGTGAGATTGCGGAAACCGTGAATGCCGAGGGGCATCTGACGGATCTTGAGCGGTCATGGTCCCGAGCATCGGTGCACCAGGTCCTGACCAACGAAAAATACATCGGCAACAACGTCTACAACAAGGTGTCCTTCAAGCTGAAGCACAAGCGAGTGGTGAACCCACGCGAAATGTGGATCCGGGCCGAGGGGGCCTACCCCGCCATCGTGGACGAGGCGCTATTTCTGCGCGCGCGCGAGATCGTTGACGCGCGCAGCCAGTATTTCACGGACGCCGAACTGCTCGAAGCCCTGCGCGCCGTGCTGAAACAGAAAGGCGTGCTGTCAGGACTGATCATTGATGAACAGGACAACGTGCCATCCTCCAGCGCCTTCCGGAACCGCTTCGGCAGCTTGCTGCGCGCCTACCAGATGATCGGCTACGAGCCGGAGCGCGACTATCGCTACGTCGAGATCAACCGGGCCTTGCGGCAGGCTCATCCGGGCATTGTGGCCCAGATCCTCGACGGGGTCGCGGAACGCGGCGGCCAGGCTATGCAAGATCCGGACACCGACCTGATCCGCATCAATGATGAGTTCACGGTGTCGGTGGTGCTGGCCCGGTGTTTCGAGACGCAGGGCGGTTCCCTGCGATGGCGCATCCGCCTCGATACTGGCCTGGTGCCGGACATCACGATTGCCGTGCGCATGGACGAATTGAACGAAGCGCCGCGCGATTATTACTTGCTGCCGAGCATCGATATGACCATGGCCAGACTGAATCTGGCCGAGCAGAACGGGCTGTCGCTGGACGCCTATCGCTTTGACACGCTCGACTATTTTTATGCGCTCGCTGGCCGGGCCCGGATCACGGAGGCCGCCTGATGCCAGACGACGCCCAAAACATTGCCCAGAAACACGTCACTCTCATCCCCACCGACCGAATTCGCATCCTCAATCCCCGTGTGCGCAACCGGCGCAACTTCGAAGAAATGGTCGAGAACATAGCGAAGATCGGTCTGAAGCGACCAATCACCGTGGCGCAGCGTGCAGGAACCGACCCTACCGAATATGATCTCGTCTGTGGACAAGGGCGGCTCGAGGCGTTCATGGAGCTTCAGCAGGATGCCATACCGGCCATTATCATCGACGCCGACGAGAGCGACTGCTTGGTTATGAGCCTGGTGGAGAACTGTGCACGCCGCCAGCACAACCCGATCGACCTAATGCGCGAGATCGGTAACCTGCGCAAACGAGGCTACAATGATCGCCAGATCGCTAACAAGATCGGCGTCACGCCAGACTATGTCGGCATGATCGCGGGGCTTCTGGAGCGCGGGGAAGAACGGCTGGTCTCGGCCGTGGAAACCGGCCTTCTGCCGCTGAACCTCGCCATCGACATTTCAAAGACTGATGCCGAGGGCGGTCAGCGCGCTCTGATGGACGCCTACACCCAGAAAAAACTGCGCGGCAAGAAACTGGCCGCCGTGCGCCGTCTCATCCAGCAACGCGATGCACAGGGTCCGCATCTTCATCGCACCCGCTATGGCAGAAGCGACGGCACCAAGCGCCCCCTGACCAGCGACGCGCTTGTGCGAGCTTATCAACAGGAAGCAGAGCGACAGAAGATACTGATCAAGAAAGCCGAACTGACACAAGGCCGCCTGATGTTTGTCGTGGAGGCGTTTCGCGCACTGCGCGACGATGACCATTTCCTGACGCTTTTACGTGCCGAGGGGCTGGACACCCTTCCCACCTGTCTCGGGCAACCACTGGATGCGGGAGCGGCAGAATGAGCCGGGGCAAGCGCAAAACCCCGGACACGGTTACGCTCGGCTTTGAAAGCGATTGCGTCACCGTGCCGGTTGAGGCCGTCTTGCCCGTGCGCGCCCTCAGCGCTTCGGTCAAATCCAGCCACAAGTACCGCCAGATCACGGCATCCATCAAAGAGGTTGGCCTGGTCGAACCGCCGGTCGTCACGCGATCCACGGGTGCGGAAGACACCTATATGCTGCTTGACGGGCATATCCGGATCGAGGTGCTGAAGGATCTCGGCATCGAACGGGTCGAATGTCTGATTTCCACCGACGACGAGGCCTTCACCTACAACAAGCGGATCAGCCGTCTTGCGCCCATCCAGGAGCACAAGATGATCCGCAAGGCCATCGAGCGCGGTGTCTCCGAAGAAAAGATCGCCCTGGCGCTGGACCTCAATCCGCGCAGCATTGTGCGCAAGGCCAAGCTCCTCGACGGGATCTGCGAAGAGGCCGTGGGCATCCTGAAGGACAAACACTGCGCGACCGCCGTGTTCGAAGTCCTGCGCAAGATGAAAGCCATGCGCCAGATCGAGGCGGCAGAGCTGATGATGAACGCGAACAATTACTCGCCAGCTTACATCTCCGCAATTTTGGCAGGAACGCCCCAGGCGCAGCTGGTGGACACGAAGAAACCCAAGAAGATGAGGGGCATCACTCCGGAGGCCATGGCCCGCATGGAGCGCGAGCTGGCCCGGCTGCAGGAGGGTATCACTTCGATCCAAGACTCCTACGGCCAGGACCACCTGCAGCTGACCGTCATCAAGGGCTATCTGGCAAAGCTGCTCGGGAACGCCCGGATCATCCGGTATCTGATGCAGCATCGGCCTGAGTTTCTGGCGGAATTTCAAGCGATCACAGATATGGCCTCGACCCTGCCGCCAGAGGCGGAATAGCCAAGACTGCCAGATCTGATGGGGACCCGGACCCGACAAGCGCGGGGACCGCAGGAGACGCCGGACAGTGGGCCGCATGACAAATTCCAATCTGAAGTTAAATCGATGCGATCTGGTGACCAAATTGCGATCAAATCCTCCTACACTCGAAAGCACGACCTGCCATTTGAAAACCATGGCCATGCAGTTTCCGTCATGGCCATCAAAGCGGTCGGTACAATAGTTGAGAATATGAATGACGGCCGCAATGTGCGTGTTGACTGGAAGCCGATTGCCGATAGGCGGGAATGGTACTTCTACACCAGTCGACAGACTGTCTGGAAGGTTGAGGCGGACGATTGGGCTTCGGAAGGACTGGTGGGGGTAATCCCCCCCGAAAGTAAGGGGCTGCGGAAGTAGAATTTTCTCGGCAAGATGAACGAGGAGATTTTGAATGAAAATGACCAGATATAGCGAACCCCAGATCCTTGCGATCCTGCGCCAAGCCGAAGGTGGTGTGCCGGTGGCCGAGCTTTGCCGTGAACATGGCATGAGCAATGCGTCGTTTTACAAATGGCGTGCGAAGTATGGTGGCATGGATGCATCCATGGTCAGCCAGATGAAAGCCATGGAGGAAGAGAACCGCAGGCTGAAGCGGATGTATGCAGATCTGAGCATGCAGGCGGACTTATTGAAGGAAGCCCTCGGAAAAAAGTAACGGGGCCATCTCAGCGCCGCGAGATGGCCGAAACGGCGGTAGAGCGACGGGGCGTCAGCATCGCGCTGGCGTGCCGGGCCTTCGAGGTCAGCGAGACCTGCTATCGTTACAGCCCGAAGCTGAAAGACGAGAACGAGGTGATCGCCGATCTGCTGACAGGGCTGACGGATGCGCGCAAGACTTGGGGATTTGGCCTGTGTTTCCTGCATTTGCGCAACGTGAAGGGGCATCCGTGGAACCACAAGCGGGTCTACCGGATCTACTGTGAGCTGGAACTGAACCTGCGCATCAAGCCGCGCAAGCGGCTGAAACGGGAGAAGCCTGACGTTCTGGCGGTCCCGAACAGACCGAATGTGACCTGGTCCATGGACTTCATGGCGGATCGCCTCGGCGACGGCAGGGCTTTTCGGCTTTTGAATGTGTTGGACGACTTCAACCGCGAAGGGCTGGGGATCGAGGTTGATTTCTCGCTCCCTGCCGAACGGGTCATCCGCAGCCTTGATCGCATTATCGAATGGCGCGGAAAACCGGGCACGATCAGGGTCGACAATGGGCCGGAATATATCAGCGAAACACTGAGAAAATGGGCTGAGAAACATAGTGTTACGATCCAGCACATCCAACCCGGACAGCCCCAGCAGAACGCCTATGTCGAGCGCTACAACCGGACGGTTCGGCATGAATGGCTGGATCAATACATCATCGAAAGCATCGAGGAGGCTCAGGATCAGGCCACACAATGGCTCTGGACATATAACAACGACCGCCCGAACATGGGCATCGGCGGCATCACACCCGCTATGAAACTGAAAATGGCCGCGTAAGTTCTACAGATGCACCCCGTTAAAAAGGGGGCGATTACCCCCCGGGGTAGTAGTGGGTCGTGTTCGTAATGCGAATTGAGTGCTTTTCCATGATCGGTCCAGTACAGTATCTAGGTGTTTTTATTCTGTATCTTCAACGAGAACAGCAAAAAGACAGCCGTCGTCGTGACGATGATTACACTTGAGGCAGCAGAAATTGTCGGGTCCAAGTCGAGGATGATTGAATTATACATCTGCACGGGCAGCGTTCGCATGCTGGGCGTTTGCAAGAACAACGCGACAGTGAATTCATCGAAAGAGTTTACGAATGCGAAGAGAAAGCCCGCAATCACGCCCGGTGCGATCAACGGCATCTTTATTTGAACAAAAGTACGCCACGGAGGCGCGCCCAAACTTGAGGAAGCAAGCTCTAGCCTTTCGTCGTAATTCGCCAAGCTCGCCACGACTGTTGTGACAACAAAGGGAATCGACAGCATCGTATGGGCAAGAACAAGTCCTGTTTGGGTCCCTGCGAGATGCCATTTAAGGAAAACCGAATAAACGGCAAGGGCAATCACAATTGACGGTGCAGCAATTGGCGCCGTGTAGAACAGGAACAAATAAGAGTGGATTCGCCGCGTCGCATTTTTCATCCCGATGGCCGCTCCAACACCCAAGATCGTCGAAAGAACTGCAACGATGCTAGCGATCTCAAGCGAACGAAAGAGTGATTTTACCCAAACCGGTGACGTGAAAAAACTGTGGTACCATCTCAAGGACCATTCTTGCGGAGGAAATTGAAAGCTTGTCCCGGCGCTGAAGCTGGCGGGAATGATGATGAATGCCGGCAAGATAATAAGCAACGCAATCAAAAGCGTGATCAGTTGCAAGATCGGGCCCGGCCCAGCATCGCGTTTCTTAAAAAATGGAAAGGTAATCATGTTCTTATTTTCCCAATTCATCTTGATCCAAGCCAGGACGACTTCCAATCTTGCGCACGACCCCCATGATGACGATAGTTATCAATAGGACGACCGCGGCAAGAGCACCTGCTCCACCAAAATCCAACATCGTTGTAATGCGCGCGGCAATCAGCTGAGACACAAGGGATTCCTGTGGTGAGCCTAAGATTGCAGGCGTCACATAGAAGCCCAACGTCATAACAAATACCAGCGAGATGCCCGCCAGCAGACCAGGAACCGAAAGTGGAAGGTAGATATCAAAAAAGGCCCGCCAGCGCGGTGCTCCGAGAGAGGAGGCCGCATCAAGCAAACGACGGTCAATACTGCGAAGATTATTATAAAGTGGCAGCACCATATACGGCAGAAGAACTTGCGCCATCGCAATTGTCACACCGGTCGAGGTGCGTAACAGGACAACACCATCAATGCCAATCAAAGAGAAAAACGAGTCGACAGGTCCACCACGCTGAAGCAAAAGCACCCAAGCAAAGTTGCGCGCGATGACAGACGTCCAGAAAGGCAACATTACAATAATCATCAGGATATTCCGCATCTTTGGCGAAACAAGCGTCATTGTATATGCATAGGGGTAAGCGATTATCGCAGTGACAATCGCGACTATCGCGCCAACTTTAAGCGTCCTGAGGATGACCCGAATTGTTCCTCCATCCTGCCACAGCGCAGTATAGTTTGAAAAGCCAACCTCTGGATCGGTAAAGCTTCTAATCCCGATGGATATAATCGGATAGAGAAATACGCCAACCAAGAGCGCCAGAGAAGGTAGTAGAATCCAATAGCTAAGCCCCCAGTTGAAGCCCTTAAGGTTGAACGGATGTGGCCGTGATTGCGTCGTAGCTGTCGGCATCGCTATCTTCCTTACATACGTTGGGGGCGAGGTGCCGCATAAGCAGTACCGTTCTGTTCTGTTGTCCAGTCCGCCAGCGCTGTGCTTTCTGCGTTGTCCAGATGATCCATGAGACGCCGGACATCGGGTATTCCAGAGGCTCCAGAAGCAAACGGCACAACTTCGCGCGTGAACTCGTAAAGTTGACGAGTTCCCTTTCCGAGAGGTTTTTGACCTCGCATGTCGATAGCTTGTGCGGCAACCATAAGCTCCATCGAGATGATGGAGCGCGCCAAAGTGTGCAATTCAAGCGCCCGCCGTGCGCCAAGAACCGCAAGTGAAGCACGGTCCATCACTGCATTCGAATGGCTGGAGCTGGCCAGCTCGCCCGCCAAGGGCGCGCACAGCAGGCGTGCTTCCGAGGTGATTGATTTGTGGAAGAGTGCCACACCGTTGAAGCCCGGCGCGCCAATTCCGTCGTCTTCGATCAATCCGATGGGAAGCCCGGACCAAGTTGTATCAACCATCTTCGCCACGCGTTCCGTCGCGCTTGTCAAAACCGGTGTGAATGCTTGGCGCATCACATCAAGCGCCATACATAAGGTCACCATATCGAAATTTGCCGTCGCAGCCAGCGTGCGATGTTCAAGCGAAATCACAGGATTGCATTGGGCCGAATTCAACTCTTGGGCGATCTGCTGACCGGCGAATGTTAGGCTGTCATCTGCGGCACCGTGGATCAGTGGCAATGCCCGAAAGCACAACGGGTCTTGGTGGTTTCTGGGGCCCTCTTTTTCAAACAGATAGCTGCCGTCAAGCTCTGTGCGGAGTGCAGCACCATGAATATGCGCCCCTGAAAAGTGGCGCGATTCCAAAGCGGTGTTTGAAATAATTGAGGGGTTTGCTGCAAAGCCATCCATGCTGACAGCGGCGACGCTGGTGGCAAAACGCAGTATACCATGCAAGGCCGAATAAGATATCGCGGCCATGCCTGTTGCAAGCGCACTGCTATTCAAAATCGCAAGCGCTTCGCCAGCTGCCAATTCGCAGTCCTGAAAAAGCGCGAGCCCAATGTCAGCCATCGCTGACATGTCGCTTTGACCCATAGATCCCCACAGATGCATCACAACCGGCTTGTTCTGATTCAGTGCATCTACCAAGATCTGTGCCAATTGCATGCGCGCGCCTGTCCGGCCGCTTGCCAAGGCGTTCAAAAGAACACAAAGCGTTGCGCGAACTATGTTCTGGCTTGCTTCTGGTCCGTGACCAACGTGATGGGTGCGCAGCAGGCGCTTGCTGAACTCCGCGATATGCTCTGGACTTAGACTTGCAGATGTTCGAGGGCCAACGCTGGTGGTTGCGCCATAAATCCGCTCGCCGCGTGCGATCGCCTCTTCAAGGATCTGACGACCCGTGGCCATCTGCTCTGCCACAACAGGGGCCAGAATGACGCCCGCACCTTGATGAGCGACCTGAACCACCTGTTCGATGGTAAGGTCAGAACCAGTGATTTCAATTTGCGGCAGCGCGCCTGATGATTGAAGTGTCATGTGCGATCTCCCTGTGCGTTCTGCACTGGCCACGCGCCGCGCGAACAAAATTCACATGTCTGACGACTTGTCGTGGTTAACATCAAGACGGCTCCTCCCAGTTTATTTTTGGCTACCTCGTTCAGCTCAACTACCCGGCAAATGCGCAGTTCACCGCGGCCAAACGAGCTTTGGGCCTCCCGTCACCCACTTCCAATTAATTAGAGAAGATAAATCTCAACCACAAGCGCACAACCCAAATAGTTTCACTGAGTGAAACAACCGGTCTTGTGTTTTCAATCAGTCCATGCCTGAATCTCACACCAATTATCCGGCTTCTTTCAAACAAGATTTGCGTAAACAGTTCTGCCCTCCCTGCGGCACCGCCCCTTAAAGCAAAACCATGAAAACAGAGAGTTATAGACACTATGAGCTTCGATCCGGTCCAATCCGTAACAAAGGCCTTCACCGTTCTTGAGTATGTAAACCGTCGCGGGCTTGCATCTATTAAAGACATCCACGAAACCACGGGCATCCCCAAACCCACTATCGTGCGGTTGCTGCAAACGCTTGTAGGTGTTGGCTATGTGGCCCAAGACGAACGAACACGTGGGTATCATGTTACAGCAACCGTGAACCGCCTAAGTTCCGGGTTTCATGGCGCTCCGATGGTCATTGAAGTCGCCCATCCGTTGGCCAATGCCCTGACCGATGACATTATGTGGCCCTGTGCGATCTGCATGCTTGATCTTGATGCCGTTGTTATCAATTACAGCACAACATCCAGCAGCCCCATCGCGCCCTTTCATGCATCTCTTGGGCGCAGGCTAAGCTTGGGCGGCCGTGCGCTTGGGCGCGCCTACGCATGTTTTTGCCCGCAAGCAGAACAGGATATTTTGCGCAGCGTCATGCGGACGTCGAGAGACCCCGAGAACTACAGCATCACAGATGAAGCTTTCAAACTCATGGTTTCTCAGGCCCGCAAGGATGGTTTCGTCGAAAGGAACGCCGATCTGGAACCAAGGTCGTCAGGTACAATTGCCTTCCCAATCATGCTCGGCGAGAGGGTTATGGCAACTTTCGGCGTTACTTATTTTCGATCGGCTATTGATAAAGCACAGACTCGTGAGGCACTGATTGACAAGACCCGCGACACCGTAACCAAGATTGAGGCCGCATTAGAAGCGGCCTATTGGCCTTAAAAAACCACATCAATCTTGACTGACTAGGCTATCGAACTCTTTTGAAATTTTGGCACAGTTTCGGTAAAGCACGCTTTGGTCTGACGAAATAATAAATGAACTAGCGCCTTTGGCTGCAAAATCAGCTGCCTCTTCCGCACTCTCAACCATCAGCCAAACGGCCTTACCATGCTGTTTTGCTGCCGCCAGAATCCTATCGACGGCATTCACGACACATGTACTGTCGCGCGACGGCGCATTAAAGGCGACGGTCAAGTCCCCGCGACCGACAAACACCGCATCCAGCCCTTCAACAGCTAGTATCTCATCGATAACCAAAAGCGCTTCTGGATCTTCAATCATCGCGATGACACCGATGGCGGCATCGGCCGCATCAATATGTTCCCACATGCGGTTACCGCCATAATTTCCAGCCCGTGTCACGCCTGAAAAACCGCGCCGCCCGCCGCGATAACGACACTTTCCTACAAGCGCGTTGGCATCTGCAACACTGGAAATATGTGGCGCAAGAATCCCTGTCGCGCCGGCGTCGAGCGCTGTTGCAATGCTATCTCCTTCAAACGAAGGAACTCGGATAACAGCCGCGATCCCCGCAGCCTTTGCAGCCAAAAGCGAAGTATCAGTTGCCGCATTCCCGAACACGCCGTGTTCTAAATCAATAACCACGAAATCAAATCCGACAGCCCCCATGATCTCTACGCTTGAGGGCCCAGCCATCTTTACGAAACTTCCCTTCATCAAAGTGCCTTGGGCAATTTTTTCGCGTAAACTCAGGGTTGATACTTGTTGTGCCAACGGACTCTTCCTTCTCAAAAAAATAGAACGGCATGCCGGTGATTAATAGCTAGGGGGGGGCGCTCCAGGCAACTATCCTTATAGATTTACACATCCTTGTTTCACTTGATGAAACAGAAAAATAACTCTGTTGCCCCAGCAATCACGTTTCACTAGGCGCTACACTCCAAATGTATGCGCACTTGAAGCGCCTAGGCGGGAAATTTTAGATGGCAAATCCGGATCCTATTTTTGTAGATATTAGAAAGCGTGACTATAAGCGCGGTATCTTTAATGCCATCATTGCTCCGCGACCAATTGGATGGATTAGTACACTCGGCGCAGATGGAAAAGCCAACCTTGCCCCCTATTCATACTTTAACATCATGAGCAACGATCCCCCTTTGCTCGTCTTTTCGTGCAATACTCCCGAAGATCGCCCCGAAAAAGACACCTTACGCAATTTGCGTGAAACAGGCGAATTCGTTTTCAATTTGGTCAGCTATGATCTGGTGAACGAGATGAACGCGACCTCTGCACCGGTCCCTCATGATGTTGATGAATTCGAATATGCAGGACTTGAAAAAGCGGCATGCCAATTTGTGAACGTTCCGCGCGTTGCGCGCTCGCCGGTTTCTCTTGAGTGCAAAGTGGTTGAGACACATAGGTTTGGTGAAGAACAAGGCGGCCCATCAGTGAACGTCACCTTTGGAAAAATTATCGGCATGCATATTGCCCCCGGCTTTCTGGACGATAACGGGTATTTCAACACTGCGCTTGCCCAACCCGTAACGCGGCTTGGCGGGGCGGAATATGCGATCTCGCAACCAACTTTCGAACTGCAGCGCCAATTCGTTCGTGCAAACGAAAACAATTATTAGGGAGAGGATAAATGACTTTGCGCCCAGTATCTCTCAATTATTTTTTGCCCGAAAGCCCGTCGGTCATTCGCGGGAACAATTTTACGGTAAGTTGCTTTCAGGGCCAGGATGCAACGGCATTTTCCTTCGGTAGCACAGATGAAACGATCCTTATTTCCGCGCGGAACCAAGCATCAGTAACGCTGAACGGGGTAGAAACGCAGATCCTCCCTCGCTCGGTCGCAATTTTGCCGGCGGGCAATATGGAGATTGGCATCCCAAAGAACGGACAAGTGTTTGCTCTGACGACAGGCCTTATTGACGATGCCAACCCGGTCCTGAACGCCGAAGCTTACGCTCAGGAGGATACGCGTGTGCGCCCCGTCGGGCAACCGCTGAAGGTAAACCACCCCAAGGCACATGAAGTCCATGTCTATCCGATAGATGAGGTGCCTTTTCCCGTTGGCAACCCACGGCTAAAGTTCCTGCAAAGCGCGACAATGAGTATCAATTGGGTCGAATATCAGGGCCCAAGAGACCGCACGAAGCTATCGCCACACGCACATGATGATTTTGAGCAGGGCTCGCTGGCAATTGAAGGTGACTTCATCCATCACATCCGCGCGCCCTGGGCTCGTGACGCGAATACCTGGCTTGAAGATGCGCACCTTGAGGCATCAGCAGGCAGCCTTGCGATCATCCCACCAGACCTTATTCACACCACCGAAGGTGTTGGTGTCGGCCCTCATATCCTTATCGATGTCTTTGGACCAGTGCGTCGTGATTTCGTAGAAAAGGGCTGGATGCACAACGCTGGAGATTACACATCCAGTTCATAAAGGGCGCGCTCATAGTGTTTTGCGCACCGTCACTTCGATAGTTTTTGCACGCAGGTTTGAAATGAATTCGAATGCTAACCCAACCGCCGATCATACCGCCACTGGTATATGCGATTGTCATGTACATGTTTTTGACGAACCGGAAAATTATCCTTTCGAAAACGCACCGGCATATGAGCCCCCGTACGCACCAGTGTCCGCACTGCGCAATACTGCGGATGAAGCCGGAATTGAGCGTCTCGTGCTTGTTCAACCGACACCCTATGGACGGGACCTTGGGCTATTGCTGAAATCCTTAAACGATTTTGGCGATCAAGCACGTGGGATCGGTGTTGCCGATGCCACAACGACCGTCGATGATCTTGCGCGTATGAAAAAGCTGGGAATACGCGGCCTTCGGTTTGTTGAAAACCGTCTTGATGATGGGACCCGGATGCCTGGTACTACGCCGCTGGATGTGTTGCTGGACCACCTCGCTCCGAAACTTGCCGAAATCGGCATGCATGCGGAAATTTGGGCCCCCTTACCTGTTGTGCTGTCGCATTGGTCGCGCCTATCACGTTGCGGCGTGCGCCTCGTGCTGGATCACATGGGTAGCTTTGACAGCTCGCTAGGCGTCAACCACGAGTATTTTCAACGACTATTATCTCTGACACGTGACGGCGACGTGTCAGTCAAGCTCTCGATTTGCCGACGCCCGGCTAAGGGCCAAGGATTTGATACCATCCGCCCCTTCCACGATGCGCTTGTCGAAGCCAATGCCGGTCAACTGCTTTGGGCAACAGACTTTCCATTTGTACGATATCCGGCACCCACTCCTGATGTCGCGCGATTGCTTTCGTTATTCCGAAGCTGGATCAATGATACCAGGTTGGAACGTCAAATTCTGCTCGAGAACCCCAGTCAGTTGTATTGGGCTAATAAACTCCCCGAATCTGAATATGTAATTGACGAGCGCTTGGCCTAATCTGCTCCGTAGCTTGCGGTAACCTGGAGACTCCAATATGGACAAAACACGCGCATCGCTCGCAGAGGCTGTCGCCGACATCACCGACGGCGCAACCGTGATGATTGGTGGATTTGGTGGCTCTGGCGCGCCGATCGAATTGATCCACGCGCTGATCGACCAAGGTGCCAAAGATCTTACCGTGATCAACAACAACGCAGGCAACGGTCATGTAGGGATCGCCGCACTGATCGAACAGGGCCGCGTGCGCAAAATGATCTGCTCGTTCCCGCGATCCGCCGATCCCCGCGTCTTTACCCAAGCCTACCTCGCGGGTAAGATTGATCTAGAGATCGTCCCACAAGGCACGCTAGCCGAACGGATCCGCGCGGGCGGGGCTGGGATTCCGGCGTTTTACACCCCGACCAGCTTTGGTACAGAATTGGCCGAGGGCAAAGTGATCGCCCAATTCGATGGCCGATCCTATGTGCAAGAGCGCTGGCTTAAAGCCGATTTCGCGTTGATCAAGGCCGAAGTCGCTGACTGCCACGGCAATCTGATCTACCGGATGGCGGCGCGCAATTTTAATCCGATCATGGCCACCGCTGCCGCAAAAACCATCGTGCAGGCTAGCCGGATTGTCCCGCTTGGCGACATGGACCCAGAGCATATCATCACCCCCGGTATTTTTGTGGACAGCGTGACCGAGGTTGCGCATCCCGCCCAAGAAGAATTGCTTAACCGCGCGGAGGCGGTTTACCCATGACCCAGATCGACGCATTCAAACTTTCAAACGGCCAGATTGCTTGGCGCGCGGCGCAAGATATTGAAGACGGGGCCTATGTGAACCTCGGGATCGGTTTCCCAGAAATGGTTGCGCAATTTCAACCTGAAGGACGTCAGGCAATCTTTCACACCGAAAACGGCGTCCTGGATTTTGGGAAAGCGCCAAAACCGGGCAATGAGGATTGGGATTGCATCAACGCCGGTAAAAAGGCGATCACTATTCGCCCCGGCACCGCGTTTTTCCATCACGCCGATAGCTTTGCGATGGTGCGTGGCGGGCATTTGGATGTTGCCATTTTGGGCGCCTATGAAATTGCACAAAACGGCGATTTGGCAAATTGGTCCACCGGAAAAGGCGGCGTGCCTGCCGTTGGCGGGGCGATGGATTTGGTCCACGGGGCCAAGCGCGTGGCTGTCATCACCGACCATGTGACCAAAACGGGCGAGCCAAAACTGGTTGCAGCCTGCACCCTGCCCCTGACTGGCGTGGGCTGTGTCACACGGGTTTATACGTCCTTAGCAGTGATAGACATTGAGGATAGCCATTTTGTGCTGCGAGAAAAGCTGCCCGCGATCTCGTTTGACGCGCTGCAAGCCCTCACTGGCGCATCTCTTCACACAGACGGTCCAGTCGCGGATCTGATCGTTCCGGAACTATAATATGTCCGATGTGTATATCTGTGACTATATCCGCACGCCAATTGACCGTTTCGGTGGCAGCCTCGCGTCGGTACGCGCCGATGATCTGGGGGCGATCCCGATCAAGGCGCTGATGACGCGCAACACAAGGGTTGGCGTTGTCAGACAAATCCGAACCAGCCTCAGCTATGGCGGAGGCTCTCCCTATTACGCCGCGCAAAGGCCGCGCCACTCGTTCAGAGCAGCGGCGCGGTTGGTCTTGAAAGTGTCCCGAGAATAGAGGTGACGTTGCTGGTTGAAATGATTGTAGACGGAGGCGTGAACCGAGACAAACTTCTGCAGACCTCGCATGCCCCGAAATCCAAGCATCGCCCGCTCTTGTCGTCGGAAGGGCAAGTGTGAATTCTCAGCGCGGTTGTTTATCCAGCGGCCAGTTTCCTGCCTTTCAACACCACCCGTCTCTTTCAGCGCGGCACCGTATGAGCGGAGCTTATCAGTGACGAAAATCTCAGGCTGGCCATGTTTACGCATTGCTTTTCTGATGAATTTCAGCGCCGCCTTCTTGTCACGACGCTTGGTAACATAGCTTTCCAGAACCTCGCCCTCGTGATCCACGGCCCGCCAAAGATAGTGCTGCTTGCCGTTGATCTTAACGAAGACCTCGTCCAGATGCCACTGCCAGCGGCTCGATTTCAGCTTCTTGATTTCCGCCGCGAACATCGGGCCAAACCGAAGCCACCAATATCGGACGGTTTCGTGGCAAACGTCGATGCCCCGCTCGTGGAGCAGATCTTCGACGTTGCGAAGCGACAGTGGAAACCGGACATACATCATCACCGCAAGGCTGATGATCTCGGGGCTGGTCTTGAAGTATCGAAAAGGCGAGCGCTTGGTCATGCAGAAAGCCTACGCATCCACCCTGCCCCGCTCAAGCCAATTTCTTCTGACAGCGCCCATGCGCCTGCTTTCAGAAGAGGTCGATCGCGACATGGCCTTTTTGGGGGTAACCACGCCAAACGGAATTCGTGACCATAGACAGGAACCATAACGGCACACGTTGTAACCAAAAAATGCAGGGGTTACCTGTAGGCCATCAGAAAATAGGAAAATGAAAATGATCGAAGACCAAACAGGCCTGCTAGATGAAATCCGCAGCCGCTTTGCCCATGTCGCGACCTGCCCGGTGCAAGGGGATCGCATCTTTTTCGAGAACGGCGGCGGGTCATTGACCCTGAGTTCGGTTGTGGAAACCTCGGTAAGAATGGCAGCAATTCCTGATAACCAAGGCCGTGACAATCCGGCATCCAAAGAGCTGATGCGCCAGATAGCAGCTGCCAAGGCCAAGGCGCATGCTTTCTTCAATGCCAAAAGCGGGCAGGTTTTTGTGGGCGAAAGCGGCACCGAGCTGCTGTTCCGCCTGCTTTCCGTGGCCTGTTTGGGCGCCGAGAAACCCGGCGTGGTGCTGGGCAGCACGTTGGAACATCCTGCCTCCCGCTCAGCCGCTGTGCGTTGGGCGGGCATTGCGGGGCTGAAAGAGGTTGTCGTCGCGCATAATGACGCAACCGGCACCGTTACGGCCGATGACTACCTTTCCGCCATAACCCCCGATGTGAAAGTGGCCACGATTATCCACACGTCCCCCGTCACCGGCATGGGTGTTGATATTGCCGCAATCGCGCAGGCCATCCGCAAAGTGGCACCAGATTGCTTCATCATCGTCGATGGCATCCAACATGCGGCCCACGGCGGGATTGACGTCGATGCGGCGGATATCGACGGATATGTCATCTCTCCCTACAAAGTGTTTTCGAGGCATGGCTATGGCCTTGCCTGGATTTCTGACCGACTGGCCGCGTTACCGCACAATGCGTTGATCGGCGGACCAGAACAGAACTGGGAAATGGGCACTCGTGACACCGGATCCTACGCCACATTTTCGGATGTCGTGGATTATTTCGACTGGCTGGGCAGCCGCTTCACCGACAGCAGCGACTTGCGCATCAAGATTGAGGCCGCAGGGCGGGCAATGAAGGCCCATGAGGCCTCTCTCATCGACGCGATGATGCACGGGACCGGCAACCAGAAAGGGTTGGCCGAACTGGACGGGGTTTCTGTTATCGGCGGCCACAAGAACTCTGCGCGTGAAGGGCTTGTGTGTTTGGCCGTCGCGGGGATGGATTCTGTTGAGGTCGTGAAGCGATTGAATGATCAGGGGATCCGCACCCATGTTCGCAAGGCAGACCACTACTCCGGCAATATCTTGCGCCCGCTGGGGATGGAGTCAGCTGTTCGCGTCTCCTTGGCCCATTACAATAGCCGCGAAGAGGTTGCCCGCTTTCTGGCGGTAATGCGCGGCATTGCCGAAGGCTAGCGCCTAATACCCTGCAAGGTGGCTCTGCGGTACGAATCTGAATACACCGCAGAGCGCCGGAGCGGGTCGACGGCCCAGCTTCAGGTAGTGCAATTGAGTCAAATAAAAGTGGAGCCCGGAGACGGAGGTTGTGTTCCTCCTACAGGCACCGCATCAGCTGGTAGCTCCGGGAGTGTCATGAACTCTGTGTATCTGGTCCGGCCCATGCGGGTTTCAGATACGGTCACGCATTGAAGCGTTCATCGAACATGATAGCGAATTGATTGCGGGCGGCAAACCATTCTCGGACATTTCTGCCGTCCTTTTCAAAATTGCGGATGGCTAAGTATATCAGCTTTGTGGCTGCATCGTCCGTCGGGAACGAGCCCCGTGTCTTGATGGATTTGCGGATGACGCGGTTCAGGCTTTCGATGGCGTTCGTGGTGTAGATGATCTTTCGGATTGCGGGATCAAAGGCGAAGAATGGGATCACCTCTTGCCAAGCTCGACGCCAGGCCGGGGCGATGGACGCATATTTCCCTGCCCATTTTTGCTCAAACGCATCGAGTTGTGCAGCGGCCTGATCGGCGGTTGCGGCCCCGTAAATCGCGCGCAGATCGACTGCGACGGCCTTGCGGTCTTTCCAGGCGCAGAAGTTCAGGGAATGACGCACCAGATGCACGATGCAGGTCTGGACAGCGGCTTCCGGGAAGGCTGCTGTGATGACCCAGCGTACCTGATGCGCCTCGCGCTTGACCAAGCCGTTGGTGCGACGGCGGCGAAAGCGATTACAGATATCTTCGGAACACCAGCAACCGAGAACGAACGCGGTTGGCTTGATGAGCTTCGCGATGCGTCGGACAACAGCGATCCACGTCTGACAGGACGCTCGCGTGCTGTGCTGAGAGGGATCTCCAACAAATGAGCGAACCAATCTTCACTTTGCCAACAGCCCCAGCTGGACCGTGGGATCAGCTAACCGAGAACGAGAAGGCATGGATTGAGTTCATCAGGGTCATCAGCTGCGGCAGTGATCCACAGGTCACACCAGCGCGGGTGAAGGCGCTCAGGGAGCTTCTCGACGCGGGATGAGGCGTTTAGCAGTGGAAAGTCAGCCGTTCCCCTTGGCTGGTCTCGCACCCGAGAGCTAACGGCTAATGGGCTTGCTCCGAAGAAAACAAGAAGTTTGCATTCGTCGCGAAGCAGGTCCGTAAAGTGCTGTCATGCTCGATTATGTCTTTCAATCGCCACCGCGTGCACCCTGGGCCAACTTTAACCGCACGAGGAAAATCTCCGGCACGCTTCCAACGCCAGATCGTGGCGGGTGATACTCGATATCGCTCTGCGACCTCTTCCACAGTCAAATAGATGTCGTCTGTTGCGAAGTGTTTCGTCATCTCTTATCCTCGGCTTACTTCTACATTGGGGTTACATTCCTACTATAGACAGGTTCCGCAAAATCCGCCGTTGGGATTTTTGTTTTTTGACAACGAATCTTTCGTCACGGACGCGCGCACCCTCAGCCACAAACCAAAGCTGCATTTGCGTAAAGTAGTCCAGAGGTAGTCCAGAAACAACAAGACCAACGACATGCAAAAATGCATGTAAGGAAAACTTAATTACTTCAATAGGATAAATGGTGCCCGGAGACGGATTTGAACCGCCGACACGCGGATTTTCAATCCGCTGCTCTACCAACTGAGCTATCCGGGCACGTATCGGGGTATTAGGCCAGCACGCGGGGGCTGTCCAGAGGGTTTAATCAAAAAAACGCATGGACTCCGTAATTTACTGAAGTGGTAGGGTTTGGTCAGGCACATCGTCATCCTCATCCTGTGCCGTGATGGCCGCAGGAATCGCGTAAGAGCCGTTGAGCCACTTGCCAAGGTCAATATCGGCGCAGCGGCGGGAACAAAACGGCTTGTACTTGGGGTCGGTGTCACGGGCGCAAATAGGGCAGCTCATGCAAGCACCTCAGCCAGCGCCAAACGGTCACGTTTGCGGACCAATTCGTATAGCCCCAGCGTGGTCCAACCGACCAGACTGGTCTCTGCCGCGCTGCCCTTGAACGCCGCGCGCAGTACTTGGTCAAGCACTGCACGGTCACGCTTGGGCATCGGGGCGAAATCAATCACGATCTGGCCACCCAGCCCGCGCAGGCGCAGCTGTCGCGGCAGTTCACGAGCCGCGGCGATATTGGCCTTTAGCCCCGCCGCAGGGGTCGTATCGCCACCCGTGTTCACATCGACCGC
Source organism: Pseudorhodobacter turbinis (assembly GCF_005234135.1). NCBI lineage: Bacteria > Pseudomonadati > Pseudomonadota > Alphaproteobacteria > Rhodobacterales > Paracoccaceae > Pseudorhodobacter > Pseudorhodobacter turbinis. The sequence continues at coordinate 917,786 of NZ_CP039965.1, forward strand.
CAGCAAAGCGCGGGTCGGCTCTATCATCATATGGCCCGATTCCTGCAGCTCCACACGAGGGGAGAGCAGATCATCGATCATTTCCAGCACGCCATAATCGGCGAAACCACCTGTCAGCACTTCATCCGGTGCCGGATCAGCCCAGTCGCGCCATGCCGTCTCCTGCGCGCCCGCACCTTCGACCAACAGTTCAGGGCCGCCATTGATATCGGCCAGAACCGCCTCGGCAAGCTGGCGCATACCTGCGATATCTTCGGCGATATCCTGTGCATCCATACCTTCGCAGGCCGACCGCAAAATAAGCCCGAGGCCCTCGTCTGCGCCCTTCATCCCTGCATCCGCAAGGGTTTCCAGCTCTGCGCGGGTATCCTCATCCCTGATGCGGCGGGAAATATTGCGGCCCGGCGCGCCCGGCGTCACAATCGCATAGCGGCTTTTGAACAAAAGGCGTGTGGTCACGGGCACGGCCTTGCCGCCCTCGGCAGGGCCAGTCACTTGCACCAACAGCCTCGCACCGGGCGCAATGCCTGCGGTTTGACGCAAAAACCCAGAGCCTTCGGGAAGTTTCACAAACACCCCACCTTGGCCCTTCATCGGCCGGTCGGCAACGGCGCGGTAGATGGCACCCGGCAGGGCAGCATCCGTTTCTGGATCAACCAGAAAGTCTTGCAGCTGGCCATCGACCAGCAAAGCGGCGGCAGGACGGCCCTGCACCTCGTCCATAATAACGATGCGGCCCTTCATGGCTGCCCCTTCCAAATTGGATAGCCCGCCGTGACAAGCATCGCGGCAGTTTCGGCCACTGGTAGCCCCATGATTGCGGTATACGATCCGGATATCCAAGGAATAAATGCCCCCGCAAGCCCCTGGATACCATACCCCCCGGCCTTGCCCTGCCAATCATTGCTGGCAAGATAGCTGTTAATCTCGGCATCCGACAGACGCTTCATCTTGACGGCCGAAACCACCTCTCGGGTCCAGATTTGATCACCGCGCCGCACGGCCACAGCGGTGATAACGCTGTGGCGACGACCACCAAGGGCGATCAGAAAGGCCGCAGCCTCACCCGCGTCAACGGGCTTGCCCATGATCCGGCGACCAAGAGCCACCGTGGTATCGGCGCAAAGTGCGATGTCATCGGCCCCGACCTGAACGGCTTGCACTTTTTCACGGGCAATCCGCGCGCAATAGAGGCGCGGTAACTCGCCCTTCAACGGGGTTTCATCAATATCGGGCGGCAAAACAGAATCCGGCACCACACCGATCTGCGCCAGTAATTCACGCCGACGCGGGCTGGCAGAGCCGAGAATCAGACGCATGGATTATTTGAAACGATAGTTGATACGGCCTTTTGACAGGTCATAGGGCGTCATTTCGACCTGAACCTTATCGCCAGCAAGCACGCGGATACGGTTTTTACGCATCTTGCCCGCCATTGTTGCGATCAGCTCGTGGCCGTTCTCAAGTTCGACCTTGAATGTCGCATTGGGCAAGAGTTCCTTTACGACACCGGGGAATTCAAGAATATCTTCTTTGGCCATGGTCACTCCAATAAGTTTGAGCCCGCAAAAATGCAGGCTTTTGCGAGCATATGCGCCCAAAAGGCTCGATTTTCAAGGGAAAAAGCATGGGCAGGACTGCAATGCGCCCCCCTGCCCGCTTGATTTCGCCTCATTCTTTCGGAATCACGCGCAGATGAAGCTCGCGCAATTGTTCGTTCAGCGGTTCGGATGGGGCATCCATCAGCAGGTCCTCGGCGCGCTGGTTCATCGGGAACATGATCACCTCGCGGATGTTGGCCTCTTCGGCCAGCAACATCACGATGCGGTCAATCCCTGCGGCACAGCCACCGTGGGGCGGGGCGCCGTATTTGAACGCCTTGACCATACCACCAAAGCGTTTTTCAACCTCGGAATTCGGATAGCCCGCGATTTCGAACGCTTTAAACATGATCTCTGGCTGGTGATTCCGGATCGCGCCCGAGATCAGCTCATAGCCGTTGCAGGCAAGGTCATACTGATAACCCAGCACATCCAGCGGATCGCCATCCAGCGCCTCCATCCCGCCCTGCGGCATCGAGAACGGGTTGTGGCTGAAGTCGATCTTGCCCTCGTCGTCTTTCTCATACATCGGGAAATCGACGATCCACGCAAAGCGGAATGTATCGGTTTCGGTCAGCTTCAACTCGTTGCCGATCTCGTTGCGGGCACGGCCAGCGACGGCTTCGAACTGTTCAGGCTTGCCGCCGAGGAAGAAGGCGGCGTCGCCCTCATTCAGGTCAAGCTGTTGGCGGATTGCCTCGGTACGTTCTGGGCCGATGTTTTTGGCCAAGGGACCAGCGGCCTCCATCTGGCCGTCTTCACCTTTGCGCCAGAAAATATAGCCCATGCCCGGCAGGCCTTGCTGTTGTGCAAAGGCGTTCATCCGGTCGCAGAACTTGCGGCTGCCGCCCGTTGGTGCGGGAATAGCGCGGATTTCAGTGTCTTCATTTTCCAGCAGCTTGGCAAAGATCGCAAAGCCGGAGCCGCGGAAATGCTCGGACACTTCTTGCATTTTGATCGGGTTGCGCAGGTCGGGTTTATCCGATCCGTACAATTTCAGCGCGTCCTTATAGGCGATCAACGGCCAGTCGGCATCGACTTTCTTTCCCTTACCGAACTCCTCAAAGATCCCCTGAACAACGGGTTGCACGGCGGCAAACACGTCCTCTTGGCGGACAAAAGACATCTCCATATCAAGCTGATAGAAGTCGGTGGGCGAGCGGTCTGCGCGCGGGTCCTCATCGCGGAAACAAGGCGCGATCTGGAAATATTTATCGAAACCCGACACCATGATCAGCTGTTTGAACTGCTGCGGTGCCTGCGGCAGGGCATAGAATTTGCCGGGATGCAGGCGCGATGGCACCAAAAAGTCCCGCGCACCTTCGGGGCTGGACGCGGTGATGATCGGGGTTTGAAACTCGTTAAAGCCCAAGTCCCACATACGGTTGCGGATGGACCGCACAACGTTTGAGCGCAGCATCATATTGGCGTGCAGCTTTTCGCGGCGCAGGTCGAGGAAACGGTAGGTCAGGCGGGTCTCTTCGGGATAATCCACCTCACCGAAAACCGGCATCGGCAATTCATCCGACGCGCCCAGCACTTCCATCTCGCGGATATAAACCTCAATCTCGCCGGTGGGCAGCTTGGGGTTCACAAGGCTTGCATCGCGCGCCTTCACGGTGCCGTCGATGCGGATCACCCATTCGGCGCGCACTTTTTCCAAAGCAGCAAAGGCCGGGCTATCGCTGTCGGCCAGAATCTGCGTCACGCCGTAATGATCGCGCAAATCGATGAACAAAACGCCGCCGTGATCTCGCACCCGATGCACCCAGCCTGACAGGCGAATATCCTGCCCGACATTGCTGGCGTTGAGTTGGGCGCAAGTGTGGCTGCGGTAGGCGTGCATCATCATTCCCTTTCCAAGGGCTGGTTTTCCGGTTGACCGTGATACACATCGCGCGGGCGGTGAAGTCAAGCCCGCGTAACGTCAGAACGGCCCTCTGCGCCATTTCGGCCCTTGCACCCCCGCGCACGCTGGCTATAACCCCCGAAGTTTTGCGCAGTTTGGGGGCCGATCATGCCGAAGAGAACCGATATCCAATCTATCATGATTATTGGAGCGGGGCCTATCGTCATTGGCCAAGCCTGCGAGTTTGACTATTCCGGCGCTCAGGCCTGCAAGGCGCTGCGCGAAGAGGGATATCGCGTCATCCTCGTCAACTCCAATCCAGCGACGATCATGACCGATCCGGGGTTAGCGGATGCGACCTATATCGAGCCGATCACCCCCGAAGTGGTCGCCAAGATCATCGAAAAAGAGCGCCCCGATGCGCTGTTGCCCACCATGGGCGGGCAGACCGGTTTGAACACCGCCTTGGCGCTGGCCGATATGGGCGTGTTGGAAAAGTACAATGTTGAGCTGATCGGCGCCAAGCGCGAAGCCATTGAGATGGCAGAAGATCGCAAATTGTTCCGTGAGGCGATGGACCGCATCGGGTTGGAAAACCCCAAGGCAACCATCGTCGCCGCGCCGAAAATGGCCAATGGCAAATATGACATCAACGCCGGTGTGGCCGAGGCGATGGCCGCGATTGAGTATGTTGGCCTGCCCGCGATCATCCGCCCCGCCTTTACGCTTGGAGGTACCGGCGGCGGTGTTGCCTATAACCGCGACGACTATGAGGCGATTTGCCGGAGCGGCCTTGAGGCCAGCCCGATGGCGCAGATTTTGGTCGATGAGTCGCTGCTGGGATGGAAAGAGTTTGAGATGGAGGTGGTGCGCGACACTGCCGACAACGCCATCATCATCTGCGCGATTGAAAATATCGACCCGATGGGCGTGCATACCGGCGACAGTATCACCGTGGCCCCTGCCCTGACGCTGACCGATAAAGAATATCAGATGATGCGCTCTGCCTCTATCGCCGTGCTGCGCGAGATTGGCGTAGAAACCGGCGGTTCCAACGTGCAATGGGCGGTGAACCCCGTCGACGGCCGTATGGTTGTGATCGAGATGAACCCCCGTGTGTCGCGCTCTTCGGCGCTGGCATCCAAGGCGACGGGCTTCCCGATTGCCAAGATCGCGGCGAAGCTGGCTGTCGGCTATACGCTGGACGAATTGGACAACGATATCACCAAGGTGACGCCTGCGTCGTTCGAGCCGTCGATCGATTATGTCGTCACCAAGATCCCGCGCTTTGCTTTTGAAAAGTTCCCGGGATCAGAGCCGCATCTGACAACGGCGATGAAATCGGTGGGCGAGGTGATGGCGATTGGCCGCACCATCCACGAATCGATGCAAAAGGCGCTGGCCTCGCTGGAAACAGGCCTGTCGGGTTTTGATGAGATCGAAATTCCCGGCGCGCCCGACCGCGCCGCGATCTTCAAGGCGCTCAGCCTGCAAACCCCCGACCGTTTGCGCGTAATCGCCCAAGCCATGCGGTTTGGCCTGAGCAATGATGAAATTCAGGGCGCGACCTCTTTTGATCCGTGGTTCCTTGCCCGTATCCGCGAGATCATCGACGCCGAAGAAGAGATTCGCACCAAGGGCCTGCCCACGGATGCCGATGGGCTGCGCAGCGTGAAAATGCTTGGCTTTACCGATGCCCGTCTGGCGATGCTAACGGGTCAGGACGAGGGTCAGATCCGTCGGTCGCGCCACAGCCTTGGCGTCAACGCCGTCTTCAAACGCATCGACACCTGCGCCGCCGAGTTTGAGGCCCAGACCCCCTATATGTATTCCACCTATGAGGCCCCCGCGATGGGCGAGGCGGAATGCGAAGCGCGGCCCTCGGATGCCAAAAAGGTGGTTATCCTTGGCGGCGGCCCCAACCGGATCGGGCAAGGGATCGAGTTTGATTATTGCTGCTGTCATGCCTGCTATGCCCTGACGGCGGCGGGGTATGAGACGATCATGATCAACTGCAACCCGGAAACGGTTTCAACCGATTATGACACCTCGGACCGGCTGTATTTTGAGCCGCTGACGTTGGAACATGTTCTGGAAATTTTGCGCGTAGAGCGTGAAAACGGTACCCTGCACGGTGTCATCGTTCAGTTCGGCGGGCAGACCCCGTTGAAACTGGCGAATGCCTTGGAAGAGGCCGGTATCCCGATCCTTGGCACCACACCCGATGCCATCGATCTGGCCGAAGATCGTGAGCGCTTCCAACAACTTCTGACCAAGCTTGGCCTCCGCCAGCCCCATAACGGTACGGCACGGTCGCGCGATGAAGCCTTTGCCGTTGCCGCCGATGTGGGCTATCCATTGGTCATTCGGCCCTCGTTTGTTTTGGGTGGCCGCGCGATGGAGATTATCCGCGACGACGCACAGCTTGAACGCTATATCCGCGAGGCGGTGCAGGTTTCGGGCAACAACCCCGTATTGCTCGACAGCTATCTTTCGGGCGCGATCGAGGTTGATGTCGATGCGCTGTCCGACGGACATAACGTGCATGTCGCGGGCATCATGGAGCATATCGAAGAGGCCGGCGTGCACTCTGGCGACAGTGCCTGTTCGCTGCCGCCGCATTCCCTTTCACCCGCGATGATCGAAGAGCTGAAAGTGCAAACGGTCGCCATGGCCCGCGCGCTGAAGGTGGTCGGGTTGATGAACGTGCAATTCGCGCTGAAAGGCAATGATATCTATGTGTTGGAGGTAAACCCCCGCGCATCCCGCACAGTGCCGTTCGTGGCCAAAGCGACCGATAGCGCCATTGCCTCCATCGCCGCCCGCCTGATGGCCGGAGAGCCGCTGTCGAACTTCCCGCTACGCGCGCCTTATGCAAGCGATGTCGGCCCCGATACCGACCTGCCGCTGGCCGACCCGATGACCTTGGCCGATCCGATCACGCCATGGTTTTCCGTAAAAGAGGCCGTGCTGCCCTTCGCGCGATTCCCCGGCGTCGACCCGCTCTTGGGGCCAGAGATGCGCTCCACCGGTGAGGTTATGGGCTGGGATCGCACCTTTGCGCTGGCCTTCCTCAAGGCGCAAATGGGGGCGGGCAATGACCTGCCGGAAACCGGCCGTGTGTTCCTGTCGATCAAAGACATGGACAAAACCGATGCCATGGCAAATGCGGCCCGCGATCTTGTGGCGATGGGGTTCGAGATTGTCGCAACCAAGGGCACCGCGACGTGGCTGGCCTCGGTCGGGGCGGCGGCAACGCCTGTGAATAAGGTTTATGAGGGCCGCCCGAACATCGTCGACCGGTTGAAAAACAACGACATAGCCTTGGTGATGAACACGACAGAGGGCACTCAGGCCATCAGCGACAGCCGCGAAATCCGGCGCGTCGCCTTGATGGACAAGATCCCCTACTTCACCACCGCAGCAGGCTCCATCGCCGCCGTAAGCGCCATGAAAGCGCGGAGCGAGGGGATCGGGGTCCGCACGTTGCAGGGGTAAGGCAAACGGCCCCGTCAGGTAGGATATCAAACACGCCTGACACAGGGCCTACGCCTTTCGCATTTTCCAAGCATCAGCAGCCTGCCCCTCAAGGGCGGGCTGCTTTTACATCATCACGCCCTTAATAAACCTCACCCACCTCATACATGACCGGCTCAAACCGGCTGCACAGACCCGCAATGATGCGATTGCGTTCGCGCATCTCGGGGGTGCGCAGCATCGCCTGAAAATCTTCGCGACGCTGCCATTTGGAATAATTCGCGATCCGGGTCTGTGCATCATTCATATGTAGACCCGCCCCCAAAAAGCCGGGTTGGCGGCTAATGAACTCTGCATAGGCACAATTCAGGGCCTCCATCAGGTCTGCGGCGGTTCCGGGCGTCATTTCAAATGTGGTGATTACAGTTTGTCCGTCGAAATTTTTCTCAATCACTGGCATGGTTTGGCCCTCCTCTCGGGCCATCATGGCACAAATCGCAATGCCGTATACCGGATTTTTACAAGCTAAAATGATCAATTTTCCCGAATCCCTTGCGTTAATAGGCGAACACCCCTATGTTCTTCATTGCAACGTTAACTCTGCCGACCATTGCCTTTCCGTCTTACGGCCACAGCAACTGGATTCTTAGCTGACGTGCCGCGCCGCCGCATAGTGTGGGTGGAACAAAAGACAGGAGATCTCACGATGGCCAAAGGCACCGTGAAATGGTTCAACGAAACTAAAGGCTTCGGCTTTATTGCCCCCGAAGGCAGCAGCAAAGATGTGTTCGTACACATCTCGGCTTTGGAACGCGCTGGTTTGCGCACCTTGGCTGATGGCGCTGCTGTGACCTTCGATATCGAAGCAGGCCGTGACGGTCGCGAATCCGCGACTAACCTCACGCTGGATTAATCTGCTTCTCCCGATTTATCGGGCGGAATTTAGAAGGGCGGGCAGTTTTGTCCGCCCTTTTTTTATGGATTCTGGGCGATGCGCCCCACTTTTCGGCCGCATTGCACCCCCAAAGGCGTGCATCGCGAATCACCCACGCCCTAAAGTTGAACCAGCACAACGACTGCCTGTACAGAAAAGCTTGGTCTGCACATTAATTCCACCATTTCTGACGACAGAAACCGGCCGCACCTCCGTAGAAAAAGAGGCTGCTAACAATCCCGGCAGCGTATGAGGCGCCAAACGGCCGGAGACGATTGCAATGACTGGAAACCCTTCCCTATCTTCGACCGCGCAAACCAATATCCAAGGGCGCGGGCAAATGCCGGGAGCTATTGTGATCGTGACCATTCTCTGGTTGGCTTCAAGTCAGGGGTATTACCAGATAGTCGCCACATTGGGCCTGGAAAGCGGTTATGACAATGCACCCGTGCTATTCGCCGCCTACTATCTTGGCTGGGCCGCACTTACGCTTTGGCTGTTCCGCACCCTGATCACCACCAGCCTGAACCAAAGCACGCTGGCCCGCGAAGGGGTGATGTTGCTGCCCGTTTTGGCAGGCTTTGCACTCTTTGTGGTCTATGGTTTACCCTTGCTGCCAAAAGTATCCATCCTGCGCGCGCCCTTTGATCCGCCCGAATTCATGTTCGCCTCCGCTTGGTATTACCTGCCAAAATCGGCCGACATCCTGTTTCAACAAACATTGGCGGCAGGGATTATTCTAACTGCGGCAAGGTCGGGCTATCGTTTGCTGCCCATCACAATCGGGATGGCAATGGCTTTTGGCGGTTTCCATCTACTGCTGGCCTTTGACGGGTTTACGCCGACATATGTTTTCCGTTTCACCCTCTCAGCCACCCTTTTCGGGGCGTTGCTACCCTATCTCTACCTGCATGCCCGCCACGGGTTTCGCTGGGCTTACGCGCTTCATTGGGGATATTACGCCCTTGATGCGACCGTTACCCACTTCATTCTGGCGGCCCCGCCATGGGCCTAACGCAGAATACGACGGTCACAGGCTTGTGCCTTGATGTGATGCGACCTTTGCACCAGTTCTGTCCTATATTCGGTAGGAGTATAAGGAGTACACCATGCTTTCACGCCGCAGTCTATTGACCACCACGCTTGCCGCCGCCGGGCTTTGCGCCTTGCCAGCCTGGGCAGCTGAATTCGAGATCACCTTCACGCCCGCAGAGTGGAAGGCCAGACTATCCCCTGCCCAATATGCGGTGCTGCGGGAGGAAGCGACAGAACGCGCATTCTCCAACACCCTAAAAGGCGAAACCTCACCGCTTTTGAAAGAGGCGCGCGAAGGCAATTATCATTGCGCAGGGTGTGACTTGCCCGTTTATGCATCGGCCACGAAATATGACAGCGGCACCGGATGGCCCAGCTTTTACGCCGCCATCGAAGGGGCTGTTGGCACGAAAGAGGATAACAGCCTGTTCAGCCGCCGCACCGAGGTACATTGCCGCCGCTGTGGCGGGCATCTTGGCCACATCTTTGATGACGGCCCACAGCCGACAGGCAAGCGTCATTGCCTCAACGGTTTGGCAATGACCTTTACGCCCGCCTGAACCAACACGCATATGTTGCGCCACAGGGACCGGAAGTGCCGGACCCTGTGGCCAGATTACAGCCCTTTGGATTGATAGGTCGCCGCTACCCGACTGATGGAGACAATATAAGCTGCAACGCGCAGATCCTCGACATCATTGCGCCCGTGCCACACCTCACGCATCGCCTGATAGGCCGTCCGCATCGTATCATCGAGACCGGAGCGCACCAGTTCCAACTCTCCGGCACCCTTGAGGTACTTGCTCTTGAAACCCGGTGACATGGTCCAGCCCAGGCCCTTATCGCTTGATAGCCTCTCCAGCTCGTTCACCAGCAAGACATGGCGCGCCTCTTCGGCACGACGCTGCATCCGGCCAAAACGGATATGGCTCAGGTTCTTGACCCATTCAAAATAAGAGACCGTGACACCGCCCGCATTGGCATACATATCGGGAATGATCACCACACCCTTTTTGCGCAACACCTCATCTGCCCCAAAAGTGATCGGGCCATTCGCAGCCTCGATGATCAGCTTGGCCTTGATCCGCGCGGCATTGCTCAGGTTGATGACCCCTTCCAGCGCCGCCGGAATCAGAACGTCACACTCCTTTTCCAGCACCACGGCACCCTCTTCAACATAGGTGCCTTGCGCATAACCTTTGACAGAGCCGTGCTTGACGATCCACTGGCGCAGATCTTCAATATCGATGCCGTCATCGTTAACGATGGCACCGTCCCATTCGATCACCGCGACAATCTTGGCCCCGTCCTCCTCGGACAGGAATTTGGCGGCGTGATAGCCAACGTTGCCCAAGCCCTGAACGATAACCTTCTTGCCGTCCAGATCACCCGAGAGCCCCGCCAGCGCCTTATCTTCCGGATGGCGGAAGAATTCTTGCAGCGCGTATTGCACGCCGCGCCCCGTTGCCTCGACCCGGCCCTGAATACCGCCCGCATGCGGTGGCTTGCCGGTGACACAGGCCTTGGCGTTGATGTCGGCGGTATGCATCCGCGCGTATTGATCGGCAATCCATGCCATCTCACGCTCTCCGGTGCCCATGTCGGGCGCGGGGACGTTTTGCGCCGGATTGATAAGGTCACGTTTGATCAGCTCATAGGCGAAACGGCGGGTGATGGATTCCAGCTCGTGCGGCTCCCACGCGCGGGGATCAATGCAAAGCCCACCCTTGGAGCCGCCAAACGGCGTCTCTACCAGCGCGCATTTATAGGTCATCAAGGCGGCAAGCGCCTCTACCTCGTTTTGGTTAACCGAAAGCGCATAACGGATACCGCCTTTCACCGGCTCCATATGTTCGGAATGAACCGAGCGGTAGCCGGTAAAGGTCTCGATCTTGCCACGCAACCGCACCCCAAAACGCACGGTATAGGTGGAGTTACAAACCTTGATCTTTTGTTCCAGACCGGGGCTCAGGTCCATCAGCGCGGTCGCGCGGTTGAACATCAAATCAACTGAGTCGCGAAAGCTCGGCTCGCCAGAATTTTGCATATGATCCTCCTTTGATCGCCCGTTGCGCAAAAAACGGGCGCCTTCCAAGGTAAGTCTAGCGAAGATTGCCTAAATTTCCAGCACAGAAACGCCAAAACGCGGCGAAGAGCGGAGGCCCCCGTAACGGGCGGAACTGCTGATTCTACGGGCTGTCATTTCGGCGGCTGCATTAACCATAGGGCAAATTTTCAGCCGCGCCAAAAATCTGCGTTGTCACGCCCTGATCGACAATGCCGCGCCACAACCCCGACAGTTTCCATACGTATCGATTTGTCGATATTTTCAACCGAAAACGCCACATTTTTGCCCCACGTCACGCGCCAATTAGGGCTGGGAAAAGCTGTATCTGCGTCCGGAATTAACATCCTTCGGGCGTAGGCGTATCAAGGAATTTCATCATGAAAAGCGTATTTGAGCTGAGGCTGCCAGCGACCACATCACAGGGTTATCCTTTCAGCCTTCACGGGATGAGGGGCCGTTTGCGTAGCTTTAAACGGCGCGAAGATGGCGCGTTGCTTATATTCGGCATTGTGTTGTTTGTCCTGATGACGATGCTGGGCGGCCTTGCTGTTGACCTGATGCGGTACGAACAACGCCGGACGGAATTGCAGCAAACGCTGGACCGGTCGGTTCTGGCGGCCGCTGCAATTAACCAGCAACTCGACCCCGAAGCCGTGGTAAACGACTATTTCGACAAGGCCGGCCTTTCCGAATACCTGCATGATGTCAAAGCCGAGACCGGCCTGAACTACCGGACGGTGACGGCCTCGGCAAAATCAACGCTGAAACCGTTCTTCATGCAAATGATCGGCATCAACAGCCTGACACCTGCCGCCGCCTCTGGCGCCGAGCAGCGTATCTCCAACATCGAAGTGTCACTGGTGCTGGATATCTCCGGCTCCATGCGGGGATCGCGCATCGATAACCTGCGCCCCGCCGCGCGGGAATTCGTGACGGCGGTCCTTGGCAGTTCCAGTCCGGGCCGCGTGTCCATCTCCATCATCCCTTATAACGCGCAGGTCAACATTGGCCGCCCGATGATGAATTCCTTCAACGTAGACGCGAACCACGATAGCTCTTCCTGTATCGAACTACCGGATTCTGTCTTTAGTTCCATCGATCTGTCGACCACGACGAAGTTCCGGCACAATGCCCATTTCGACCCCTATTACACGCGGTCAGGGGCCTCTAGCCTGCTGTACAACTGCCCTCCGCAAAGCGGGAATGAGGTTGTTGCCCTTAGCCAAAGCACGACAGAACTACACAACTCCATCGACAGCCTATACGCCGATGGCAACACGTCGATTGATGTTGGCGTTAAATGGGGCGCGCTTTTGCTGAACCATAACGCGAACTCGGTTGTGTCCGACCTAGTTACCGCCGGTGAGGTCGAGGCCGTGTTCAACAATCGCCCGCTGGATGCAGGCAGCATCCAGACCTTAAAAGTTCTGGTCGTGATGACGGATGGCCAAAACACCACCGAGTACAAGATCGACGATCCCTACAACTCCGGCTTGTCCAACATCTGGCGGAATGACGAAAACGGCAGGGTTTCGGTCTATTTCAACCGTTCCGGCAGCTATGACTGGTGGTGGCCACGTACCGGCGGGTGGAACACCTATCGCGATGGCGGAAACTCCGATTCCCGCCAACTGGAATGGCCCGAGGTGTGGGAAGAATACTCGGTACGCTATGTTGCCCAGTACTTTTACGCGAATGCCCTGGGCCACAGCTCCAGCAGCTGGCAAAACGCGTTTATGGATTGGGTCAGCTCTACCAAAAACAGCCGGTTGCAGCAGATTTGCAGCGCCGCCAAGGCAGACGGGATTGTGGTTTACGGGATCGGCTTTGAAGCGCCGACAAACGGCCGCAACCAACTGCGGGCCTGCGCCACCACGGACAGCCACTATTTCGACGCCAGCGGGCTAGAGATCACCAGCGCATTCCGCGCGATTGCCAATAACATCAGCCAATTGAGGTTGACGCAATGATACGCCAAATCACCCCCGCCATCCTGCGGCGGCTTCGCAAACGCATCTTGCACACCATCCGGGCCGAGGACGGTGTTGCCTCGCTGGAATTTGTTCTGGCCATTCCCGTGATCCTCGCCGTTTTCATGGCCTCGATGGAATCGGGCGTATTGATGACCCGTTTCATCATGTTGGAGCAATCGGTGGATATGGTCATGCGCAACCTGCGTCTGGGCCAATACCCAAACCCCGACGCTGACCTGTTGAAAGACGAGATTTGCAGCCGCACCGTCATTATGAACGACTGCAAACAAGCCATCTCGATCGAGATGATGCCGATCAGCACCACAGCATGGAACATGCCGGGCAACAACATGGGCTGTGTCGACCGCGAGGATAACGTGCAGCCCGCGTTGACCTTCGACCCCGGGGCCGCGCATGAGATCATGCTGGTGCGCGTCTGCGTGGTTCAGGATGCGGTCTTCCCGACCACCGGCATCGGGCTCAAGCTGCCCAAGGACGGTCAGGGTGGATACGGGCTTGTTGCTATGTCGGCCTTTGTGAACGAACCGTAAGGAATACCGAGATGTCATTAATAACCAAAGCGCTTCGCCGGTTCACGCAGAATGAAGAAGGCTCAGTCATCGTCGAGGCCGTGATGGTCGTACCCATGCTCGCTTGGGCCTATGCCGGGTTGTTCAGTTACTGGGATGCCTACCGCAGCATCAATACGGTACAAAAGGCATCCTATACGATTTCGGATCTGATCTCCCGCAGCCAGGGGCCGGTGAACGACGCCTATATTGCCGGTATGCGCAACACCATGAACTATATGCTGGACGCCGGTGATGCGGGGCAGATCCGTGTCACCTCCTATCGGTGGAGTGACCTCGACAATGCCTATACGATAATCTTTTCCCGCTCCCCCAACGGGGCGATGCCACAGTTGACCGATGCCGATTTGCTTACCCTGACCGCAAATTTGCCGACCCTGGCCGATGGTGATGCCGCCGTGCTGGTGGAAACGCATGTCCCCTATACCGCCCCGATGGCCTTTGGTCTGGCTCCGGAAGCGATTGACCAGTTTATCGTCACACGGCCACGCTTTTTACCAAAGCTTTGCCATGAGGCCGAGGACTGCTGATCACAGCCCGCGTCTGGCGACCAGATCGGTGATGGCCTCGGCCATATAGCGCCCGGGTTGCGCAGGGGTGACACCACCCACACCCAGCCGCGACCCGACCCGCCACCAAAGGCCGGGCGCCCAAGCGCCCCCCATGCCCTTGGTCAGGATCAGCGAAAACCCATGCGTGGGCTTAAAGGCGAACGCCCCGCGTGACACCTCGCGGATATTCGCCACCTCGGCCAACAAGCGCCCGTTGCTATCGCGCAGCGCCGTTTGCGTCAGGATGAGGCCAATCCGCGTGGCAGCCCACATCCGGTAAGCGCCGTAAATCAACAACACTCCGGCGGCCAATACCGCGATCCGCAACACCATCTGATCCCGCGAAATATCCATGGCAACGCCGATCAACAACGCCCCGAATGCCCCCTGCGTCACAACACCGGCCACCCGACGGGGCAGTGAAGGGGTCAACCGCGCCAATACACTGTCTTCATCCATCGCCATATCCATTCCATCTGTTTCACCCGCTATAACATGTTGCACCCGAAGCGCCAGCACGCCCATTGACCCTGCCCCCACTCCTCGCCAAACTGGCGCAAAACGGTACAGGAGCGTCACATGCAACTCACTTGGCTTGGCCATTCCGGCTTTCGTCTGGCAATCGAAAACGCGGTTATATTGATCGATCCGTTCCTCAGCGGAAATCCGGTCTTTCCCGCCGAGCAGCGCGCCAAGGCCATCACAGGTGCAACCCATATCCTGCTGACCCATGGCCATGGCGATCATGCCGGCGATGCCGCAGCGATTTCCAAAGAGACCGGCGCCACGGTTGCCTGTATCCATGAGCTGTCCCAGATCCTCGCCGAGGACGGCGCCACGACGCTTGGCTTTGGCAAGGGCGGCACCATTGATCTCAACGGTGCCAAGGTGACGATGGTCAACGCCTGCCATTCCTCCTCGATCGATTACAAAGACGGGCTGCCCACCCCCGCCGGATCAGAGGCCGGCTTTATGATCGCGGGCGAAGGCCACACGATCTATGTTTCCGGCGACACCGACATCATGGCCGATATGGAGTGGATGGGCGACCTACACGCCCCCGATATCGGCATCCTTTGTGCAGGCGGGCATTATACGATGGATGTGGCCCGCGCAGCCTATGCGGCCAAACGGTACTTCAATTTTAAAACCATAATCCCTTGTCACTATCGCACCTTCCCGCTGCTGGCCCAATCGGCGCAAGTGCTGATCGATGCCCTGCCGGATGTGAAGGTGATCGAACCCGAAGTGATGCAAACCATCACGCTCTAGGGTTCATCCATCGCGCCGTTTGGCGAAAAAATCCCGCAGCATCGCGGTGGAATCCTCGGCCGCGATACCGTCATAGACCTCGGGCACATGATGGCATTGGGCGTGCGAAAACACACGCGCGCCCACCTCTACCCCGCCGGATTTCGGGTCAGAGGCGCCATAGTAAAGCCGCGCCACCCGCGCCCCTGCAATCGCGGCGGCACACATCGGGCAAGGTTCCAGCGTGACGTAAAGATCATAGCCCCCCAACCGCTCGTTTTGCAAAACCTTACAAGCCGCGCGGATCACCAGCATCTCGGCATGTGCGGTCGGATCGTGCAGCTCTCGGACACGGTTGCCGGCACGCGCCACCACGCCGTGCGGGCCAACCAGAACGGCCCCCACAGGCACCTCGCCGCGCAGGCCCGCCGCGCGCGCCTCTTCCAGCGCGATATCCATATATGAGGTGAATCCGGTCATGCCACAGCCTTGCCTGCCTTGACAGAAAAACTCAATCCCCCCTTGCTCCTAAAAGCCAAACGAAATATCCTGAGGGTTCGGGGATAATTGATCTCCGGCGCTTTGCCACGTCGCGATGACGTCGCCAGAAAAGGCCAGCCCATGACCACACCCCCAAATCCCACCCCCGCAGGCGACCGTATCGCCAAGGTTCTGTCGCGCGCAGGTGTCGCCTCTCGCCGTGAGGCCGAGCGCATGATCGCCATCGGGCAGGTTGCGGTGAACGGCAAGGTCATCGATAGCCCCGCGCTGAACGTAACCGACCGTGATCGCATCACCGTGGACGGCCAACCGATTGGCCAGCCCGAACCCGCACGGCTGTGGCTTTATTACAAACCCGACGGGCTGGTGACCTCTAACAGCGATGAAAAGGGCCGTGACACGATCTTTGACCACCTGCCCGAGGATCTGCCCCGCGTGATGTCGGTTGGCCGGCTTGACCTCAACTCCGAAGGGTTGTTGCTGCTGACCAATGACGGCGGCCTCAAGCGCAAGCTGGAGCTGCCCTCAACCGGGTGGCTGCGCAAGTACCGGGTCCGCGTGAAAGGCAACCCAACCGAGCCCGATCTGGACCCGTTGCGCCGCGGCATCACCATCGACGGAGAAAAATTCCAGCCGATGATCGTGATCCTTGACCGTATTCAGGGTGCAAATGCCTGGCTGACGGTGGGCCTGCGTGAAGGCAAAAACCGCGAAATCCGGCGCACCATGTCCGCGATCAACCTGACCGTTAACCGCCTGATCCGTATCAGCTATGGCCCGTTCCGCCTTGCTGATATGACACCGGGCATGGTGACCGAGGTGAAGGGCCGCGTTCTGCGCGACCAGCTTGGCCAGCGCGAAACCCCTGAGGATGCCGTGGCCCCAAAACCCCGCCCCAATGGCCCGCGTATCGCCAAGCCGGCCCCCGCCGCCAAGCCCCCGACGGGCAAACCCGGCCCAAAGCGTGCAGGAAAACCGGCACAACCCCGCCCGCGCCGCGCCTAAGGCCCCGAAAATCGAAAATTTCCCCGCGATGCGCACTGGCAAGCGAGGCATTGCGCGCTTATAGTCAACCATAGCAGGAGTTTTCGACCACAGGCCCCTGCAAAACTGTCCAAGCCGGAGGCTGACCGATGATTGTAATGTTGCTCAGGGTGATCATGGTTTTGATACCCTTCGCGCTGATCATATTTGTCGTGGCCAAGGTACAGGGGGCAAAATCCGCCCCTCAAACCATCGCCGCGCCTGCCCAATCCAGCCCGCTTTTTGGCTTGCAGACCCTGTCCTTTTGCCTGCTTGCGGCGCTGACGCTTTATGTCGCAACGATGGAGGTGGTTTGATGGGGCAACGCTTTGGTGGGAAATACAGCCCGAACGGCGATCAAAATAAAACTGCCCGCGCACCAAACCCCTTTGAGGGCAAGCGGCGCAGCAAGGCCGGATTAAAAGCCAACCTGCTGTTTATCTTGCCACTGCCCTTTGCCTGGAATGCGTTTCAGGGGGAGCCGACCGCGTTGATCTACGGGCTTATCGCCTTTGCCATGATGATTGGCGGGGCATGGATGACGCGCGAAGGGCTTTTCGCGCAAGAGGCTTATGACGCACGCGGCGTTGCGCGCAGGCCTGCGCTGCCGCGCAAGGCAATCGGTGCGCTGTTGATCGGTGGCGGGCTTGGTGTCGGCATGTTGATGGCGGGGCAATCCTCTGTCATCGCGACGGTTATTGCCACGCTGGGGGCGTTTTTGCATATCGGCGCTTTCGGCTTTGACCCGATGGCCGACAAAGGCATCGCGGGCGTCGACAGCTTCCAGACCGACCGCGTGACAAAGGCGATCGACACCGGCGAGGGCCATCTGACGGCGATGAAAGCTGCCATCACCCGTGCCCGCGACCATCAGCTTGAACGCCGCGTCGATCGCTTCTGCGATATTGCGCGGCAGTTGTTTCGCACCGTCGAAAGCGACCCGCGCGACCTGACGGCGGCCCGAAAATACCTTGGCGTCTACCTGCAAGGCGCGCGCGATGCGACGGTCAAATTTGTTGATCTCTATAGCCGCAACCGCGACCCGAACATCCGCGCCGAATATGAATCGCTGCTGAACGATCTGGAAACCAATTTCGCCAGCCGCACCACTGCCCTTTTGTCCGACAATCACAGCGATCTGAATGTCGAAATCGAAGTCCTGCGGGAACGTCTGGCCTTTGAGAACCGTTAATCTGCGTCCGCGCATTGAATAGTGAGAGTACTGATGGCCCAATCGACCCAGCAAAAAGCCGCTGCCGCTTTGGCAGAAGTTGAACAAGTCACCGCCGTGATCTTGCCCGAGCCGGGCCGCGAGGTGGTCACACTAGAGGCAGCCGCCCCAGCACATGCCGCGGAAATCCAGCGACGGATGGCCGAGATTAATATCGACAACACCCAATCCATCATCTCTTTCGGCTCCTCTGCGCAGGCAGAACTGCAGGTGATTTCCCAAGCAATGTTGGCCGACGTCAAAAACAAGGACGTGGGGCCAGCGGGTGACAGTCTGCGCAAGATGGTCGGCACCATTCGCGGATTCTCCGTGTCCGAGCTTGACGTGCGCCGTGATCGGACATGGTGGGAAAAACTGCTGGGTCGCGCCGCGCCCTTTGCCAATTTCGTTGCGAAATTCGAAGGGGTTCAGGGCCAGATCGACGACATCACCGAAACCCTTTTGGGCCATGAGCATACGCTGCTTAAGGATATCAAATCGCTTGACGTGCTTTATGACAAAACGCTGACATTCTATGATGAGCTGGCGCTTTATATTGCGGCGGGTGAGGCCAAGATCAAAGAGCTGGACGCCAAGGATATTCCGGCAAAAGAGGCCGAGGTCAAAGCTGCACCGGAAGAAAAACAGGTGATGAAAGCGCAAGAGTTGCGCGATCTGCGTTCGGCCCGCGATGATCTGGAACGTCGCGTCCATGACCTCAAGCTGACGCGGCAGGTCACGATGCAGTCGCTGCCCTCGATCCGTCTGGTTCAGGAAAATGACAAAAGCCTCGTGACCAAGATCAACTCCACCCTCGTCAATACCGTGCCGCTGTGGGAAACCCAGCTGGCGCAGGCGGTCACCATCCAGCGATCCCGTGAGGCTGCGCAAAGCATCCGCGCCGCAAATGATCTAACAAATGAGCTACTGACCTCAAACGCCGAAAATCTGCAACAAACCAACCGTATAGTGCGCACAGAAATGGAGCGTGGCGTGTTTGATATCGAAGCAGTGAAATCGGCCAATGCGACGTTGATCGCCACAATCAACGAGAGCCTCACCATCGCGGATGAGGGCAAGGCCAAACGCGCCGCCGCCGAGGAGGAGCTGGTGAAGATGGAGCATGAGCTACGCGACACCTTGGCCGCGGCCAAGGGGCGCAAGGACGGTTTGGGCGATACAGTTGGCACCAGCACACCCGGCCGGAAATAAAGGATACCAAACAGGATGGCCCGCGCGCCTTTTTCCCTGATCCCGCCCGCAAATACTTTGAAAGGGGCGATCATTATGATCGCCTCTGCCGGGTTTTTGACGGGCTGCGTAACCTCCTCTGGCCCCCAGGATCGTGCCACGCAGCCGCCCCCCGCAAGGGTTTTGCCGCCCGAAGAGGCATCCCCCTCTCCCGCCAGCAAGGCCCTGCGTAGCTATTACGCCGGTGTGCAGGCCGAACTTCTGTCCCAAGGGTTGATGCGCACGGACACCGGCGCCAAGGATGCCCCTTTTTCGGCACGTATGCTGGCAAATAACTTTGCCCGTATCGCATTTTTCGATGAGTTCGACAGCTCTTCCGGCAGGCTGGTCGCACGCAGCACCGAAAAACGTCTACGCCGCTGGCAAAAGCCTGTGCGCGTGGGGTTGAACTTTGGCGAGGCCGTTCCGCAAAAGCAGCGCGCGATTGAACGGGCGCGGGTCCGCTCTTTTCTGGCACGGCTGACACGGCTGACGGGCCATTCCATTCAGCTGGCAGACAGCGGCGTGAACTTTCACCTGCACATCCTGAACACGGATGAAATCAAGTCCATTGGCCCGACAGTACGCCGTACCGATCCCAGCATCGGCGAAGCAGAGCTGGACTCAATCATCAACATGCCGGAATCGACCTATTGTCAGGTCACCACCTCGATCGATGACAGCACCAGCTTGATCGAACGCGCCTTTGCCGTCGTCCGCGCCGAGCATCCCGACCTTTTGCACCTGTCTTGTTTGCATGAGGAAATCAGCCAAGGTCTTGGCCTGCCCAATGACAGCCCGCAGGCGCGTCCCTCCATCTTCAACGACGATCAGGAATTTGCCCTGCTGACCCCGATGGATGAGATGATGCTGCAAATGCTCTATGACAAACGCCTTACGCCCGGCATGACGCTGGCAGAGGCCCGCCCCATTATCGACCAACTCGCCGAATCCCTTGTCGGCGGCGACAGTTAAGGAGCCACAGATGGTATTCGACTTTCTCAAAGGCCAATTTATTGACGTCATCGCATGGACGGATGACACCCGCGACACCATGGTCTGGCGATTCGAGCGCCACGGAAACGAGATTAAATACGGCGCGAAACTGACAGTCCGCGAAGGTCAGGCCGCCGTGTTCATCCATGAGGGCCAATTGGCCGATGTCTTTGGTCCCGGCCTTTATATGTTGGAAACCAACAACATGCCGGTGATGACCTCGCTCCAGAACTGGGATCACGGGTTCCAATCGCCCTTCAAATCCGAGATTTACTTCATCAACACCACCCGTTTCAACGATCTGAAATGGGGCACTAAAAACCCGATCATGACCCGCGATCCGGAATTCGGCCCCGTGCGCATCCGCGCATTCGGCACCTATTCGATGCGCGTCACCGATCCGGCCCGCTTCATGACCGAGATTGTCGGCACGGACGGCGAATTCACCGCCGATGAGATCAGCTATCAGATCCGCAACGTGATCTTGCAAGAGATGAGCCGCGCGCTGGCCGCAAGCCAGATCCCGGTGCTGGATATGGCCGCCAATACCGCCGATCTGGGCAAGCTGGTTGCCACCGCGATCAACCCGCAAATCGCGGAATACGGCCTGTCCCTGCCAGAGCTTTATATCGAAAACATCTCTTTGCCCGAGGCGGTGGAGGCCGCGATGGACAAGCGCACCTCGATGGGCGTCGTCGGGGATCTGGACCGCTATATGAAATTCAACGCCGCCGAGAGCATGTCACAACCCGGCTCGGCAGCAGGTGCTGCGATGGGTGCGGGCATGGGCGCCGGTATCGGGATGGGCATGGCGCAAAGCATGGGGCCTTGGGGCGCTGTGCCAGCCCAAGCGCAACCCGCACAAATGCCGCCCCCGCCGCCACCCCCTGCACCCGAAAAGCTGTGGCACACCGCCAAGAACGGCACGACCGCGGGACCATTCTCACGCAGTCACCTTGGCCGGATGATTACCGAAGGCAGCTTTGCCCGTGACACGCTTGTCTGGACCGCGGGTCAGGATGGCTGGACTGCAGCTGGTGAGATTTCAGAACTAGCACAGCTGTTCACCGTCGCCCCGCCACCACCACCCGGAGCGTAAGGTGAGCGCAGAGCACGACCGGCGCTGGCC
Organism: Pseudorhodobacter turbinis; assembly: GCF_005234135.1. Classification (NCBI taxonomy): domain Bacteria; kingdom Pseudomonadati; phylum Pseudomonadota; class Alphaproteobacteria; order Rhodobacterales; family Paracoccaceae; genus Pseudorhodobacter; species Pseudorhodobacter turbinis. The sequence continues at coordinate 939,204 of NZ_CP039965.1, forward strand.
CTGTGACAGCTGCGGGGCAGAGCTGCGCTTTGCCCCCGGTCAGACCCAAATGCGCTGCGACCATTGCGGTAACGTGCAAGATATCCCCGCAGCTGCGGTGCATGACCGACACGCAGCCTTGGTGGAACATCCGCTGGCGCAGGGGCTGCGCAACGACCTGCCACAAACCGCGATGGAAGAGCCGCAGACCACCCGATGTACGAATTGTGGTGCATTGGTTGAGTTCGAAGGGGCAAAACATGCCACCGCATGTCCATTTTGTGCAACCCCGCTGGTTATCGGCACCGGCACAAACCGTCAGATAAAACCCCAAGCCCTGATCCCGTTTCAACTGGACGAACGTACGGCACGTGATGCGATGGGCAAATGGCTCGGCAGCCTTTGGTTCGCGCCGGGCGGGCTGGTGGAATACGCGCGCAAAGGGCGCACGCTCTCGGGGCTTTATGTGCCCTATTGGACCTTTGATGCGGCGACGCAGTCGCGTTATTCCGGTCAGCGCGGCACCTATTATTATGAGACCCGCACTGTCACCGTCGTGGTGGATGGCAAGCGACAACAGCGGCGCGAACAGGTCCGCAAAACCCGCTGGCGGTCCGTGTCAGGCCGTGTGGCCCGCGCCTTTGACGATGTCCTTGTGATGGCGGCGCAAAGCCTGCCGCGCAACTATACCCGAGGGTTGGAGCCATGGGATCTGGGCGCGCTAGAGCCCTACCGCGCCGATTATCTGGCGGGATTTATGGCCGAGGGATATACGATCAGCCTTTCGGATGGCAATGGTCAGGCAAAAGAGATCATGGCGCAGGTGATCACACGGGATGTGGCGCGTGATATTGGCGGCGATGAACAACGCATAAGTGCGGTGGAGACCAACCATAGCGCCGAGACTTTCAAGCATATCCTGCTGCCGATCTGGATGGCGGCCTATAAATATAATGGCAAGACCTATCGTTTTGTGGTGAACGGACAAACTGGCAAAGTGCAGGGAGAGCGCCCCTATTCGGTCTGGAAGATCACATTTGCCGTGCTGGCTGGCGCCCTGTTGCTGGGCGCCTTTGCCTATTTCGGCCAACAATAGCAAAAACCGCGCTTGTGGGGCATTGAGCCCCCCTGCGCACGGATTGCCATGGATGACCGCAAGCGACAGGCTAAATCAGTCAAAAACCCGTGCAAAGATTGACTTTGGTGCAATCCCGCCCGATAGAACGCAGATCAACAGGAGGCCCCGATGATCGACCTGACCCGCATCCTCAACGATGCCCGTATTCCCGAACTTCCGAATCCCTATTTCGGCAAGGTCAGGGATTGCTATGATCTGCCCGACGATCGCCGGATCCTGATTTCCTCGGACCGGATTTCGGCCTTTGACCGTATTCTTGCGGCGATCCCGTACAAGGGACAGGTTCTGACCCAGACCGCGCGGTACTGGTTCGATCACACGGCCGACATTTGCCCCAACCATGTTCTCGAATATCCCGACCCGAATGTGGTGATCGGCAAGCGGCTGACTATTTTGCCGGTTGAGATTGTTGTGCGCGGATATCTTGCGGGAACCACCGGCACCTCTATCCTGACGCTTTATAAAAAGGGTGCGCGGCAGATGTACGGGCATAACCTGCCCGATGGGTTGCGCGACAATCAGGCATTGCCGACGCCGATCATCACCCCCACCTCTAAGGCGTTTGACGGCGGCCATGACGAGCCGATGACAGCAGATGAAATTGTCTCTCAGGGGCTGTTGACCGCCGCGCAATGGGAGCAAATCTCCGCGATCTCTCTTGCGCTTTTTGCCCGAGGGCAGGAAGTGTCGGCCAAGCGCGGGTTGATTTTGGTGGATACGAAATACGAATTCGGCACCGATGCCGAGGGCAACATCATTCTTGCCGATGAAATCCATACGCCCGACAGTTCGCGCTATTGGCTGGCGGATGGCTACGCGCAGGCGCTGGAAAGCGGCAGTCGCCCGCCCTCTTTTGACAAGGACGTCATCCGCGCATGGGTTGCCGACCGCTGTGACCCCTATCACGACGAGATCCCCGAGATCCCAGCGGATAAGATCGCGGCGACCGCCCAGACCTATATCGATGCCTATGAAGCGATCACCGGCCAGCAGTTTGTCCCCGATACATCCGACGCAACGCCACTGGACCGGGTCCGCGCAAACCTTGCACCTTATTTCACCTAAGCGCCGTTAGGAGCCTGACCATGATCTTATGTTGCGGCGAAGCCTTGATCGACATGCTCCCTCGGGAAACCCAAGCGGGAGAGGCGGGTTTTGCCCCCCACGCGGGAGGGGCGGTGTTCAATACGGCCATCGCCTTGGGGCGTTTGGGCGTAAGCACCGGATATTTTTCGGGCCTGTCCACGGATCTTTTCGGACAGATTTTGACCCGCGCGCTGGCCGCATCGAATGTTGATATCACGCTCGCGCCACTTTCAGACCGGCCGACCACTTTGGCCTTTGTCACGCTGAAAAACGGTCAAGCTACCTATGCCTTTTATGATGAAAATACGGCGGGGCGGATGCTGGCCCCCGAGGATTTGCCAACCCTGCCAGATGACATCAAGGCGTTGTTCTTTGGCGGTATTTCTTTGGTGAATGACCCTGCGGCCAGCAGTTTTTCCCTGCTTCAACAACGTGCCGCCGACCGTATCACCATGATCGATCCCAACATCCGGCCCAGCTTTATCACCGATCAAGCCGCCTACCGCGACCGCATCAACACGATGCTTGCCCGCGCCGATATTGTAAAGATCAGCGATGAGGATCTGCATTGGCTTGAAGGGGCGGGCGATCCGCAAGCCCTTGCGCAAAATCTGTTGGCGCGCGGGGCCAAGCTGGTGTTTCTGACCGAAGGGGCCGCAGGCGCGCGCGCGATCACCGCCACGCAGAACCGTTTTGTTGCCGCCAATCCGGCTAAGGTCGCCGATACCGTCGGGGCGGGGGATACCTTTAACGCAGGCGCGCTTGCCGCACTGCACGGTGCCGGCGCCCTTTCCAAAGCTGCAATCACCGCCCTGTCCGACAGCACGCTGGATGCTGCCCTTTCGCTGGGCAATCGCGCCGCCGCTGTAACCGTCTCGCGCCCCGGCGCAAACCCACCGTGGAAGCACGAACTATGAGGGCACTGTTACAGCGCGTCCATAGTGCCGCCGTCAAGGTTGATGGCGAAACCATTGGCGAGATCGGCCCCGGCTTGCTGATCCTGATCTGCGCCATGCAGGGCGACACAGAGGCACAGGCCGACCAACTGGCCGCCAAGATCACCAAGCTGCGGGTTTTCAAGGATGATGCCGACAAGATGAACCTGTCGCTGAAAGACACGGGCGGCAGTGCCCTGATCGTCAGCCAGTTCACGCTGGCGGCCGATACCGCGCGAGGCAACCGCCCCGGCTTTTCGACCGCCGCACCGCCCGAAGAGGGCCGCCAACTTTACCAACACTTCATCGGCGCGATCAAAGCCCTCGGCATCCCCACGGCCGAAGGCTCCTTTGGCGCGGATATGGATGTCAGCCTGACCAACGCCGGGCCGGTTACGATCTGGCTTGATACCGCCGGCTAGGGGTCAAACCCATTCCCACGGGCGCACAAACCCGCCCAGAACGGCGGTAACGGCCTCATCTGTGACCCCGTCAACGCGCCCGATCTGTGCCACCAGCCCGCGCTTTTTATCCTCGATCACCGCAACCACCTTTACGCCCAAACCGGCCGAGGCAAGCGCCTCATTATAGGTGCGGGTGATGGCAAGGCGACGCAGATCAGGCTTGAAAACCTTGCCAACGGCGGTTTTCGGTAGTTCGTCCAAGATCTCGATAACTTTAGGCACGGCCGCGCGTTCATGGATATATTTGCGTGCGTGTTCCATCAAAGCTTCAACCGTTACCTCGGCCCCCGTGACCAGCTCGACATATGCACAAGGCACCTCGCCCGCATGTGCATCTGGTTGGCCAATCGCGCCGACCATTGCCACGGCATCATGGCCTGCAAGGGCTTCCTCAATCTCGGCAGGGTCGATGTTATGGCCGCCGCGAATGATCAGATCCTTGGCGCGGCCGGTGATGAACAAATAGCCGTCGGCATCAATCCGCCCCAAATCGCCGGTACGAAGATAGACCTCCTCGGCAAAGAGGTTATGGTTTTTATCCACCTCGGTATAGGTGGAGCCGGGAAAGACACCGGGGTTGGCCACGCATATCTCACCCACCTGATCGATACCGCAATCGACAGGGTTATCGGCGGCGTCGTGATGCAGGATGCGCACATGTGTATAGGGCAATGGAATCCCGACCGATCCGATTTTCTTTTTACCTTCCGGTGGGTTGCATGATACCAGACAGGTGCATTCGGTCAGGCCGTAACCCTCGATTATCTCCACGCCAGTGGCGGCCTCGAACCGTTTGAACAATTCCAACGGCAAGGGGGCAGAACCTGAAAATGCGCCGCGCAAGCTGCTGACATCGGCATCCACAGGGCGTTGCATCAAGGCCGAAAGCGCCGTTGGCACGGTGATCATATAGGTAACCTTCCAGCGTTCGACCAGCTTCCAGAAGTTGTCGAAAACACCGTCGCCGCGATAGCCTGCGGGCGTTGGAAACACGACATGCCCGCCCGAGGCGATCATCGACATCAAAATCGGATAGATCGCGAAAACATGGAACATCGGCAGCGGACAGATCACCACGTCTGATTGCTTGAAAATCAAGCTTGCCCCCAGCCAGCCGTTATAGACCATGCCTGAAACCTTGTGCTGCGCGACCTTGGGCATGCCGGTGGTGCCGCCGGTGTGGAAAAAGGCCGCGACACGGTCCTCCAACACATCGTCAAAGATAAGGTGGTCCGAGGGTTGGCGCGCGCATTCGGCATTGAAGTTCCGCACACGGGCGTGATGTTCCACCGGGTTTTTCGGTCGGATCAACGGCACTATCCAGCTTTTGGGCGGCGAGAGGTAACGGTTGAGGTCAATCTCCAGCACGTTCTTGACGTCGGGCGCGTGGCGAACGGCCTCGGCAACCTTTTGCGCCACATCGGTTTTTGGAAAAGCCTTCAGCGTGACAACCACTTTCGCGCCCGTCTCGCGCAGGATAGAGCTGATCTGATCGGCATCCAGCAAAGGGTTGACCGGATTGACAATCCCCGCCACAGCGCCGCCCAGAACGGTCACAGCCGTTTCCAGACAATTGGGCAGAATGAAGGCCACAACATCATCGCGCCCGACACCAATATCATGAAACAGGTTCGCCGCTTGGGTCACGCGCGCATGATATTGCGCCCATGTGAGTGTCTGCGCGCGATCCTTGACGCCCGACATCAATTGAAAGCTGACGGCAGGTTGATTGCCATGCGCATCGCGCGCACGGGTCAGGAACTGATAGATGGATTTAGCGGTATCCCGCTCCTCCCAAGGCAATTCATTCTCAATGGCATCACGGTCCACAACCGATGCAAAAGCCTTCATTTGCTATCCTCCCAACAACCTGAGCGCCTGCACGTCTTGCGCAGCATTATATCAAGGATGCTGGCATTTTGGTGGCCCTGCAAGCAAAGACAGCCCTAAATACGCAACGTTATAGGAAAATTTGCCCGATCAACCGAAGTTCAGCTTTGCCCGTCGGTGAATTGCAACCGCGCCAAACGCGCATATAGCCCGCCCGCTGCGACCAATTCATCATGCGTGCCCATGGCCACAATGCGCCCGTGATCGAACACCACAATACGGTCGGCCTTTTTTACGGTGGCAAGACGGTGCGCCACGACCAAGGTCGTGCGGGTTTTCGCCAGCTCGTCCACTGCGGCCTGAACGGCGCGTTCGCTTTCGGCGTCCAGCGCGCTTGTCGCCTCATCCAGCAACAGCACCGGCGCATCGCGCAAAATAGCGCGGGCGATGGCGATGCGCTGCTTTTGCCCACCTGAAAGCATCACACCACGTTCACCAACAAAGGTGTCATAGCCATCCGGCAGGGCCGTCAGGAATTCATGGGCGGCAGCGGCGCGGGCGGCGGCCTCAATCTCGGCATCGCTTGCCTCGGGGCGGCCAAAGCGGATATTCTCGCGGGCCGAGGCCCCGAAGATCACCGGGTCTTGCGGCACAAGGGCGATCGCACGCCGGAAATCATCGCGTTTAAGATCGGTCAGCGCCAAACCATCAAGGGTCACGCGGCCCTCTTGCGGGTCATAGAACCGCTGCAACAGTTGCAAAATCGTGGTCTTGCCTGCGCCCGACGGGCCAACAAGTGCCACCGTTTCCCCCGGTTGCACCACCAAATCCACACCGTCCAGCGCGCTGGTATCGGGCCGCGCAGGGTAACGGAAGGACACACCCTCAAAGGTAATCGCGCCTTTGACAGGGCGCGGCAGGGCCACAGGATTGGCAGGATCATTCACGGTATCGACAGCCACAAGCAGCTCTACCAGCCGCTCCGTCGCGCCCGCTGCACGCTGCAACTCACCCCAAATCTCGGATAGCGCGCCAACAGCGCCGGCCACCATCACCGAATAGATCAGAAATTGCACCAGCTCGCCCGGGCTCATCACGCCGGACTGTACGTCACGTGCACCAATCCAAAGCACACCGACAACACCCGCAAAAATCAGAAAGATCACGATCATGGTCATCACGGCCCGCGTTCCGATACGGCGTTGCGCCGAGGCATAGGCCGCCTCTGTCACCTTGGCAAAAGCGGCACGGGTCGGACGCTCATGCGTAAAGGCCTGCACGGTTTGCACCGACAAAAGCGCCTCGGATGCACTGCCGGAGCTGGAGGCGATCAGATCTTGATTTTCGCGGCTAAGGACACGCAAGCGGCGGCCCAGCACGACAATCGGGATCACAACCCCCGGCACGATCAGCAACACCAACCCTGTCAGCTTGGCCGAGGTCAGCAGCAGCGCCACCATCCCGCCCAGAAAGATCAGGAAATTGCGCAGGGCAATGGACACCGACGACCCGATCACCGAAAGGATCAACGTGGTATCGGTGGTCAGTCGGCTCAGGACTTCGCCGGTCATGATACGCTCAAAGAAAGCCGGGCTCATCCCCATGACTTTATCGAACAGGGATTTGCGGATATCGGCGACAACCCGTTCGCCCAACCGTGTCACAAGATAATAGCGCGCGCCCGTGCCCAAGGCCAACAAGATGGCCACACCAAGGGCAGCCGCGAAATACTCATCCAACAAGGCTGCATTGTCAGAGGCGAAACCATCGACCACACGCCGCACCGCCAAAGGCAGCGCAAGCGAGACGCAGGCCGTCACGATCAAGGCGCCAATCGCGCCCAAAACCAAGCCCCGATACGGGGCCAGATAGGGAACGAGGCCTCGCAGTGCCCCGACCTTCTTGGATTTTTCTCGCTCTTCTAACGATGGTGCGCCGCGTGCCATATCTTTTTGCCTTCCCGTCAACCCCTTCCCCTTTATGCGCTCAATGGCCCGGTCGCAAGCAGCCCGATTGCCGCGCCCCCTTTCCCTTGGCGCAGGCCTGTGCCAGTTTCGGCTTCTCAACCCCAAAATGCAGGTGCCCTATGACCCAGTTTTTCACCACAACCGACGGCACCCGCATTGCCTACCGTGATGAGGGGACGGGCACGCCTGTGCTCTGTCTTTCAGGGCTGACGCGGACGATGCATGACTTTGATTACATGCAACCCCATCTGCCCCCCTGCCGCCTAATCCGCATGGATTACCGTGGACGCGGGCAAAGTGATTTCACCGGTCCGGCCAGCTATACCGTGCCGCAAGAGGGCAAGGATACAATTGAACTTCTGGACCACTTGCAGGTGGAAAAGGCCGCTGTTATCGGCACCTCTCGGGGGGGATTGATCGCGATGCTACTGGCGGCAATGGCCAAAGAGCGGCTGCTCGGGATTTGCTTCAATGACATCGGGCCTGAAATCTACAAGCCCGGTCTGGCCAAGATCATGGATTACGTCGGGCGCAACCCGCGCGCCAAATCCCATGACGAGTTGGCCGCCGCCCTGCCTCAGGCGATGCCCGGTTTCGCCAATGTTCCCCAAAGCCGCTGGATGGAAGAAGCGCGCCTGCATTACACCGCCACTGCGGATGGGCTGCGCATCACCTATGACCCTGAGCTGCGCCAAGCCTTCATTGCGGCCTTTGAGGGGCCAGAGGTTGATATCTGGCCCCTGTTTGATGCCTGTGCAGGCCTGCCGCTGGCGCTGATCCGTGGGGCCAATTCCGATCTGCTCACCCAAAGCTGCGCTGACGAAATGCGCAAACGCCGTCCCGACATGGCATTCATCAATGTCCCCGACCGCGCCCATATCCCATTTTTGGATGAGCCGGAGTCGATCACCGTGCTCCACGCATGGTTGGACCGCGTTAAAAATCCACCCACAGCCCAAGCTTAACAAGCGGGTCCTTGTCGCCGATCACACCGACCGAGGGGCTGACAACCACCTGCGCAAAGCCCATTTTCCACGCGGCCCCTGCCTCCAGCCGCAGATCTTGTGCATCTCCGCGTTGCCAGTATTGGGCTTGGGCCATAATTGACAGCCGCTCCATCGGTTTGACCCCAAGCCCGACATCCAGCTTGTAGGTCAGGCCTGTACCCAGCCAATCAGTTGTGATCAGTTTTTCCAGCTGCGCATCCACCGTGGCCCAACCACTGCCCAAAGGGCTGTCAAAGCCCTTGCCCCAAAAGACACCCGCCCGGCCCGCAATCTCGGATTCGCCGCGCAGGGCGGGAATGGTCGCGGCGGCGGTGGTCTCACGCATCTCTACGGCAAGGCCGGCCGACAGGATCGCGCCGCCCTTGCCGCGCCAGACCGGATAATGGATGAACTGCGTGTAATCGGGCAGGCGGCGGTCCTTGGGCATAGAGACTTCCACCCCCAGCGTCCAATCCCCACGGATCCCATATTCGGCGTAAAGCTGACTGCGGTTCGCATCGGCAGAAAGCGCCACAAACACCTTGCCCTCGCCGCGCGGCCACGCGCCTGCCTGTGCGCTTACCGCCCAGCCCCAAAACAAGATCACCAAAATCCAGCGCATACGCCCCTCTTTTCCCAAAAGCGCGGGAGTTGATCAGCAAGACCAAAAAATCGTTAACCAAAAGTTAAGGAATTGACTAAACATTGACTGTTTCTTGCAAACCCGTCAGCTATGGTGCGCGAAAGCCGCCCTTGACGACAGAAACATTCCGGAAAGCGCTATGCCCAATACGACTGCACCCGATATCACCGCGATTGAGGCCGCCGCGCGCCGCCTTGAGGGCCACGCCCGCCGCACACCGCTTCTGACCTCTCCGTTTCTGGATGAAATCGCCGGCCGCCGGGTGTTTATCAAGGCGGAATGCCTTCAGCACACCGGTTCCTTCAAGTTTCGCGGCGCATGGTCGGCCATTTCGGGGTTGGAAAATGAGATCCGCGCCAAAGGGGTTATCGCCTGTTCCTCGGGCAACCATGCGCAGGGCGTGGCGCTGGCCGCGCGCCAACACGGGGTGCCTGCCGTAATCGTCATGCCAAGCGATGCACCAAGGATGAAGGTTGCAAATACCCGCGCATTGGGGGCCGAGGTCGTGCTCTATGACCGCTTGACCGCAGACCGTGACGCGCTAACCGAAACCCTCGCCGCCGAGCGCGGGCTGACCCTGATCAAACCCTTTGATGACAGGCGAGTGATTGCGGGCCAGGGCACAACCGGGCTGGAGATTGCCGAGCAGGCCGCCGAGGACGGGATTACCGATGCGGATGTTCTGGTCTGCTGTGGTGGCGGAGGCCTGACTGCGGGCATCGCATTGGCGCTGGAATCGCGATCAACCCATCTGCGCGCCCGCCCGGTAGAGCCTGCTGGCTTTGACGATGTGACCCGCAGCCTTGCCACCGGAACGCGCCAGCGCAATGCAAGCAATGCAGGTTCTGTCTGTGATGCAATCCTGACACCGACCCCCGGCCTGATGACGCTGCCGGTCATGGCGCGCCTTTGCGGCCCCGGCATTATCGTCACGGATGAGGAGGCGATGCGGGCCGTGGCCCTCGCGTGGTCCCGACTGAAGATTGTATTGGAGCCGGGCGGGGCCGTTGCACTGGCGGCAGCGCTGTTCCACGGCGAGCGGATCAAGACCTCGGATGTGATTTGTGTCGCCTCGGGCGGGAATGTCGATCCGGATGTGTTCACGCGCGCCCTTGCAACCCTGACCGATTGACCTTCAAGGCACGCTATGCCCAGCCATATCCAACACGCCCGCTGCGGCGATCAGATGATCGCCTATCAAGCCGAAGGCAGCGGCCCCGCCCTTGTGTTGGCGCATGGTCTGGGGTTGGATCAATCCATATGGGACCCGGTGCTGCCCCTGCTGCCACAGGGCTTGCGGATCATCCGGTTTGATCTGCGCGGTCACGGGGCATCGGCCACCCCGCCACCACCTTACGGGATGGGCGCATTGGTACGCGACGCCGAGGCCCTGCTTGACGGGCTAGAGGTGCGCAACTGCGTCTTTCTGGGGTCCGGCCTGGGAGGTATGATTGCGCAAGGCTTGGCCGTGAAACGCTTGGATCAGATCCGCGCCTTGGTCTTGGCCAATACCGCCACCAAGATCGGCACAAAAGAGACATGGGCCCGCCAAATTACCGCCCTGCAAGCAGGCGGCAACCCGCTTGACCCAAGCACGCATTTCACTGCCGGTTTCCGCAATTCCCCTGCCTTTGCGGCATGGCAGGCGGGGCAAATTGCGCCGCGGCTTGATGGTGTTCTGGGCTGTGCCGCCGCGATTTCCGGCACGGATTTTTATACCCCCACCGCCAGTTTGCGCCTGCCAAGCCTTGTCATCGCCAGCAATCAGGATGCCATAACCCCCGCCGATATGCTGCGGGATCTGGCCGATCTGATCCCCGGCGCGGAGTTTGCCGTAATCCGCAAATCCGGCCATTTGCCGATGCTGGAACAACCCCAGACCTTTGCCGCCACCCTATCCGATTTCCTGCATAACATCGGTCACATCTAGCCACGGCTGCTTGCCCCCGACGTCCAAGGCGCTAAGTTCACGTTAACCGAAGGGGGATTCGTGGCAGACACCGTAAATCTGTTAAAACTCTGCGTTGGCGCCAATGGCATTGACGATCTGGCCGCATGGCAGGAACAGCGGCGGAAGGCCTGGCCCGACGGGCTGCCGCGTCATGTCACGCGGATGTGGCCGAAACGCGGCGACGCGCTTTTGAACGGCGGGTCGCTCTATTGGGTTTTCAAAGGGGTTGTGCTTGCACGGCAAACCCTCACGGCGCTGGAGGAACAGCGCGGCGAAGATGGCATTTTGCGCTGTGCCCTCGTGCTTGATCCGCAGATCATCCCGACCGAACCCGCACCGCGCCGCCCGTTTCAGGGCTGGCGTTACCTGTCCGTCGAGGATGCCCCGCGCGACCTGCCCAAGAACCGCGAGACCGAAGAGGCCCTGCCCCCCGATCTGGCCCGCGCGCTGGCCGATATCGGCTTGCGCTAAACCTCGGCCTTTACGCCCAGCTGTTTTGCCAATTCGGCTAATGTGGCCCGTGTTGCGGCATCCCATTCGGCCCCGCGCGCCGCAAAAAGCGTGGCTTGCGAGGCATGGATCGGCCCGTCCGACAGGATCTTCAGGTGGTTCGCGCGCAGGGTTTCCCCCGAGGAGGTAATATCGGCAATCGCCTCGGCGGTCAGGTTTTTCACCGTGCCCTCGGTCGCACCTTGGCTGTCAACCAGCTGATAATCGGCAACCCCCTGCGCGGTCAGATAGTCGCGTACCAGCCGGTGATATTTCGTCGCAATCCGCAGCCGGAAACCGTATTCGGCCCGAAAGGCCGCCGCCGCCGCATCCAGATCATCAACGGTATCGACATCAATCCACGCGGTCGGCACCGCAATAATCAGATCGGCATGGCCAAAGCCCAGAGCCGCGACCTCGGCCACCTGCGCTGACCAATCGGCCAGCTTGTCACGCACCAGATCCGATCCGGTCACGCCCAGATGGATGCGCCCCGCCGAAAGTTCACGCGGAATCTCACCGGCCGAGAGCAAGACCAGCTCAACGCCGTCCACACCCTCAACGGCCCCCGCATATTCACGGTCAGAGCCAGAGCGCCCCATGGTCACACCACGCGCGCCGAACCAGTCAAAGGTCTTTTCCATCAGCCGCCCCTTGGACGGCACCCCGATCTTCAAGCTCATGCCAATGCCTCCCGCAGGGTTGCCAACATCGCAGGGCGGATCATGCCCCCCACCGCCGGAATAGAGCGCCCCTGCCCCAGCACCGCCGTCAGCGCATCATAGCGCCCGCCCGAGGCAACCGGCAGGCCGTTGCCCTCAAAGCTGAACACAAAGCCGTCGTAATATTCCATCGACGAGCGCCCGTGGCTTGCCGCGAACGGCAGGTCCGAGGGGTTGATGCCGTGACGCTCCAGCGCGTCAAGTCGCGTGGCGAAACGGTCTACGGCCGGTTCGATCGCGGGCAGCATCGAGGTGATACCCCGCATATGCGACAGGGCCGCACGGGCAGGTGCCTGCAAGGTCAAAAGGTCATAAAGCAGGGCCGCCTCAGGCGCGGCAAGCGGCGGGGTCTGGTCATCCTCGATCAGCGCATTTGCCCGCGCTGTGATCTCTGCCTCGGAGCGCAGGCCGATCATCGGGCCTGCATCCGCGATCAGCGCGGCCATATCGCCACTGCGCAGACGGGCCAGCATCTCCTGGCGCGCTTGGGGCGGGGCCGCACGACCCGCAAAACGGTCCAGCAATTTGCGAAACCGTGCCGGCCGCCAGATGTGCCGCAAAAGTGCTGCCTTACGGCGCTGACTGGTCGAAAGCCCTTTGACCGCCGCCATCAATATCCCGATATCACCCGTCGCGGGGCGCAAGCCCAAGGGCGCAAGCAACCCGTGGAACAGCGCGAACAGCTCTGCATCCGCGGCCTCGGGGGCAGTGCGGTCAAACAGCTCAAACCCGACTTGCAGATATTCATTGGCACGCCCCCCGGGGCGGTCCTGTTTGCGAAACACCTCGCCCATATAGCAATAGCGCGCAGGCTCTGCCCCGCTTTGCATATGGGCCTGCACCACAGGCACCGTGAAATCGGGCCGCAGCATCATTTCGCCGCGCAAAGGGTCAGAGGTGACATAGGCCCGGGCGCGGATATCCTCGCCGTAAAGGTCCAGCAGGGTTTCGGCGGGCAGTAATGTGTCCGCCTCAACAGCGACGGCACCAGCAGATTTGAAGGCAGCAAAGAGGGTTTCGGCCTCGGCCCGTATGGTGGCGCGATCTGTCATTGGGCAAGCATCTTTTGAACTTCGGAAACCAGATCGGCCAGCGGAATTTCGACCTGCGCAGGGCGGTCTTTCCATTCCTCCAACGTGGCATTTTCGGCGATCTTTGCGCCAAGGATCAGGTCCTTGAGGACAACAACACCCTTGGCCGCCTCATCCCCGCCTTGAATAACGGCGATGGGAGAGCCGCGTTTATCCGCATATTTCAACTGGTTGCCAAAGTTTTTCGGATTGCCCAGATACATTTCGGCACGGATACCGGCGCGGCGCAGATCGCCAACCATCGCCATGTAATCAGCCATGCGATCACGGTCCATCACGGTCACAACCACCGGCCCCGCAGCTGCATCCCCGAGCCGCCCCTTGGCGCGCAGGGCGGCCAAAAGCCGGTCCACCCCGATGGAAACCCCCGTGGCAGGCACCGCCTGGCCGGTAAAACGCTTGACCAGATCATCATAGCGCCCGCCCCCCGCGACCGAGCCGAACTGTCGCTTGCGGCCTTTTTCGTCGAGAATTTCAAAGGTCAGTTCGGCTTCGAACACAGGGCCGGTGTAGTAGCCGAGGCCGCGCACGACGGACGGGTCAATCTCGATCCGGTCAGGGCCATAGCCTTGGGCCGACAAAAGATCCGCTATGGTTTCCAGCTCTTCCACGCCTTCCAGCCCTAGCGCCGAGACACCAACCACGTCGCGCAACCGTGCAACCGTGGCCGCGCCCGTATGGCCCTTGGCCTCCATAAAGCCCATGACCGCATCGGCCTGATCGGCCCCCAGCCCTGCGCCCTTGGTGAAATCGCCGCTCTCATCCTTGCGGCCTTCGCCCAGCAATGCGCGCACGCCGTCCGGGCCAAGGCGGTCCAGCTTGTCGATGGCGCGCAAAACGATACCGCGTTCCTCTTCGAACTTGGTTGGATCGGCAGGGTCCAGAACCCCCGCAACCTCCATCACGCCGTTCAGCACTTTGCGGTTGTTGACGCGTACGATGTAGTCGCCGCGCTCAATCCCTACGGCCTCTAGGGCATCGGCCAGCATGGCGCAAATCTCGGCATCGGCGGCGACAGAGGGTGCGCCGACGGTATCGGCATCGCATTGGTAAAACTGGCGGAACCGCCCCGGGCCGGGCTTTTCGTTGCGCCAAACCGGGCCAAAGGCATAGCGGCGGTAGGGGGTTGGCAAGTCGTTGCGAAACTGCGCGGCGACACGGGCCAAGGGCGCGGTCAGATCATAGCGAAGAGCCAGCCAATCGCCCTCTTCCTCTTGCCAGCCGAAAACACCGGCATTCGGGCGGTCGACATCGGGCAGGAATTTGCCCAAGGCCTCTACCGTTTCCACCGCACTGGTTTCCAGCGGGTCAAAGCCGTAACGCTCATAGACCTCGGAAATTTTCGCCAGCATATCGCGGCGCTCAATCACATCCGCACCAAAATAATCGCGAAAGCCTTTTGGCGTCTCGGCGCGTGGTTTGCGGGGTTGTTTGTCTTTGGCCATCGGGAAACCCTTTGCAGCTTGTCGTCGGGCGGTGTAGCGGATGGGGGCAGGCGCGGCAAGCAAGGGATGCATATGCCAGAACAGAATGACGACCGAATGGACGCGATGGAAGAGCGGATGGCGCATCTAATGCGCACGGTGGATGATCTTTCGGACATCGTGGCCGCACAGGCGACCGAGATCGACCGCCTGACCCGCCGCATGGCGATGATGACCGAGCGGATGGAGGCCCCTGACGAGGGCGGCGCCGTCTTTACCGACCAGCGCCCACCGCATTGGTAGGCTAGATTTCCTCGACCATCACCACGCCGCCAACGGCTTTGAGCGCGCCTTTGATCTGGGGTGAGATGGGGTATTCGGCAGGAAGTTCGAGGTCAATCTCTTGCCCCGTGGCGCTATCGGGCACGCAGATCGTGACCGGGCTTTTGTTGCGCCCACCATCCTTGGCCACACGGGCCAGAAGGGCGGCGACGGCGCTTGCAGCCTCGGCCTTGTCGATATGGATGCGGATCGCATTGCCGCCAGCCTCGGCCGCGACCTGATCGATCGGTTGCGCCCCACGCGCCAGAAGCTTCAGGGTCTCGCCTTCCAGCGTGGCCTCGACCGTCAGCACCACATTCATCCCCGGTTCCAGCACATCGCGCGCGGCCTCTAGCGTGTCGGAAAACACCGTCACCTCATAAAGGCCGGTTGGGTCCGACAGT
Organism: Pseudorhodobacter turbinis; assembly: GCF_005234135.1. NCBI lineage: Bacteria > Pseudomonadati > Pseudomonadota > Alphaproteobacteria > Rhodobacterales > Paracoccaceae > Pseudorhodobacter > Pseudorhodobacter turbinis. The sequence continues at coordinate 954,634 of NZ_CP039965.1, forward strand.
TGTATAAAGGCAAAACGATTGCCGCGCGCCGATTTGCGTTCCTGCTTGGAGCTGACAGAGCCTGCGATTTTTGCAATCATCGCGCCGTCCACGGCCTTGGCAGTGATCTCGGTCAGGGTGGATACCCCTTTGCGTTTCAGCGGGGCCATGTAATCATCAAGCGGATGGCCGGAAAGGTAAAAACCGATGGCCTTATGTTCCTCGGTCAGCCGTTCCACCGGCAGCCAGTCATCGCGCGACCCAAGGCGGGGTTCCGGCACATCCTCGCCCGCGTCACCAAAGAGGCTGACTTGGTTAGAGGTTTTCGCCTCATGGATCGCGGCGGAATAGGCGGCGAGGCCGTCCAGCGCCTCAAACACGCGGGCGCGGTTGGGGTCAAGGTTGTCAAAAGCACCGGCGCGGGCCAGCATCTCCAAGGGCCGCTTGCCGATCCGTTTCAGATCAACACGGCGGGCCAGATCAAACAGGGTGGCATAGGGCTTTTCGCCCTCATCCGTCTGGCGGCCCGCGACGATCATCTTCATCGCCTCAACGCCCACGTTTTTCAACGCGCCCAGCGCATAGACCAAAGTACCATCCCGCACCGTAAAGGTCGCAAGCGAGGCGTTGACACAAGGGGCCACGGTCTTGATCCCCAGCCGGTCCACCTCACGCTTATACACCGCAAGCTTGTCGGTCAGATGCATATCGCAGTTCATCACGCCGGCCATAAACTCTGCCGGATAATTCGCCTTGAGGTAGCCGGTTTGATAGCTGACCACCGCATAGGCCGCAGCGTGGGATTTGTTAAAGCCATAGTTGGCGAATTTCTCCAGCAGGTCGAAAACCTCGCCGGCCTTTTTCGCATCGACATTATGCGTGGCCTTGGCACCCTCGATAAACTTGGGGCGCTCCTTGGCCATTTCCTCGGCGATCTTTTTACCCATCGCACGGCGCAGCAAATCCGCACCGCCCAGCGAATAGCCGCCCATGACCTGAGCGATCTGCATAACCTGCTCTTGGTAAACGATAATCCCTTGGGTCTCGGCCAACAGGTGGTCAATGGTGGGATGGACGGATTCAATTTCCCGCAGCCCGTTTTTAACCTCACAGTAAACCGGAATGTTTTCCATCGGGCCGGGACGGTAAAGCGCCACAAGCGCCACGATATCCTCGATACAGGTGGGTTTCATGCGCCGCAGCGCATCCATCATGCCGCTGCTTTCCACCTGAAACACGGCAACCGTCTTGGCGGCGGCGTAAAGCTCATAGGTCTTTTCGTCATCCAGCGGGATCAAGGAGATATCAATATCAATCCCGCGCAGCCGCAGCAAATCCAGCGCCGACTGGATCACCGTCAACGTCTTGAGGCCCAAGAAGTCGAATTTCACCAGCCCCGCCGCCTCAACCCATTTCATATTGAACTGGGTCGCGGGCATATCGGATTTCGGGTCTTGGTACAGCGGTACCAATTCGTCCAATGGCCGGTCGCCAATGACCACGCCCGCCGCGTGGGTCGAGGCATTGCGCAACAGCCCTTCAAGCTGTTGACCATAGTTGAGCAAGCGCGCGACCACCTCTTCTTTGGCCGCCTCGCGCAGGCGCGGCTCATCCGCCAGCGCCTTGGTGATCGACACAGGTTTCACCCCCTCGACGGGGATCATCTTGGACAGGCGGTCCACCTGCATATAGGACATCTGCAAAACGCGGCCGACATCGCGCACCGCCGCCTTGGACAACAGCGCACCAAAGGTGATGATCTGCCCGACCTTGTCGCGGCCGTATTTGGCTTGCACATATTGGATGACCTCCTCGCGGCGATCCATGCAAAAGTCGATGTCAAAGTCGGGCATGGAAACCCGTTCGGGGTTCAAGAAGCGTTCAAACAGCAAGGAGTAGCGCAGCGGGTCCAGATCGGTGATCGTCAAGGCATAGGCCACCAATGACCCCGCCCCTGACCCACGCCCCGGCCCAACAGGAATACCCTGATCCTTGGCCCATTTGATGAAATCCGCCACGATCAGGAAGTAACCGGGGAACTGCATCCCGATGATGATATCCAGCTCAAAATCCAGCCGGGCCTGATACTCTTCGACGCTGACCGCATGGGGAATGACCGCCAGCCGCGCCTTGAGCCCCTCATTGGCCTGGCGGCGCAGCTCATTCACCTCATCATCAGCGAATTTGGGCAGGATCGGTGCGTGTTTGGCCACTTTGAACGCACAGCGGCGGGCAATTTCAACAGTGTTTTCAAGCGCCTCGGGTAGATCGGCAAAAAGCGTCGCCATCTCTGCCTCGGACTTGAAGTAATGCTGCGGGGTCAGGCGGCGGCGCGGTTGTTGCTGATCGACATAGGCCCCGTCCGCGATGCACAGCAGGGCGTCATGCGCCTCGTACATTTTGGCCTTGGGGAAATAGACATCATTGGTCGCAACCAAAGGCAGACCCAGCGCATAGGCCATTTCGACAAAGCCGCGCTCGCTGCTACGCTCACCCTCGGTCAACTGGCCACCCGCGCCGGGATGGCGTTGCAATTCCACATAAAGCCGGTCCGGATAGGCCGCCGCCAGACGCGTCATCAGGGCCTTTGCCTTGGCCGTTTGCGCGGTTTGCAACAGCTTGCCCACTGGCCCCTCTGCTCCGCCGGTCAGGCAGATCAACCCATCGGAATGCGCCTCTAGCTGTTCCAGCGTGACCTGCGGCAACTGCCCGCCCGTATCCACATAAAGGCAGGTGTTCAGCTTCATCAGGTTACGGTAACCGGCCTCGTTCTGCGCCAACAAAACCACCGGCGCGGGGTTGCGCGGCTTTTCTCCCGGCTGCGGCGGATCATAGGCCACCGAGACCTGACAGCCGATGATCGGCTGCAAACCCGCCCCCGCCGCCAGTGTCGAAAACTCCAACGCCGCGAACATATTGTTCGTATCGGTGACGGCCACCGCAGGCATCTGCTGCTCGGCGCAAAGTTTGATAAGCTGTTTAAGCGGCACCGCCCCTTCAAGAAGGGAATATTCAGTGTGGCTGCGCAGATGTATGAATCGGGGTGCTGACATGGGCAAAGACTAGCCCAGCCCGCAGCCCGGCGAAAGCGCAACAAGCAGGGTCACGGTAAAATTCAAAATAGAAATCGCACCTGCAGCGCAGAATAGGTTTGCTATTTTGTCGCACCACGGCTTTGATACCGGAATACCCTAGGGCGCGTACCTGCTTTACCCCGCATCGGGCAGGCCCGCATTTACCCAAGACGCATAGACCGCGGCGGATATTAACATGACGGAAATCGCGTTTCTTCTGAACGGAGCGCCGGTTCGCCTTTCGGGGAGCTCCCCGACGTTGACACTTTTGGACTGGCTGCGTGAAGCCCGCGGATTGACCGGCACCAAAGAGGGCTGCAACGAGGGTGATTGCGGGGCCTGTACGGTAATGGTCAGCGATGCCGAGGGGCCAAAGGCGCTGAACGCCTGCATTTTGTTCATGCCACAGCTGCACGGCAAATCGGTCCGCACGGTTGAGGGGCTTACCGCCCCAGATGGCACCCCCCACCCCGCCCAAGAGGCGATGGTTGCCCATCACGGCTCGCAATGCGGCTTTTGCACCCCCGGTTTTGTCGTCGCGATGGCCACCACCCATGCGCAAGGGCGCAGCGACCATGATACAGCGCTGGCGGGCAACCTGTGCCGCTGCACCGGATATGCCCCGATCATCCGCGCCGCCAAAGCGGTTGAGGATGCGCCTGTTCCCGAATGGCTTCGCGCCGAGGTGGATGCGGCTTCCCGTGCCACCGCCGAAGGCTCTGCCCTGCGGCCCGCGACCAGCGATGATTTGGCCGAATGGTACGCCCAAAACCCCGATGCCACCTTGATCGCAGGGGCCACCGATGTCGGCCTTTGGGTCACCAAACAGCTGCGCGATCTGGCCCCTGTGGCCTTTCTCGGCGGCATCAAGGACTTGCAACAGATCACCACCGAGGGCGCCAGTTTGCGCGTGGGCGCAGGCGTCACCATCAACGATCTGATGGCTGCAGTCGCCCCCAAGCTGCCCTCCTTTGCCGAGATGTTGCGCCGTTATGCCAGCGATCAGGTGCGCAACGCGGCGACGATCGGCGGCAATATCGCCAATGGTTCCCCCATCGGAGATGGGCCGCCCGCGCTGATCGCGCTTGGGGCCACTTTGCACCTGCGCAAAGGGAACATTCGCCGCGATATGCCGCTGGAGGATTTCTTTATCGAATACGGCAAGCAAGACCGCCAGAAGGGCGAGTTTGTAGAAGCCGTAACCTTCCCCACCGATGCGCCGAACCTACGGTGCTACAAGCTGTCGAAACGGTTTGATCAGGATATCTCGGCGGTATGCGGTTGTTTCAACATCACCCTTCAGGATGGCAAGGTCAGCGCCGCCCGCATCGCCTTTGGCGGCATGGCAGGCACCCCCAAACGCGCCCAAGGGGCCGAGGCCGCCCTGATCGGCCAACCATGGAACATGGAAACCGCCGAGGCCGCCCGCAAAGCACTGGCCAGCGATTTTGAACCCCTCAGCGATATGCGCGCTTCGGCGGCTTACCGGGCCGCGGCGGCCGGAAATATGATGATCCGCTATTACCATGACCTTTCGGGAACGCCCGTGAATGTGCTGGAGGTGGCCCCATGAGCATCGGATCCGCCCTTCCCCATGACGCCGCCCCCCTGCATGTGACGGGCAGCGCGCGCTATGTCGATGATATCCCGCTGCCTGCCGGCGCGCTGCATCTGGCCTTTGGTCTGTCGACCATCGCGCATGGTGATATCACAGCGTTGGATCTGTCGGCGGTGCGTGCCGCCGACGGCGTCGTGGCCGTCTATAGCGCCGATGACTTTGACGAGGTGCCCGATTGCTCCCCCTCGGCGCATGATGAGCCGCTTTTGGCCACGGGGCGCGTGCATTACCTTGGCCAGCAGGTATTTTTGGTGGTCGCCACCAGCCATCTGGCGGCACGCAAGGCCGCGCGTCTGGCCGTGGTCGAATACGCTCCCCTGCCCGCCATCCTGACGGTGGATGATGCCCTCGCCGCCGATGCGCGTTTTGAGGATGGGCCAGTGGTCTGGTCCAAGGGCGATGCCGATACCGCCATCACCGCCGCCCCCCACCAGATAGAGGGCGAGATGGAGGTCGGCGGGCAAGAGCATTTTTATCTTGAGGGGCAGGTCGCAGCCGCGATCCCGCAAGAGGGCGGGGATATGTTGATCCATTCCTCTACCCAGCACCCCACCGAGATCCAGCACAAGGTTGCACACGCCCTGCACCGCCCCATGCATGCCGTGCGTGTGGAAACGCGGCGCATGGGTGGCGGTTTTGGCGGCAAGGAGAGCCAGGGCAACGCGCTGGCCATCGCCTGCGCCATTGCGGCGGACCGCTTGGGACGGCCCTGCAAGATGCGCTATGACCGTGATGATGATATGATGATCACTGGCAAGCGCCATGATCTGCGCATCCGTTACCGCGCGGGGTTTGATGCCTCGGGCCGCGTGACGGGGGTGGCGTTCACGCATCTGTTTCGCTGCGGCTGGGCGCTTGATCTGTCGATCCCCGTGGCCGATCGCGCGATGCTGCATTCGGACAATTGCTATCACCTGACGGATGTCCGGCTGGAAAGCCACCGCCTGCGCACCAACACCCAAAGCGCCACCGCCTTTCGCGGCTTTGGCGGGCCGCAAGGCATGATCGGGATTGAACGCGTGATGGATCACATCGCCTTCGATCTGGGGCTGGAACCATTGGCGGTGCGCCGCGCGAATTTCTATGGCGGAATGCAGGACAGCGCAGCCGCCGCCCCTGCCGCGCGCGCCAAACCTGTCGCCAAATCGGTTGATGTGGAGGAGGGCGAGGATCTGACCTCTCGCGGGGCGGTTGGTATGGTTGAATATGGCGAGATCCCGCCACCGCCTGCAAACGTACAAAACACCCCGTTCCATATGCCTGTTGAAGATTTCATCGGCGATAAGATGGTGGCCAGGCTGGAGGAAACCTCCGACTACACCCGACGCAAGGCAGAGATTGCCAAATGGAACGCCAAAAGCCCGATCCTGAAACGCGGGATAGCCCTGACGCCGGTAAAGTTCGGGATCTCCTTTACCTTGACCCATCTTAATCAGGCCGGCGCTTTGGTGCATGTCTATCAGGACGGCTCAATCCAGCTGAACCATGGCGGGACCGAGATGGGCCAAGGCCTGTTCCAGAAAGTAGCACAGGTGGCTGCGGGCGTGTTTGGCGTGGGGATGGATGCGGTCAAGATCACCGCGACCGATACCGCCAAAGTGCCCAATACCAGCGCGACGGCGGCCTCTTCCGGGTCCGACCTGAACGGGATGGCGGCGCGGGCGGCCTGTGTCACCATCCGCGACCGGATGGCGGCATTTCTGGCACAAAGGCATCAGGCGGCCCCCGAAGACGTACAATTCGCCCATGGCCGCGTTGTCATCGGCACGGCTGACTACAGCTTTGCCGAGGCGGCGGCCTTGGCCTATGGCGGGCGCGTGTCGCTGTCCTCTACCGGATTTTATGCAACGCCCAAGATCACATGGGACCGCATCAAGGGCAGCGGGCGGCCCTTCCTTTACTTTGCCTATGGCGCCGCCGTGACCGAGGTGGTGATTGACACGCTGACCGGCGAAAACCGGATTTTGCGTGCCGATCTGCTCCATGATACGGGGGCAAGCCTCAACCCCGCGCTGGATATCGGGCAGGTAGAGGGGGCCTATGTCCAAGGTGCCGGCTGGCTGACGATGGAGGAGTTGGTTTGGGACACCAAGGGCGCGCTGCGCACCCATGCCCCCAGCACCTATAAAATCCCGGCATGTTCGGACCGTCCGCCTGTGTTCAACGTCGCCCTGTGGAGCCGCCCCAACCGCGAAGATACCGTTGGCCGCTCCAAAGCCGTGGGGGAGCCACCGTTCATGCTGGGGATCTCGGCGCTGATGGCGCTGTCGGATGCGGTGGCCGCATGTGGGGATGGCACGCGCTATCCGGCACTTGATGCCCCCGCCACGCCAGAGCGCGTGCTGGCAGCCGTGCAGCGGCAACGCGATGTTTGATCTGGACACGCTCCGGTCTGCGGTGGCGGCGCATGGCGCTGTGGCGCGCGTGGTGATCGCAGAGGTTGCCGGATCATCGCCACGCGAAACAGGGGCTGCGATGTTGGTTTGGGCAGGTGGCCAATCAGGCACCATCGGGGGCGGCGCGCTGGAATGGCAGGCCACAAGCCGCGCCAGCGCCATGCTGGAAACCGATAAGCAGCAGCAGTTAGACGTTGAGCCGCTTGGTCCCAAGCTGGGCCAATGCTGTGGCGGTATGGTGACATTGCTGACCGAAACTTTCGACGCGGCCACCCTTGCCGCGCTGCCCGATGACATCTTTGCCCGCCCCGTATCGGCCAAAGACATGCCCCTCGCGGTATCGCGGCTGCTGGCGCAGGCCCGCAGCCAAGGAGTGCCCCCCCCCTCTGGCATGGTGCAAGGCTGGATGGTGGAACCGGTCGCCAAACCCGCCCGCCAAATCTGGATCTGGGGGGCGGGGCATGTGGGGCGCGCGATTGTAGACGTACTTGCGCCCCTGCCCGATCTGGCGATCACTTGGGTTGATGTGGATGCCGCACGCTTTCCCGACCGGATCCCCGAAGGCGTCACCACAATCCCCACAGCCCAACCCGCCGTTCTGGCCGCCCATGCGCCAACAGGGGCCGAGCATCTGATCCTGACCTATTCGCACGCGCTGGACCTCGCGCTTTGCCATGCCACGCTGACACGCGGTTTTGCGCGCTGTGGGTTGATTGGGTCCAAAACCAAATGGGCGCGTTTTCGGGCACGGCTGACGGCCCTTGGCCATAGCCCTGCCGCAATTACCCGTATTGATTGCCCAATTGGCGATCCAGCCCTTGGAAAACACCCCCAGATGATTGCCATCGGGGTCGCCTCTAGCCTATTGAAGTATAAACAACACGCGTCACGACAGGAGAACGCGGGATGACAACAGGGACCGAACTTTTACGCATTGAAGCCGTGACCAAGGCCTATCCGGGCGTGGTTGCCAATGATGATGTGTCTTTCTCTATCGCGAAGGGAGAAATCCACGCGCTGCTGGGCGAAAACGGCGCGGGCAAATCCACGCTGGTCAAGATGATCTACGGGCTGATAAAGCCTGACAGCGGCGCCATGCGGCTGCACGGGCAGGCCTATGCGCCGTCGCAGCCCAGTGCGGCGCGCACCGCCGGTGTCGCGATGGTGTTCCAGCATTTCAGCCTGTTCGAGGCCTTGAATGTGGCCGAAAACGTGGCCCTTGGCATGGAAAACCCGCCGCCCATGCGTGAGCTGGCCGCCCGCATCAAATCGGTATCCGAGGAATACGGCCTGCCGCTGGACCCCGCGCGCATGGTCGGTGATCTTTCCGCAGGCGAACGCCAACGGGTCGAGATTGTGCGCTGTCTGCTCCAAGACCCCAAGCTGTTGATCATGGATGAACCCACCTCGGTTCTGACCCCGCAAGAGGTTGAAATCCTGTTCCAGACGCTGCGCCAACTGGCAGCCGAGGGCACCGCGATCCTTTATATCAGCCACAAGCTGGAAGAAATCCGCGCCCTTTGCGATGAAGCAACGGTCTTGCGGCGCGGCAAGGTTGTGGGCACCTGCACCCCGCGCGAAGTCTCGGCAAACGAGATGGCAGAGCTGATGGTCGGCGCAGTCCTTACCCCCCCTGCCCGTGCAGCGCGCCGCGATTGGGGCGATGCCACCCCCGCACTGGAAGTGACCCGCCTAAGCGCATCTTCTCCCATCCCCTTTGGCACCTCGCTCAAAGAGATCAGCTTTGCGGTGCAGCGCGGTGAGGTTTTGGGCATCGCAGGCGTTGCGGGCAATGGGCAGGATGAATTGCTCTTGGCGCTTTCGGGCGAATTGCGCAGCGCGCCGGGCATGGTGAAACACAAAGGCACACCGATTGGCGATACAGGCCCGAATGAGCGCCGCGCCATGGGCTTTGTCGCCGCCCCCGAGGACCGCCTTGGCCATGCCGCCGCCCCGGATATGAGCCTTGTGGAAAATGCGCTTTTGTCGGGCGCCGTGCGCAAGGGGCTGACCCGCAACGGCTTTATCGACTGGAGCGCGACAAAGGCTTGGGCCGCAGAGATTGTCGCGCAATATGATGTGCGCACCCCCGGCACTTGGGTCGCGGCCCGCGCGCTTTCGGGCGGGAATTTGCAAAAATTCCTGATGGGCCGCGAACTTAGTCAAGCCCCCGAAGTGGTCATTATCAACCAGCCCACTTGGGGCGTTGATGCCGCCGCCGCCGCCTTTATCCGCCAAGAGATTTTGAACCGCGCAAGCGATGGCGCAGCCGTGGTCGTGATTTCCCAAGACCTTGATGACTTGCTGGAGGTCTCTGACCGTTTCGCCGCATTGAACGAGGGCCGTTTGACCCCGCCGCGCCCGACCGAAGGGCTAACGGTCGAAGAAATCGGCCTGATGATGGGCGGCGCACATGGGATGGAGGTGGCCCACCATGGCTAAATCAAAGCACCTCACCGAATCCGAACCACAAAAGGGGCGCCGCAATGTTCACGCTTGAAAAACGCCCATCGCCGTCGCAATTCTGGACATGGGCCACGCCGGTTCTGGCGGTCGCGCTGACCATGTTGGCGGGGGGCGGGCTATTCGCCCTTTTGGGGAAAAATCCGGTTGATGCCATTCGCACCATCTTCTGGGATCCGCTCTTTGGCGAATTCGCCTTTTATTTGCGGGGGCAGTTGCTGGTAAAGGCCGGGCCGCTGATCTTGATCGCCGTGGGCCTAAGCCTCGGGTTTCGGGCCGGCATCTGGAATATCGGGGCCGAGGGGCAATATATCATGGGGGCTGTCTTTGGCGCCGGTGTCGGCCTTGCGATGTACCCGACCGAAAGCCGCTGGATCTTTCCGGTGATGATCGCGGCCGGCGCGTTTGGCGGCTGGCTTTGGGCAATGATCCCCGCGATTTTGAAAACCCGTTTCAACACCAACGAGATTTTGGTGTCCCTGATGCTGGTCTATGTGGCGCAGACCATTCTGTCCAAGGCCGCCACCGGATTTCTGCGCAATCCCGAAGGCATGGGCTTTCCCGGCAGCCGCAATTTCTCCAGCTTTCCTGCCGCCCGCAACACCGAGCTGATTGCAGGATCGGGGATGCATTGGGGCGTGGTTGCGGCCTTTATCACCGTGATCGCGGCCTATGTATTGTTGCAACGTCATATCCTTGGGTTCCAGATCAAGCTGGCGGGGCAAGCGCCGCGCGCCGCCCGTTTTGCCGGTGTCGCCCCGACCCGTCTGGTGGTTATGTGCCTTGGGATTTCGGGCGCATTGGCAGGCCTTGCCGGCATGTTTGAGGTCACCGGCCCTGCGGGGCAGATCACCATCGACTTCGCCTCTGGCTACGGGTTCACCGCGATCATCGTGGCCTTTCTGGGCCGGTTAAACCCCTTGGGGATCTTGCTGGCGGGATTGGTTATGGCCCTGACCTATGTGGGCGGTGAGATGGCATCAACCAACCTTGGCCTGCCATCGGCCGCAATACAGGCGTTTCAGGGGATGCTTTTGTTTTTCCTCTTGGCGGTGGATCTGCTGTCAAATTACCGTATCCGCTTTTTCAAGGGGAGGGCCGCCTGATGGACCTGAGCAGTATCAACCCCGCCGTTCTGATCGCCTCGCTTATGGTAGCGGCGGTGCCGATCATGTTGGCCGCGATTGGCGAACTGGTGGTCGAAAAAGCCGGCGTTCTGAACCTTGGTGTCGAGGGGATGATGATCATCGGCGCCATCAGCGGGTTCATCACCGCGGTGGAAACCGGAAGCCCGTTTTTGGGGTTTGTTGGCGGGGCCTTGGGCGCAGCGGCGCTTAGCCTGATATTCGCCCTGCTGACCCAAGTGTTGCAGGCCAATCAGGTGGCGACGGGCCTTGCGATGACCCTGTTCGGTTTGGGATTGTCCAGCCTGATGGGCCAAGGCTATGTCGGGATCAAGCCGCCTGCCACTGGGATGGTGCCCTTCGGGCCGCTGGCCGATATTCCGGTGCTGGGACGGGTGATGTTTCGCCATGATCCGATGGTTTACGTGTCCATCGGGTTCATCGCGGCGGTCTGGGCCACGCTTAAATTCACCCGCATGGGCTTGATCATCCGCGCAGTGGGCGAAAGCCATGATGCCGCCCATGCGCTGGGGTATAAGGTCACCCGCATCCGCGTTCTGGCGATTTTATTCGGGGGCGCCATGGCCGGGCTTGGTGGTGCCTATCTAAGCCTGATCCGCGTGCCGCAATGGACCGATGGCGTCACGGCGGGTGCCGGCTGGATTGCGCTGGCGATTGTGGTTTTTGCAAGCTGGCGGCCATGGCGCGTGCTGATCGGTGCCTATCTTTTTGGCGGAATTTCGGTACTACAGCTGAATTTACAGGTTGCGAACGTTCCGATCCCGCCGGAATACTTGTCGATGTCGCCCTATGTGATAACGATCATCGTACTGGTGATCATGTCATCGGGTCGGGGCCGGGCCGCACTGAATGCGCCCGCCGCCTTGGGCCAGAATTTCCACGCCGCGCGCTGATTTACGCGCGGCCAACACCAATCGGGCCACAAACGGACCCACCCAACGAGGAGACGACCATGAACCGTAGAACTTTGATGGCAAGTGCCGCACTTGGCATGACGCTGGCCTTTGGTGGCGCGGCCCACGCCGAAGCGATGGACAAGGTAAAGGCCTGTTTCGTCTATGTCGGCCCCGTGGGCGATGGTGGCTGGACCTATCAGCACGACCAAGGCCGTCTGGCCCTGCAAGCCGAATTCGGCGATAAGGTGGACGCCAGCACCTATCAGGAAAACGTGCCCGAGGGTGCCGATTCCGCCCGCGTGCTGACGCAGATGGCGCTTGGCGGCTGTAACATCATCTTCACCACCTCTTTCGGCTTTATGGATGCAACCAACGAGGTTGCCGCCAAATTCCCGAATGTGAAGTTTGAACATGCCACCGGCTTCAAGCGTGACCATGAAAACGTATCCTCCTACAACGCGCGTTTCTATGAAGGGCGCTCGGTGCAGGGCGTGATGGCGGGTATGATGACCAAGTCGAACAAGATCGGCTACATCGGCTCTTTCCCGATCCCCGAGGTCGTGATGGGCATCAACGCCTATTACATTGCCGCCAAAGAGGTGAACCCCGATGTCGAGCTGTCGGTGGTTTGGGCCTATACATGGTTTGATCCCGCCAAAGAGGCAGACGCCGCCAAAGCCATGATCGAGCAAGGCGTCGACGTAATCGCCGCCCATACCGATTCCACCGCCCCCTTGGCCGAAGCGGCCAAAACCCCCGGTGTCGTCGGCTTTGGTCAGGCCTCGGATATGGAAGCCTATAAGCCAAGCCCGCGTGTCTCCTCGATCATCGACAACTGGGCGCCCTATTATATCGAGCGGGTCGGTCAGTTGCTGGATGGCACCTATGAGCAAGCCAATACTTGGGCCGGCATCAAAGACGGCGAAGTGGAAATCGGTGAGATCACCGACGCCGTGCCCGCCGAAGTCAAAGCCGCCGCCGAAAAAATGCGCGATGATATCGCCGCTGGCACGCATCACCCCTTCACCGGGCCGCTTAACAAGAAAGACGGTACTGTCTGGTTGGCAGAGGGTGAAACCGCTCCCGATGGCGATCTGCTTGGCATGAACTTCTTTGTCGAAGGTATCTCGGCAGATATTCCGCAGTAATACGCGCGACTTACGCCATAACATCGGAATATCCCGGAGGGCGCGCACCTTCGGGATATTTTTTTGAACTGGCCCTTGGCGGGGCTTTTCTTGTTGGCATAGCCATGTCAGGGTCACCCCATGGAATACGATTTTTTGATCATAGGCGGCGGCATCGCCGGAATTTCTTGTGCAGCCAGATTGGCGGGCCGAGGCACGATTTTGGTGTTGGAGGCCGAGGACGCCTTGGCGCATCATGCCTCTGGCAGATCCGCAGCCCTCTATGAGCCGCGCTACGGCTTGGCCCCTGTGGTTGCGCTCTCACTCGCCTCGGGGACTTATTTCCACGAAACCAAGGATGTGCTGGCCCCGCGTGGGATGATGATCGTCGGCAAGGCCGAAGAGCGCGCCGCGTTTGAGGCCGATGCCACAAGCATGGACCTGTCGCCGGTGTCCTTTGACGCGGCGCAGGCGATTGTCCCGATCCTGAACCCCGAAACGGTGGCCCATGTGGCTGTGGCCGATCACGCGTGGGATATCGATACCGACCTTTTGCTGCAAGGTTTCGCCCGTGAGGCCCGCACCGCCGGGGCGCAGATCCTGACCAAAGCGCCTGTGACCGCGATTGCGCGGGACGGTGCCGGTTGGCGTGTCACCTCTGCCAAGGGCGATTTCACGGCGCGGATTTTGATCAACGCCTCTGGCCCTTGGGCCGATGTGGTGGCGGGCATGGCGGGGGTTAACCCCTTGGGCTTTACCCCGCTGCGCCGGTCCATGGCGCGCATCCCGGCCCCCGGCGGCCATGATGTCAGCCGCTGGCCGATGATCTTTGGCGCGGGGGAAACATGGTACTCCAAGCCCGATGCCGGCGCGCTGATCGTCTCACCGGCCGAGGAAGAGCCGAGCGTGCCGCATGATGCCTTTGCCGATGACATGGTCCTGGCCGAGGGCCTCGCGCGGTATGAGGAAATGGTGACAGAACCTGTCACCCGCCTTTTGGCGAATTGGGCGGGCCTGCGCACATTTGCGCCCGACCGCGTGCCCGTCATCGGTTTTGACGCCAATGTGCCGGGGTTTTTCTGGCTTGCGGGCCAAGGGGGTTACGGGTTCCAATCAGCCCCCGCCGCCTCCCAGTTGGCTGCCGATTTGCTTACTGGCACCCCCAGCGAAATCGACCGGGACATCATCACCTCGCTCCGGCCCGGCCGCTTTAGCTGACGGCCGCAAAACACACTCCGGCGATAGTCATATTCGAATTTTGACATGCATCAAGGCGTCGCGCATCCCCCTGTGCGACGCCTGCGCCATTGAAACATCTACCGGAGCCTAAAGCATGGATTGGAAATCGAAAAACGCCGAGATGCGTGATCATCTGCGGGTGATGAATAAAGCTATCCCCGAGGTAACAAAGGGCTTTGGTGCCTTGTCCAAAGCGGCGAAAGAGGCGAAAGTTCTTGACGTCAAAACGCTGGAATTCGTGGCCCTCGGGATTGCGATTGCGGACCGTTGCGAGGCCTGCATCGGGCTCCACGTCGAAGCACTAGCCAAAGCCGGCGGCACGCGGGAGGAATTGGGCGATGTGCTGGGCATGGCCGTGCAAATGGGTGGCGGGCCATCCCTGATGTATGCGGCCAAGGCGCTGGCGGCATGGGATGATCTCACGGACGACTGATCACCGATTGCAGGTGACAAGAGGCAAACCGGCTGTCAGATTGGCGGCCGGTTTCCTTATGGGCAGGTGAGACGTGCGGATATTCTTGGGCACAGTGATATTGACCCTGTTCTTGGCCGCTTGCGGGGGTGGGCAGCCCACACCGACGACCGGCTTCACCGCAAACTCCGCCCGTTTTGGTGATGCCGATCCGCATGACTGGGACGGACGCGCCCCTGAAACCTATGCCGTGCATGGGATCGATGCCTCACGCTGGCAGGGACAGATCGACTGGCCAAAGGCAAAAGCCAACGGGGTATCCTTTGCGTTTTTCAAAGCGACAGAGGGCGGCGATCTTGTTGACCCTGTGTTTGACACTTACTGGCGCAGCGCGGGCCGTGCCGGGGTGCCGCGCGGGGCCTATCACTATTTATTATTATGACCAATTGTAAACCCTACCGGAACTTGAAGAACGACACCGCCAGAACCATTATAAACCGTTTGAACTTGCTCACCTTATCGGCGCGAAGTGCTTCACTGAAGACCCCACCAGCCGTGACGCGATCCCACTTGAGTATCTCCAGCGTGTAGTCGTGTAGGCAAGCTGCCTTCAAAACTCTCTTGTCCGTAGGGTCTACAAACCAACGACCGTACCAAGGCACACTCACATCAAACCTGTAGCCAACGGGAATTTCAATTATTAAACCGGAACCAAGCTTGCCGACTTCCCAAGTAATGGGCTTGATTGTAAGATAGGAATAATCACCGTCTGGCGTGTACCAGCTATTAAGATCAGTGTATTGTGACATTTATCCTCCTAGATCATGCTGGCTAGATCGTCTATCGCCTTGAGAACAAACCCCGGAGTGTCCTCTGTATCACAACCATAACTGTCAGTCGGTCCACTCGCGAACCTGACCGGACCCATCTTCGTCTGAATTGAAGTGTTGGAGTTCCTATGAATACCAATGGGAAGATTAACACCATTTGTACCATCGACTAAGCGTCTGCGTCTATTACCACTTAATACAAACCAATTGGTTGGCGAAATTGTTCCCATGCTCAATGGACCCTGAATAGTCATGACGGGTCTATTATTTGACCAAGTAACATCTGAGTTTTCATCATATGCTATTGCGCCAACATAATCCAAACCAAGTGGAACTAGATGAGCGGGCTTAAAGACGCCAATCTGTGTGGTTGCTTGTGATCTGGACCACATTCTTGCGTGTGAGTATCCTCTGTCATAAAAGACTAGATCATCAAGTATTACTCTAAATGCAAGCACTGCATAATCAGCGGTTGGGTCTCCATCAAAAACACCAGTTGTAATATTATACTCGTAGTTTCCTATGCGAGGATACCGCTCATATTGAGTAGCGCCCGACAATCTAGCACATTCATTGGATGAATCATGCGCATAATATGATTGTACTGTGTTGGAGTTGTAATAGATAGGAGAACCAGTTAATGACACAACCCGCTCTAAAACTAGAGTAGGATCATTTGAATCATATATTAATCTTCCTGTTGAATCGAATGTTTGAACGCCGTAACTCATGATGGAATACTCGAAAAGAACATAACATTGAAGTTTCTAGACCAAGTACCATCATTGAGATTACCAATGCCGCCGTCAGACCACGAGAACACTTTAGTTGTGTTGTTGAATACCATTCTTGGAACAAGTGCTGCAAATGTACCGCCCGATGTTCCTATTTGAGATGCAAAAAAGAAACCTTCGTCAGCATCATATTCGGAAACTGTTACACTTCCACTCCAAGCCCTGCACTCAAGAACTCTAACCATTCTTGCGGTTTGCATTTCCTCAAGCGTTCCATTCTCCAATCCTATGCTGCGGATTTGTGTGCCGTAGCTCATATCCTCACTCTCCTTCGGTGGGACTATAAGATGATATACGGAGAGTATTAGCTTCAAAAATCCCGCCCGAACACGTTGGACAAAAGACCAAAGGTACGTGAAGCTGTTTTTGAAGTGACACATCAAGCCACAATTGTCCTGTTTTCCACTCATTCGGTGCTACTCCATCTGCTATGTTTGTAGCTTCTGCGTAGCCGCAACTATCACAATTAACTACAGTTGAATTTTCGTCTTTAAAAACATGTATCGCCATTTCTTTTCCTATCTTTTAACTTAAGTTACCCATTCTCATCCGAATTACGTTAGATGCATCATAAACAAGTACTTTGTCGCTGTGTATTTCCATTCTTGCGCCCGAAGTTGCAGTTCTCAATATTCCGATAGTTGCACTTATTGCAGACAATTCACTTACATCAATCTTCGCCGCAGTAACTGAATTTGCATCCAGTTTGTCAGTCGTGACGGATTCAGCATCTAGATGAGTTGCCTTCACGGTACCGTCGAGAATAATATTATCCGCCGATATTCTGGCAAGGGAGAGATCAAGTCCGCCACTTGAGTAAGATGCTAGTTCAAGTTCAGCGCCAGCAGTACCAGCCTTTGTTTTAAGCATAATACTAGATTCAAGAGTGCCGTTTATATCTGCAACAGCCTTTTGTGTTATGCCCGAAGTAGAGTGGGTTTCCACTGCTTCAAAGGACATACTATGCAGACGTATTTTGTTGTATTTGTATCCATCACCGCCGCCAGATGCTGAATAGAAATGGGCAACAATTTTATCATCACCTCCGAGTGTCCAACCTGACGGACGCTCAAAGATACAAGTGATTTCCTTTACAACCCCAATATCATTATTAACACCTTCGTCTCGTAGATATTTATGCTGATAAGGAATACTGTCTCCACTTTGCCAAGCCACGGACATTCTCGCGCCGCCCCACTCACCCGCAAGTAGTTCTGCACGGCAAGTCATAACAACAGTTTCAGTTTCACTTGCTAACAGATTGGTATTTCCACGTTCACTGCTTCGCGTGTATATTGTTGGTCTAATTGTAGTTGGAGGGTCCGCTGTTTCGAGTAGTACACAATTATCGCCAATATCAGATGCAATATATCCTGCACTACCTTCATTAGTTAGAAATGTGTATGATTCAGGCGCAGCAGCTTTGTCTGACCAGATTGCAAACTGAGGGTTATAACTGACGGGTCCGCCAAATATTCTAGCCGCAACTTCACGGCTATATTGGGCAGCAGAAGCGGCATCTTCAGCATCAGATACGGCGGCAGCTACATTAGATTCAGTAATGGAAGCATTTGACGCGCTTGTTGCAGCCGCGATTGCGCTGTTGGATGCTTGAAGTGCAAATTCCTCTGCATCAAGTGCGCCTTGGCTCCCGTCAATTACGTCTTGTAGTCCTGCGCCAAGATTAGACCAAGTTATTGTTCCCTCGGAAATGTCACCAGACTTAATACCAAGTGCTAATGATGGAACCATTATACTTGATGCCATTGCACCAATGACAGAATCCTTGCCTATAACATCAATCCAGAAATAATGATCATCAACCGCAACAGGAGCAATAATAATGCTGTTCGAAGTTGTTGTTCCTACCTTTAGGGCAAATGCTCTATTATCAGCTTCCCATTGATATACATCATACCGAAGTGCAAGTTCAGGATTTGGATCTGTCCAGTTCAGTGTAACACTGTTCATGCCCGCAGTCGCAGTTGCGCCCACGAGTGGAACAATCTGTGGCATTGCATTTAGCAATATTACCGAACCAGTTGACAGTCGACCAGATGCACTCTCTGATTTAACCAAGAAGTAATAATCCAGACCGGCATTTAGTTCTGCGGGAATATCAAAGTAATTGGTGCGAGTTTCCCCAATGGAAATAAATTCGGAACTTGCTTCGCGGTAATAGATCAAGAACCTACGAGTCGTATCATCCTCGGGAATATCCCATGACAACCAACCATTACTTAAATCGCCCACACGCGAGCCTGAGTTCCAAGCAAGAGTTGTTACGTTAGGAACACCGGAAGGTAGTGTAATTTTAGGATTAGTTATTACATCGTCAGATACATTATAAGCAAGAGTTTCAAAGCTAAACCGAGTTGCAGTTATTTTTACTGTCAAATTAGTTGTAATTGCTATTTCTTGTATTCTAAAGATTTCATTTTCAATGCCAAGAGCATCACTTGAGATCTCGATTAGATCGCCTTGCTCGTGGATCATTGCATGTCTGTCTAGTTCCAATGAAAGTGTCATTTGTTGTCTAGAGTTTCTGACAAGTTCCTCTGCCTTCGCAATAGCACTTCGTCTATGTGTAGCACCTTGGATGAAGTAGCTTGCTTCATTCTCGATATAGTTATCATCAGCAAGATATGACATGTGTTGTGCAGAGCCATATGCAGGATAAGATGCACTGTCAGTGACAAAATCCTGTTCTTCGTTAAGAAATTTAACTGTTGCTCTATTAAACTTGTCTGAGACACCTGCCCAAGCTAGTTCGATATTCTCATTAATAATATCCACATCTGTGTACTGAGCAGTAATCAAACCATCCTGCTCTGTTATGTCTGTTGGATAATCAAGAATTAGCTTATACTTGCCTTCGGACCAAATAAGTTCAGACTGCGACATTGTTTCAAGCAAACGCTCAATATTATCACGTCTTGTCTCATTTGTATCAATCGTAATATTACATTCATACAACCGGATATGGCGTCTTACAATTGGAACAATATCATTCTCGGGCAATGGTCTAACACCATTTACTCTGCCCTTAACATCAACAAATGTGTCAACAATTGTGTCGCAGATTTCAGCGGCATCATAGAATGATTTGAGATGTATTTCAGTTTGATTATAGCCACACCCACCATATTTCTTGTCTCTTATCAAATAATCCAAAAGGCAAAGAGATGGGTTATTACTATATACTTTCGTTGCTGAAAGAGTATAATTATTTCCGTCACGTTCGACTGAATATACTCTGTTTCCTCTAATGAATGCTTGAACATCAGGCACTGCACTATAGTTTGGATCATTTCTGTTAAGCGCAAACATGCCAGACATATAAGCCATGTTGGTGAATAGGTTGGTAGCTGGCACACCTGCATCTGTTGCAGTAGGACTTGCAACACCACCAGACAACGAAAAGTCGAGACAATGATTAAACTTATCGTCGTCCCAGTTTAGACCATCAACTTCAACATCAATGATTCCGTCAATCCCGCCAAAACAGAATGCTTGTTGGACCCAAAGAAACTTTGGAGTTCTGTCCTCGTGATAATCATTGTCAAGTCCGACTCTAAATCTTTGGTCTCCAGCAGGTATTTCTAATAGATCAACCGTCTTTGTGGAATCGTGATAAGTTCTAACACCACCAACTTTTTGATTGCCATACACAAGCGGAAGATGAACAGGTTCTCCATCAATGGTAAGAAGGAAGCCACGGCGTTTTTCAGCCTCTTCTTCCATCTTCTTCATTAATTTGTTCATACGACCATATTGCCATAATGCACTGCCTATCGCCATTCCGACTGCTAGATATGCCAAAGTATATTCCTCTTCTGTATTGTATTATATTGTATATTTATTAAACTCTAGCTCTTGCCCCAATTAACATCAAAGGAACCGCCGCCCTCAAGAACTTGGTCAAAACAAGTATCAATTGCGCTGAATGATCTAATTCCGTCTCTTGTCGTGAACAAAGTAGACTTTGCGTCTAACGAAGATAATGGGGCAGAACATTCAATGCTAAAGATCTGTGAACTGTCAGTTATTTCCTTCTTTGCATTTGATACTGTTCCTGAATAAACATGGTTCATATCTGCAATACCAGTCAAAGGAACTTCATTTATCGTGAAACCCATCTGAATTGTCACGGGCAAGTGGATGATGCCATTTTCAATCTCGGCAGACATAACAGGATCTAATCCAGACAAACGCAGTCGATAAGTCTGGCGATCAACAACAGTTGTTGCTCTCGGTGCCTCAAACTCAATTATTGTATCTTCTGATCTGTATAGGTTTCCGTTCCAGTTAAGATCATATGGCAATGTTGTAAAATAATAGTTTGCGTTGAATTGGAAATGAACAATGAAGAAAAACCCCACATTGTCCTGAGTTAATGTTGCGAGTAATTCTGTGCTATTTGTTTTCATTATAGACTTTCTATTATCTTAATCGAACCGGGATTTGACATAATCCCATCCGAGAATACAATTCCTTGCCCGCTTGTCATGTCGAGTTTGTAACTAATTTCACAATCATCACCAAATTGGACAATAGTATTTATGCTTACAGGTGCTACGAGGTTCGGGAAGATCTTCAATTGGATATTGTTGGTTCCATTACCAAACGAAAGCGCACTAGTGACGGAATAAACCTTTGAATGATTTGCAAAAGTAATAAATGTACCGACAGGAATAGTTGCAGTTCCAGTTTGTGAACTAGATTTAACCAAAATAATATCATCGCCCGGTACTGCGGCAGTACCCACCTGTAGATCTCCATTAAAACTGTACTTCGACAGTACACCCGTAAGTTGAGGCATAATCATTTTCTTGCGGTCGAAGAAGTCCCATGTATGTGCGGCAAATACTTCGCCTTCATCGTCGTTCATTAGAACAGAAAATGTTAATTCCCACCTTTGTGCAGGAGTTAATAGAGTTGATTGCTTGAGCGACATTGTTTCCACGTGAAATGCAACTCGCCTTGAAACAATGCTTAGTGGTGCTAATATTTTACTTCCGTTATAGTAATATGCCATCTTATCTAGTTCCTCCAGATTCGTGATTGTAGTCATTGATGCCACGAGCCAATTCAGGCATCATATTGTAGATTTCTTTTTTGGTTTGGCGGCTAACGTCGCCTGTAATATTAAGATTAAATACTTGTTGACCACCGCCAAATGCTTTTCCTACTTCAGAAACAGGAACAACAACTTCGCCCGGTGTTAGCATTGCAGGAACTGAATCCTGACCAAGTTTGGAATATGGTGTGTGTGGAACTTCGCCACCATCGGACATGAATAGAGCGCCAAAGAATGAACCAATTCCGCCTCCACCGCCAAGTGCTCCCATAATGCCTGACAAACCGTCACTTATAAGTGAACCAAAGTTTTTAAATATGTCGCCAAATCCAGCACCACCAGCACCACCAAGTGCGCCAGTTAATCCGTCACTTACCGTTTTGCCAAATCCCTCAAACAATTCATCTAGACCTAAGCCGCCAAGAAGAGTTTCAGTTAAACTAGAAGTGAAACTGTCCAGAATACGAGACGTAATGTCGTCCATTGTACTAAGTGCAAACTCTTTCCAGTCGCCAGTCTTAAGTGCAGTTGATAGTGCAGTGCCAAGTGAGGAAATAAATGTATCGCTTACTTCCTCTGTTACCTCATCTGGATCGGAACTTGATCCGCCACCACCTGATCCGCCAGTTCCACCAACACCACTGCCACCAACATCGCCCTTTCCGTTGTCTTCGCTACTTCCACCGTACGGAACTTCGGCAGCCGTGGTTGGTGGCATAATTGCTGAAGTTAAACCAACACCCGTGGTTTGACCAAGCCATGGAGTTAAACCGGGATTTTCTCCTGCATTGTTAGATGATGCTATTGAATTGTATGTTGCTTTTCCGATATCAACGCCGGGAGCCATATTAAGCGTGTCAATTATCGCATTGACACCATCTGTCAGTTTTTCCATGACGTAGTTTACAGCGCCAATAAGAACATTCTTGAATGCATCAGCCGCAGCAGTAAGTCCCCAAGTCATTTGTTCTTTGGCGTTAACAGCAATCCACGAAACCGCGTCACCGAATGTGCGCTGAAAGAAGTCCGCAACTGTACTAAATGCGTTCTTCATGTTCTCTGCAAACCCGCCAAAATCTAGACTAAACAAGTCGGAGATTGCGGCATATATGCTTGTCCAATACTCAATAGATGTCTTGATTGCATCAATTACTATTTTGATAGCGTCTACTAATGCACCACCAAGCCAACCCGCTACTTGAGCGATAATTGACCCAAATGATTGTAGCCAAGAGAACACGGTTGCTATTCCGTTCTTGAAACTTTCAATCCAACCAGCAGCATCCGCGACAGATACATTGAATAGCGAAGCCAAAGTATTAGTTACCGATGCCATTATAGCATCCCAGTTATTGGTTACATAAACTAGTCCCGCTATTGCAGCGGCTATTCCTGCTATTGCAGCCGTTACTGGTAATGAAACCAATGTGAGGGAGGCACCGACAACAAATAATGCACCCGCCAATGCCGCCAATCCTGCAATCGCTTTTATTATAACTGGATTGTCCGCAGAGAATTGACTAATTGCGTCCATTGCGCTAGTTATGAGTGGCAATACATATCCGATAACATTGGTCATAACATTTTTAAATATTGTGCCAACGAGGTTCATGGCGTCATTAAATGCTGCTGATGCCAGTGCGGCAGATTCTGAAATAGTCAAAAGCCCCTTTGATGATTCATCTAGACCAGAGGTATCGAGTTTTCTATCTGCAAACTCTTTGCCCAATAGTCTAACGGCAATTGCAGATCTAACACCTTCATCCTCAATGCCCGCCAGACCATCAACAATAGCGCGAAAGCGATCCTCGGGTTTCATCCGATCTAGATCTTCGAATGTTGTGCCGATCATCGCGAGATCATTTACAGCTTGCTTTGATCCATCGCCCGCAGATTCCATTGCTTTGTTAACTTTAACCATAGCCTTGGATAATGAGCCACTTGATAAGCCAGCTTGTTGCAATCCAAATTCAAGTTTCTGGAAGGCGTCAAATGCAATGCCAGCACCCGCAGCATTCTTAATCATTTCATCTGCATTTGCGGCAAGTGCTTTTACTGCCCCAACAGAAACGATGCCCGCAAGTGCTACCGCAACACCTTTAAATGCCTTTGCAGCATCGGCACTGTGTTTCTTTGTATTATCTGCATATTTCTTGGTTTGCTTATTGGCGCTGTCTAGACCTGTTTTTAATTTAGCAATATCTATTCCAAGTGCTATAGCTAGTGAGGCAATTGTCGCCATTTTTATTTACCCTTCATTCTTTTCTTGTGAAGTTGTTTCGCTTTTTTCTCGATTGCCGGACCCAATGTTCTACCGAAGTTGTTAATCATCTCCTCGGCATTCATATCCAATGCATTTCTTAGAGTTGCGGAACCTGACATTTCAGTTGTCCCAAATTCCACGGCTAACGCTTGATGCCACAAGGAAGGTGCGCCAGACCAAGTCCAACCCACCCTTCCAACTAGGACCATATTTTCGTGGAAATGCTCGGAAGCTAACATTTTCTTCGTCGGCTTACCTATTCTGATCTTGGTGGATGCAGCTAATTGCCCCGAGTCTCTTGGCGTGGTTGTTTCAATTATAGATTTAATTGGATCAACAGCCGCACGGACAGCAGGTCTAAGTGCCTGCACACCAGCTTTAGGACCGTACTCATCACCTAATGCGAGTAGGGCTTGTTCTAGTTCAGCCATGCCTGTTAATTTCATTTCCATTCGATTCGGTTCCCTTCCTTATTCTATTTATTCTTTTTACAATTTCGCTTTTATCCACGCGGGCATGTCGCCACCAAGCGAGTTGATTGCGTTAGTTGCCATGGAGTTTTGCTTAATTATTTTTCGGGATGCCGCGCCACGTCCCAAACTTTCAGCTTCGGATATGATTGGGAAGATCTCGTGGAATTTACTAAATGGAGTTGCTTTGAATCTTTTACCGAGTGCTGTTGCTCTCAGTATTTCAGCTATTTCATTGAACTTCGCTAATTGATAATACACATTGCGTTGTTCGCCATACGGACCCCAAAGACCCATTTGCATAGCAGTGTAGAGGTGGCGCAAGTCCTCAATGTCAAGGTTATCAACAGTCTCAAGTGGACTGCCATTAGCCAATAACAATGTTCGGACTTGCGTGTACCAATCTTCGGTTAGTTTTTTTTATCTGCGCTTCCCGGTACGAGTGCATCTTTGATTGCATTTGCAAATGCATTAAATTCCTCGACGGATAGGCTTTCGATGCTTTCAAATGTTTCAAATTCTTCAAACGACTCTCCAGTTGCATCACATGCAAGAGCAAACAGTTTCATTGTTAGATCTTGGGACACCTTTTCGCTGGCAAGGTCCTTTTTAGTTAATGAAGAATGTGCTTTGGCGATTGCCTTTGATTCCGCAATTGAAAGCGCACGAATGTAAAATCCTTCTATTGAAGTTTCTATTACATTCTTTTTCGGCATAAATTTTCTGATTGAAGTCTTAGTCATATCTGTTCCTTTTTTATATTATCTTGTCTGTTCTTTTACCAAGAACCTCTTTTTATTGCTTGTATGTAAAATTCATCTATGAATTGTTTTGCCACGGTAATAGCATCATTGACATCTTCGCCATTGATAACCAATTCTTTTGCTAGGTTAAATGCCATCATCTTTTGGTTATCATATGAGTACCAGAACTCTTGTTCCTCCTCAGGTCTACCAAACTGTGTTCTTTGGATCATGTCTTGTAATTGCGTATCTGTGATCTTTGTGTTCATATCCTTTCCTTTCTGTTCTATATATTTATACTATGGATAAAGTTTCGTAACTGTATTCCATAATGGGTGGCACTTGTGGGTCACTAGAATATATGAATGATCTTCAATTAATTCTTCCTCAATTGAGATTTTCCACGGTCCATAACTATAGAAACCAATTTTTCTATTCTGTGTAAAACCAGTAGATTCTAGTCTTGCAGGAATCCGATCATTATCTTCGGTGTAATACCATTTTGATCCATCAAGTGTGCAGTTTCTCACCTTGTCATAGGTACCGAAAACCTCGCTATTGGCGGTCGTCATAATGGTGAAGTTTTCCACTACTGGCATGAACTTGCCTTCGAGCATTCCGAATAAATTATTGAATGTGAAAATCAACAACCAAATAAAAATGAGGGCAAACTTGTAACTAAATAGAGTTTTCATTTATCTAATAATCCTAATACTATCTTTCGAATAATGTCCTTTAAAAATGCCGCGTCACCAGTTATAGCAACAATTGATCTCATGATATTTTCCGCACTAAGCGCAATGAGTATTGCAATTGGAATATTCCAAGCTGCTGATAATGATAAAAGAGCTACAACAGGTCCGAATAATAGAATGCCTGCTGACACAGCAACAATAATTGAAACTATTGCAGCAAAGAATGTTTTATCTTTATGTGAGATAACTCGTACCAACGAAGCCGCGAGTACGAGTATCAAAATGTCTACAGGATATCCTAGCAATGCATCTCTCTCTTATTATTATTTTGATCCACTTGGATATTATAAGTATATTTATACTATAAGAGATTTCACACTGGGCATGTTCCCCACACAGGCTTGTTGCCAGAAGTCAGGGCGGAATCTACGCTAAACCAACTTGGTTCTGTGTATATATATGGCACACACCATCCACTAATATCTTGGTTGAAAGCTGACGCCCCCCAGAACATCATACTCATATTGCCAACGCTTGAGGTATCCCATCCGCCAATGTCTTGGTTGAAAGCAATTGCATTGCCAAACATGATGCCCATGTCGCTAACACTTGATGTATCCCATCCGCCAATGTCTTGGTTGAAAGCACTTGCGCCGCTGAACATGATGCCCATGTCGCTAACACTTGATGTATCCCATCCGCCAATGTCTTGGTTGAAAGCATCTGCGCCTTGGAACATGCGTTGCATGTTGGTGACACTTGAGGTATCCCACAATGCAAGATCAGGATCATTAATAGTAGAGGTCCAGAATGCTAGAGCTAAACTAGTAACTGGACTTGTTGTATATAGCCCGTCATTAGGAACAAAAGTTGCTCCATAATTAGTTACTGCATCACTCCACCAAGAGGTATAAAATGGATTAGTTGCTGTATTTCTCATTGGAAAATACGTAGGAGTTCCAATAACAACTGTGGCGGGGCATGTTCCCCACACAGGCAGGTTGCCAGAAGTCAGGGCAGAACCTGTACTAAAGTTCGTTGGCTCAGTACTAATATTAGATACACACCATCCACTAATATCTTGATTGAAAACTGTTGCGCCGTCGAACATGTAAATCATGTAATTAACGTTTGAAACGTCCCATCCGCCAATGTCTTGGTTGAAAGCACTTGCGCCGCTGAACATGTAACTCATGTCGCTAACACTTGATGTATCCCATCCACCAATATCTTGGTTGAAAGCTGGCGCCCGCCAGAACATCGTACTCATATTGCCAACGCTTGAGGTATCCCATCCGCCAATGTCTTGGTTGAAAGCATCTGCGCCTTGGAACATATTTCTCATGTCCGTGACGCTAGATGTATCCCATCCGCCAATGTCTTGGTTGAAAACACTTGCGCTGCGGAACATGCGATACATGTTAGTGACGCTTGAGGTATCCCACAACGCAAGATCAGGATCATTAATAGTAGAGGTCCAGAATGCTAGAGCTAAACTAGTAACTGGACTTGTTGTATATAATCCGTCATTAGGAACAAAAGTTGCACCATAATTAGTTACTGCATCATTCCACCAAGTTGAAAAAAATGGATTAGTTGCGGTATTTCTCATTGGAAAATACATAGAAGTTTCAACAACCGATGCCACTTTCCTCCTGATACTCATTAATTTGAATGTTGATGATATCATGCCATTGATCTTCCTGCTTGGAAACCAAACCAAGTTGTTCCGCCATTGACAGTCATAAATGTGTAAATGTCAGTGCTGGCGGAAGCAATATCTGTCGGCGCTTCACCTTCATCCCATTTAACACTAGCAGGAAATGTTATTGTATGAGTGCCACCGCCTGTAAGAATTAATGTAACAGAACAGACTTCAGGAGCCACAGGAGCACCCGTGAATGTAAATGTGGTATTGCCCGAGGTTGTGAGCGTGTAAGCATCTCTTGCGCCTGCATCGACTGACGGAGTGGTACCAGTTAATACAGCAGAGGTTGTGTACTTGATTATGTTAGCGGAATCGCCCGTGTCACCTGTGTCTCCTTTTGCGCCCTTATATCCATTGCTTAATAGTGTACTTTGTCTAGCCATTTTTATTCTCCTTAAACTTTAATTGAAGCAGCGGCGACAAACAAAGCATCAACTTGTTCTGGCGTGTATCCAAGAAACCAAGCAAGCTCGTCCATCATCTGTGAAGTTCTTTCCCATTCAGTTGAGGATAAAATAGCTACTCGCATTGCAAATGGAGTTGTCGGATCGGCAAGTATTAACTCGACTTGCTCCCATGCAGTTTCGCCAAGTGCCAATTTCCCCTGTAATGGTGTGCACTTCATTTCTGATCTGCGTTGCACTAGGTCCGCTTCTAGTTCCTCATTGGTCTTAGTTCTGACGTTCCACGTTTGTATCCATTCGCCGCCTATGGATACCACCGCGCCCAATTCGACCACCTCTCCTTCGGCAGCACTCGGTCGCGGGGCGATACTCACACTGAATACATCGAAGTTATTCAACAATGTATCGCTTGGGTTCTTGGGAAATGAAGTCGAGGGATTGTCTCTGAACAACTTTGCAAGATTATATTGTACTGGTTGACCGTCTATTACTTTAATTATCATCTAGTTGCTCCCTTTGTGTCTTTAGTACTTGCAGCATAATCTTTGCCTTCTTTTGTTCGATAATTGTAGATTTAAGCATACTACTTAGATGATGTTCATAATCTCTAAGATCAGGATCGCGTCTTGCTAGAGGCAGTGACATGTCGTAAGTATCTATAGCAAACTGATATTGATCAATTTCTGCTTGTCTTGAGTTAATTGAGTTCTCGATATATTCTTTTCTAGTATTCATCTGATTTCCTTTTAATAATATCCGAAGTCGCAGTCATATACCGCTGCTGAAATCCTTGGTTCCAATGGTGCAACTGGTTCGGCTAATCTAGTTCCATATCCAGTATCTCTATCAAATTGATAAACGGCTATGTATGGCTCTTTGTTAGTAGTTGCGACAATCATATTTGCATCTGCATTTATCGCCACGCAGTTTGTGCCGCCATACATTCTAGATGATGCTGCGCCATATGGAGTGCCAAATCCGGTTGCATAATCAAATGGAGCGCCATACATATAGTCGCCAACAGCGGTTGCATATAAAACTATGCCATGTTTTGAAACCGCAAGTCCCCGAGCTGATTGGTTGGTATCAGGATAAAGACTTGTGTATTTAGTTCCCCATCCACCTGCCAAGGACCATTTATATGCACCCACTTTTTCGAAGGTTGCATCGCCAAATCCAGTATAAACAACAACATCGCCTTCAGGCAGTGACATCATTTGTACATTAGAACCGGATGCTTCTGGCGGGATAAGCGGGTCTGGATATGCAGCACCAAATCCTGTTACTGGATTCCATTCAAATGCTCGTATCCAAGGAGATTCATTTAATCTTATGATAACGGCTTGTCCGCTTGGATCAAAACATACCGCGCGGCAGGTTGAGGTTAAATTAGTTGATGAAGTATCATGGGGAGCGCCTACAACATGAGCGGCACTTATGGGGAAACTAGATACTCTGCTTCCAAGGTTTCGAGCAATTAGAAATGCGTCATTGTTTGGAGAGAACTTAAATCCATATCCATGTGAAGTGCCGTATTGACTTCCCGAAGGCTGAGTACCGTCATGAAGTAATGCACCAAAACCCGTGGGACCCCAGTCATAAACAAAGGCTCCTCTGGCTGATAGGCTGGCACCAACCATTGTTTGATCAGGAGAGAACATAGCATTCCCACCAAGCGCGGAATATCCGGGTGTTGTTAATGGATCTGCAAACTTAGTTCCAAAGCCATTAATCGGGTCCATTTTGTAGACGGATATTGGTGCATTTTCGCCATCATCTCTAAATGTAAATGCTGCACATTCGCCCGTGAAATTGGATTTAGCTTTGGTTCCGCCTGATGCTCTTAGTTTGGATGCTAATGTCATGAACCATCTCCCACCAATGCTCCATATACAGTTCCGCCAACATTCCAGATGGAAATAACTGTGTAGAGTGTAGTTGATAGTTCAGGCGCAAGTGCGCCATTATTAACCCAAGTGATTGCAGACCAAGTAATAGTATTATCTGTGTCCGCGTAGATCATTAGCGTTATGGATTCACCAGAGTTCAGTGAAATAGTTGGTGTACTGTCTGCGGTTAGCGTCCAAGTTTGGATTGTGCCATCTGTTATGCTAATAGTTGGAGTTGTTCCGGTAATAGTATGAACTGTTTCGGACAAGCCTTTGATTGCCAAAGTACCAGTCATAGTTCCACCAGTTGTTAGCAATGCATCATCTGAAGCATCTTCGCCTTTAGGACCTACAGATGAATATACTTGCCAAGTGGAACCGTCATAAACAAAGTCAACACGCGAGTCACGAACATCAAGAATCAAGTCCTCGACCAATCCCTCAATAGTTGAACCATTACGAGCAACAGTTAAATTATTGGTATCCCAATCGCCTGCATCTGCAACAACAAGCATGTCACCAAGTGAAGGAGATAATGGAAGTGTTATTGTGAAAGATGAAAGTGATGTATCCGCTAGAATGGCGTCATTTGATGCTGCCGTGTATGCAGACGTTTGTTTAAACCAGACAAGTCCAGAACCACCAGTAGATATTCCGGGATCGCCTTTAGGACCAGTATCGCCAGTCTCGCCTTTGTCGCCTTTATCTCCCTTAGGACCCGGCACAATGGAATCTGCACCAGTATCGCCTGTGGCACCAGTATCACCCTTGGGACCA
Organism: Pseudorhodobacter turbinis; assembly: GCF_005234135.1. NCBI lineage: Bacteria > Pseudomonadati > Pseudomonadota > Alphaproteobacteria > Rhodobacterales > Paracoccaceae > Pseudorhodobacter > Pseudorhodobacter turbinis. The sequence continues at coordinate 984,636 of NZ_CP039965.1, forward strand.
ATCTCGCCTTGATCGCCTGTGTCGCCTTTAGGACCCGGCACCACGGAATCTGCACCAGTATCGCCTGTGTCGCCCTTCAGTCCGGTTAGACCAATCTCGCCTTGATCTCCCTTGTCGCCCTTTAGTCCAGTTAAACCAGTATCTCCTGTGTCGCCCTTGTCGCCTTTAGGACCCGGTATAATGGAATCTGCGCCAGTATCGCCTGTGTCGCCCTTGTCGCCTTTATCACCCTTGGGACCAGTATCTCCTGTGGCACCAGTATCACCCTTAGGACCTTCAACTGTGGAATCTGCACCAGTATCGCCCTTTGGACCAGTATCGCCTGTGTCGCCTTTAGGACCCGGTATAATGGAATCTGCACCAGTATCGCCCTTTGGACCAGTATCTCCTGTATCGCCTTTAGGACCCGGCACAACGGAATCCGCGCCAGTATCACCTTTAGGACCAGTATCGCCTGTATCTCCCTTAGGACCAGTATCGCCTGTATCTCCCTTTTCTCCCTTAAGTGACGCTATCCATTCAGCTTCGGAACCTACAAATCCACCATAAACAGCAAGCTCATAAGCAGACTCACCATCATTGCCCGGAAGAATGCCAGAACCACCAGCAAGATAAAATTCATCGAGTATTGCTTGTGCTGCGGTTGCAGAGTTGGCAGATGATTGTGCGCTTGCGCTTGCAGCATTCAGAACAGGTGCAATAGGAAGCATTAATAGTTCAACTGAATGTCTGCCTTGTTCTATAAATGATATGCTGGGACGAGTGCCTTGTTCTGTAATAGAAATATTGGAATGACTGTCTTGCTCTGAAATAGAAATATCAGAACGTCCTGCATTGTCCGAAATTCTAATTGTCATGTACGAGTAACTCCCTTTAGTACTTCGACATAAAAGGTGTCAGTAGCCACAACGATGCCGCCCGCCGTGTATCTAATGTCACAAGAGAGCGAACCTGTAGGAAAGCCGCTAGTGTCTGTCGCGGAAATTTCATATGTTCCCACTGTTAAATCTATTGGTGTAATGACGAGTGTTTGGTAAAAACCATTTCCCAAAAGAGCAGCCTCAATAACTGTTCCTGAAATATCTCCACTATCGTCCTCAACAGACCACGAAAGTGTCTCACCCTGTTTAATTTTAAGTGTCATTCAATGCTCCTGTCTTATTATAATTCTATTTATGCTTTTTTGAATTTCACATGAAAAAAGGGCGCTCCGAAGAACGCCCCTGATTAGATAATAGTTGGATTTAATTAAGGTGCATCAATCCAAGTAACGGCACCAGATCTAGCGATGGAAATATCCATTTGGATTCTGTCGTCACGTGGTTGGGAAACGTCAGCCGTAGCAACGTATCCGTCAAAGACACAATAAGTTTCATTAGTATCTTGGCTGAACTTGATAATGAAAGTGTGTTCAGTCTTACCAGAGTCGTCTCTCAATGACTTGTGGATAACATTATCGTTATTCAAAGTAACATTAAAAGTAAACTCGCCCGGATCAGCTTGTCCAGGCAGTTTGCCCATAACATCATCACCATAAACTGGAATGTCTATAACTGTTCTTGCCTTAGACAATGTACCCATATCAGCAACGTCTTTAACATTGTTGATTGTTACTGCACCAGCAGCAACAGTAGTTGCATCTTTAGTTGTCATAACGGTTTCAACGTAATATAGAGTTGCGATAAAACCAGCTGCTCTGCCTGTAATTCCTGCCATTTGTAAAAATCTCCCTTTAGGATTGTTATTATTGTTATTTATGCTTTTTTGGTTTTCACTTAATCAAGAACATTAAGTGTAATAGTTGTTCTGTGTATTGTTTCCAGACTATCATCATATCCGTCTAGAATGTTTGTAATGGTTATTTTGCTAATACTTGAGTCACCTAGAGAACCATTCAATCCCTGAAACTTTGCTACAACCAAACCCTTTAATTCTTGCAGTTCGGAATATTTTTTCGAGTAAATTGTTACCGTAAATTCAGTTGTTCTTAGTCCCCATGAGTCCTTGTAATAGAGTTGGCGCAAACCATTTCTGACGGAATAGATTGCAGCAGGTAGTGAATAATCTTTTCCCAAAGCAGGTCTAACAGTGACCGTTGGAAGAGTTGAGACTAGTTCATCCGCGAAGTTTTGAATTAGTTTTGCTGTCATTCTTGTTCCAATCTATCAATTAGGAACATCAATTCAGCGCGATCAGTTAAACGAGAATCAACTGCAATCACTTCAAAGATTGAACTGGAAACACCCGGCATAGTGAGGCGAGTTCCATTTACTACAGTTGCGGTAAGAGGATTTTTCCGAACATACAGATACTGACGGTCGCCACTTACTGAAATATTGCCCTGTAATGAATCCTTGAAGCTGACAGTTGCGGGGCGTCCTCCGGTATTGAAAGACTCCTCATAAGTGTATTCAACTTCGTGATAACTATTAGTTGTTCCTGTTCTTGCAAGGAAGGATACCTTAATTGGATACTTCATAGCTCAACCCGCCTTTCAGATGCCAATAGGCGATCAACAGTTATCGCCGCCTTTCTGGCTTTTGCATCTGTGGACTCGGTACGAACTTCAAATAATTCTGCCGCAACCATAAGAATTGCATGACGGATTACTTGCGGAACAACTTTCATTTCAGAATAATATTGAATACAAATTGGATTCTGAAAGTCTTTGCTTATAATAGGTGGCATTGAAAAAAGTATTCGAGCATGAACAGATGTTGAATCAACAAGATATTGTGCTTTGTCTAAAGTTTGCAAAGTATTATCTTCATCGTAGTATTTAACTGAAATAATATCGACATTCTTAGTATCAAATGTATTGATATTGAAGCTTGGAATATTAAGTTCAAATTTGGACGAAGATATTTGTTTTCCGATATGTTTACTTACATAATCAGTTGCAGTTAACAAAAGAGTTGCTAGTTCCAAGTCATAAGACGAGTCACCAAATAATTGAAGTTGCATCTTGAGATCTGAAACGGAAACAGGAGTACTGAATGCACTTTGGATTAAGTTTGTTGTTTGTGTCATGTCCATCCCTCCTAAAATGAGGGGCGAGAATTAACCCGCCCCAGTTGTCTGGTTGGTTCCAGATTATGTTTTCATTTTTAGAGTTTTTAGAGCATCAGTGTGAAGCTGCTTCATGCCGGAGCGCAGGCTAGCGTAGTAGCTGTAATGACCCGGCTTGGTTTCAACATAACGACCAACAGTAGCGGAGCCACGGTTAGCTATGATAAGACCCTTTTGGAAGTCACCGTAAGCAGCAACGACTTTAGTTGAAGCAGGAGCAGCCATATAAGCAGACTCATAAACAGGCGCGCCAAACAGACGGAATGTGCCGATTTGAGCGTCGAATACAAGATCACCACCAGTAGAAGATTGGCTAAGAGTTCTCAATTGTGCCATTGCGCCAGTAGAAACAACGAATGCACCGTTTGCACGATACTGTGGAGCTACTGAGAACATCAGGCTTGCGAAGTCTGCAAGTGCAAGATTAGTTGCATGAGCAGCAGTTACGCCAGAGATTGCTTCAACAATAGTGACGTGGCTTTGTGCTTCAACGGAAGCGATCTCATCAAGCATATCTTGTGCCCAATAAGCATCGAAACCTATAATGTCGTCACTAGTTTCGATAGCAACATTGGAAAGAGCGTCGATAGTCTCAACCATAACAGTTACTTCGGTTACAGCAGCGGTACCAGCGTCAGTCAAGTTACGAACAGCAGCAGATTTTGCAGCGCCGTGAGCACCAGTACGGACAGGAATAGTGATTGCTTTGGAGTTTGTTTCCAAGTTCTTAGCAAGAGCACGGAAAGGGTTGGAAGCAAACAAGCTGCCTTCAAGACCAAGCGTATCGGTTGGAGCACCAGTTACGTTTGTAGTTTGGTTAATAGCTTTCAAGAATACTTCAGTTTCGGCTTTGCCTGTTTCTGCGAAATTCTTTTCAAATATTTCGTGGATATTCATTTTTGGATCTTCCTTTTTAATATTAGTTTGGGCTGGCAAAGCATTAAGTTTCGCTTCAAGTGCTTCGAGTTCGGTTTTAAAAGATTTAAGTTCAGTGGAATCGACTTCAATCTTTAGCGAAAGAGTCTCGAAGTCACTTTTAAGAACAGTGGTTTCGAGCTTTGCATCTACAGAAGATTTGATCTCAGTTAGTGTTTCTTGAATTTCTTTATTAATATCGTCCATTATTGGCTCCTAAAGTTTAAATGATTTGAGTGTTGCTAGAATGTTCTCACAATTGGATTCAGTCTCTCTTAGATTTTTCAATCCCGTGAAACCGCCATTGAATAATGCTTCAATCTCCGAACGAGCCATTCCAGCTTCGCGGAGCAATGTTTTGAGTGCTTTGGTTTCAATCAAACCATCTTCGGATTTAACTGAAAGTATTTTTGCTTGTGGGTTTGCAGGTTTAAGGACAACACTTGTTTCAACCAATTGAATTGAGTTAAATGTTCGTCCGCCTGAAGTATTCTTTACAAAATCCTTAGATTGAAACCCGATGCTGACAGATCCGACTGCATTTCTTTTCATTAATGCTTGAACGTCTTTTCCCAGTGAAGTTTCAGTATAGATTATGCCATTTCCGATAACACCAGTTTCGTCTTTGGTAAGAGTCTCCCACTCACCAATGACCATTTTTGTATCATGTTCATATAGCATGTGTAATTTTTGGTTTGCCGGGTCGAAGTTTTCAATAAACTCATCCAGACATTTTTCTGTCATGATATCTCCCACAAAATCGGAATTACCAAATGTAGTGAGATATGCACTAATCTTTCCATCTGTGCTTTCCGCAACTTCAAGATCAATTGATTTAGTAATAAGGTTCATAGGGACTCCATGTATTAGTGATAATTCTATTTATACTTATTCAAATTTCACTCTTGGCGTAGTTGGCTTTTATTTTCCAACCAGCCTTTTTGAGTTCTTTTTGAGTTTTGTGACGGGATTTTAAAAATGAATCCAGATTTGGCATTACATAAATGTGACCATCAGGATGAGTGATTGTGTAATTAATTGGAGTCCTTTTCATCGGTACCTCCTTCTGGTATTACAACACCAACGGGATAACCCATTAGATCTCGTCCTTCGTCCTTTGTAAGCAATCCTGCATCAACGGCGGAAACAGCAACTTGAGTTGCGGAAATAATATCACCACGAATTAGTGCGCTTGGATCAAGTTCAATCTCAAACGGTTGATTTGTTCCCAAAAGTCCATCGGTCAACTTGGTTTGTATGTTGATAACAATAGGTGCTACGGAGTCGCGGTAATAAGATGCTTGTCTTGATGCCAAGTTGGAATATTTACTGCCGTCATGTATCTCAAGTGCGTAGGAAGGCACGGAGAACACCGCACAAATGCGTGTCATGCACTGTTGTTTCAGAGCCTGAGTGTCGGAATCTGCGGGTGAAGTCGGTGTTATCTGCGTAAATGTCGCTCCACCGTCGAGAACAGCGACAGAACCGCGAGAACTAGAAGATTGACCGCCGAATTTTTCTGCCCAACCGTCTGCAAATGCCTTTTTAACTTCAGGTGGAATGCTCTCGGGGAATGAAACAACGCCAGAAATAGCTGTGGAGTTTCTGAAATTATCCGCCATACTGTTATCTAGAGCATTATCAATGGCAACTAAGTTGTGACATTGTGAAACTCGGGACAAACCTTGTGAAGAACCACCGATAAAATCACGAATATGAATGACTTGAGCTTCAGTATAAATTGTTCCGTTGGTATGTCTGTATGTTCTCTTGCCTGTCGCAGATATTGATTGAGTTATATCATTTGCAGCAAGTGGAATAAGTTCAAGTATTTTTCCCGATGTAGTTGTTAGTTTAAACAAATAGCAATTGCCATAAGTTAATAGATCAACCGTGATTTGAAATTTAAGTTCATATCCAGTCATTCCCGAAGCAGGATTATCAAGCAATTCTTGAATCTTATGTTCTACGGGCGAAAAACCTGTCTTACCCTTTTCAGTAACACCCCAAGGAAGTTGTGCTACCGTTGTTGCAATGTATCTAACACAAGCAAAGACAGTGGGATTTCTCAGTGCAACATCAGTAGTGATTGCTTCGCCTGTTCTTGCCCTGTTACCTCCGACATATTGCATCGAAACTTGTCTTGAGGAGGTATTAACTTTGTTTGGCAGAAGCCAATCTAACCAATTTGCCATATAATTTCCTTATGTTTGTATTATTTATGCTTATTTGAATTTCACTATCCAAAATAGAAATTGAATTCTTTTGGCTTATCAAATGAAGTTGCGGCGCGACCTGTTGCCATAATTAGAGTAATAATAGCATCAATCTTTAGAGCCTTATCTTTGCCCTTCCGAACCTTGATGTTATTATTTACATCTGCATAAACTTCTGTATTGGATATCTGCCAAGCCAAGAATGCATCATCTAGATGTTTGAGGTTTCCAGATCTAATTGCCAGTTCCGTGACTTTAGTTGATGGAGACATTGCACCCATGCCCTGCGAGTGCTTCACCATGTTTATTCCCGAGTCTTGCAACATCGCCGTAATTTGGCTGGCGTTCCAAGGGTCGAAAGAAACCTCTTTCACGTCATATTTTTCGGAGAGATTTTGGATATATTCACGAATAAAATTGTGATCTGCTATGTCGCCTTCAGTAATAATAAGTGAACCCGACTCAACACCTGCGGCATATACTTGGCGAACATGCTTTGGCACTTTTTTAAATGTCTCTTCGGGAACAAAGCACTTTGCATCAAAGTGATATGTGCCGTCAGTCTGGGGAAATACCATACCAACCGCTGTAAGGTCGTCAGTCGAACCTAAGTCAATTCCGATATAGCAGGGACCGTCAGTATTAAGTTTGCCGATAATATTTTCATTCCATTTGTCCAGTTGCAGCCATGATTCACTGGTTGAGACAAACAGATTTAGGTACTTGATGAAAAAGTTTGGTTTATTTGCAGGAATTTCTTTTGCAATTGCAGCTTCTTTCTGAAGGAATTCAATTGAGACTGAAAGACCGAGTGACGGATTAGACTTTATCCAATTTGTTTCATCATCCCAAATATCATCCTCGTCTAAAGCGTATGCTAGAGTGAAGATGCGTTCGTCTTTAATTGCTCCATGCAACACCTTGCGGGCATAATCCAATTGCTCAAAGAAATAATTACTTTCCGCGCCTGCTTGGGCGGTAGTAATGTAGTGTATAGCAGGAGACTTCTGTGCACCCATGGAACTTGTCATGACTTCAATCAAGTTCCTGTCGGAGATTGCAGCAGCTTCGTCACAAATAACTAGATATGCGTTTTTCCCATCCAGACTTTTGGAATCTCTTGATAGTGGAACGTATCTATTCCACTTTTTGGAATTGGAAATTGCATGACCTGTAATATTAGTGTCATGTGTTAGCCGTGGGTCTGCTCGTTCAATCAGACGCTTTGCCATATTCCAGCACAACTTGGCTTGGTCCCTGTTAGTTCCCATTGAATAGATTTGAGAACCTTCTGGACCGAACACGAGTGCATAAACAGCTAGTGCCGAAAGTATGGTTGATTTTGCATTCTTTCGACCCACCATAGCGATGCATCTGTCATATCTTTTAATTTCTGGATCTGATTTATCAACCCATCCATTAGTTGCGCCCAGATAAAGAGCGTGCCAATTGGCAAGTCTTAATGGAGTTCCTGCAATATCGCCTTCAATGAATTTAAATAATTGAACATAGGTCAGAATGTGGTTTGCAGCAGCTTTGTTGAATGTCCAGCGAAACTCAGGTTTAAATTGGTTTACATCAAGATCTTCAATGAATGAGCGACACTGCGCTATTACATCTTTACATGCCAATATCTCGCCAGAAACAATGTCTCTAGCATATTGAATTGCATCCTCTGCTGTTTTTGCTGGATAAATTTCATTCTTCATTAGTTAACCGAACGAGCATTCATGAAGTCGCCTATTGGGTCATGCTCGACCTTTTCATTTAATGAAGTTGCATCTATTAGTCTGCTAATAGGGGTCAGTCGAAACTCCGCCATAATAATTCTAATTTCACGACCAGTTTCTAGTGCTATTGAGTATGCAGGTTTGCGCCCAATTACTGCTTCGGGGTCGCTCTTGTAGTATGCAAGTGCGTCCGTATAGATCGAGTAGAGTTCCACAAGTTGAGATAATAGTATTGTATCAACTTCGTGAGTCATGCCTTGTTCATTTAGTATTTCCGCAAACCAATCAAATACTTCCTCGCGGTTTACATTTGGATTTGGCTGAAGCAGGTGGTTTTGCGGTTTAACCTTCGCACGATCTTTTTCGGGTACTAATACTTTGTCGTGTCGTGCCGCAATGTATGTTCCATCCAACTCGTGTTCTGCAATTGATTTACGATTGCTGCCGCCGCTGCGTCCCTTTTTACCTGCCATGAAGTTCTCCGATCTAATCTAATCTAATCTGCTAAATAATAGAGATGCCGATTTGGTGTATTCATCTCAAAACTATTTATACAAAGGAGATCTTCATGAGATCGGTTACTAAAAGTGTCTGTACCAAGATACCGGGTTGTGGTGGCACTCACTGTTATGGAAAAGGATGTTTGGCAAAGGTTGTGGCGTCTTATAAACTACCGAAAGAGCAGGACTCCGCGGCAGTGCGCCATAACCACAAATGGTATAAAGGTACCCGTTGGGCGGCGATCAGAGTCGCGCACTTATCACGTGAGCCATTATGTCAAAGATGTAAGGTGTTTGATGCTTTAACTGGTGCAGATCATGTGGACCACGTCATTGCACATAAAGGAGATGCTGCATTATTTTTTGATGCTAGCAATCTGCAAAGCCTATGTGTGTCTTGTCACTCTTACAAAACACGGGCTGAGGAACGGGGAATAATATTTGATTATAGATCAGGATTTGAGGTCGTGCTTGATCCGTGAATCCGCCATTTGCCGAACGCGAAAAATATTTTGGGGCAACATGTTGTATAAATACGGGTCAAAGCCTTAAAAGTTATCGCCTGACAGCATGTAATACCGTCAGGCGATGCCATCAGGCGCTTGGTCATTTCACGCGGTGCAGTTCAAGGTCGGCACCTACATCAATGACCCACTGTGGCTTGTCGCCTTTACCCGACCATGTTTTGCGACCATCATGTATGTTCCTATACATGGGTGGTGTGCGAGGCTTACGGGGCTTGGTGCTCTTTGCACGAGTGGTTGGCGCATCGGGGTATAGTTCCTGCATGGTATAACCCAAGTCGGATGCAAGTGCCTCCACCTTGTCACGCGCGCCTGTGATGCCCTTCAGTCGTTCCAACTCTGCTTGATCGGCGGCAATTTTCTTTTCAAGTGCGGATATAATCTTATCAGTCATGTAATAATCCTCATGTTGTACCTTCATGATGTATATGTACCTGTGATCAACATAACAATAGCATTAAGATTGGCGCGCCGAATGGTACCGCCTGAAAGGGAGTATAATTGGTACATCTCTCCTACCTTTGTGAGTTCATGGTCGCCTATCCCCTCGGCATGGATCACCGCCTCATCCTCACCATTGTAGGTAATAGTATAATCATGTTCCTGTAGGGTGGTCACTTGATGGGCGGGAAGTATCATGTGCGGTCACCATATATGTATAGCAGTCCGTTGAAGTCGTCATTGGGGATACACTCATGATGTGCCAACCAACCTATGTTGGCGGCTATTAGGACACCAAGTGCCTCGGTGCCTCCCTCAGTCTTGTACTGGCGAATGAAACCGTGAAGCTGTCCCTTCACCTCGCCCTCTGTAAGGGTCTTGTCCGCCACCATGGTGAGGATGAGGTCATGAACTATCGCATATAGGTGCGTGTCATGGTCGGGAAAGGTAACACCTACTCCGCATGGTAGGTCATTCATATAAAAAGCACTAAAAGATCTCATGTTGTTCCTCATGTGGTTGCTTGTCCTCATGAGATTTTAATAGGATGCTCGACCAAGTCACCACCTAAGTGCTTGTTTTTGCAGGTTTTATTACCGAGTAATGGGTACCCACACGGATAATATTGCCTCTATATGTAGAGGTTAGACGGGACATAGGTTCAACTATAGTTGACACCAAAAATCAACATATAGAGGTATCCTGTCGGTTCTAATAAAAATGTCTTTTTGTCGAGATCTAATAATAGAATAATCATTCACTTCCAGAGGTAGGCGAAGCCTGCATAAGAGCTTGCTCGTTGCGAATACTATTATTTAAATGAGTTAAAACTAGACGTTTCTAGGTGGTGTCTTGATTCCGATAATGGATAACCTATTAAATGGTAAGTTAATACTAGGAACGTCTAGTACTGATTGAAGTGAACATACTATTATCTATTCATATAAAACATACTTTTAACTAATAAACATTCACTTCCTAAGGTAGGCGAAGCCTGCATAAGAGCTTGCTCGTTGCGAATACTATTATTTTATTCTTGATTGTATTTCATCTCGCAAGCTCGATGCAGGCAAGCCTGTCACCCGATTCTTGTTTATTCTTTTATCAAACTAGGGCGCCTATATTATATAAATGGTTTGAAACGGTAAGCCATGAGGAGCTTGCTCTGGTGTATATTATATATCATAAACGGTTATTGAATTTGAGGAGCTTGCTCTATAACCAACATGATACCACTTAGTCGCTAGAGAAATCCGAGGACACGAAGTGGACTTGGATTTATATATATTATAATAAATCATCTAAAAACGGAACTTGAGTTCAAGTATTAACTTCAACAACTTAGACAAGTCCCAATCTATGTCACCCCCGATTTCTCATGTTCTACATCGCAGTTTAGATGCTCTACCCTCAACGGTTATTGCCCATCTAGTTCTCTATCATAAACGGTTATTGTAGACATTATTACGTAGCCTAATAATACCCCAGTACATTATTAACATCTTTCAACGGAATACTGAATTTAATTTCGGTTTTCGGTCAAAGCAGTGATTTCTCGATATAAATAAATACACGAAACGGGTACTTGCCCGGCTTTTGATAAGTGAAAGATGGGATACGGCAAACCGGGTGGTTCTGGCGAAGCAATGGTATCCCATCACTATCATCCGTTTCAGACGAAAACCACCGAGCAATGCTCTCAAAACAAAACAAGGAATTTTACCCATGAAAAGAATTAGAACCTGTGCACATTGTGATGCTGAATTAACCGGATCTCGCAGTCAGAAGTATTGCAACCAAGTATGTAAGAACGCCGCAAACAATGCAAAGAACAATGCACTATCCAAATTATTGCGCACACAAGAAAAGACTTGTGTTGTCTGTGACGCTACATTCACCACCTCGAAGTCTAGTACCATTACTTGCTCCGTAGCATGTGCCGAGATTGAACAGAAGAATAAGGTCGCCGCACATAATGCAGAGGCTGACGTGTTGTGTGTAAAACTTCGTCGCATGTTCATCGAGCTAACATCAAAATTTGAACGTGAAAACTTCGCAAAGAACCTTATTGAGGAACATAATACTAATCCTTTGGTTCGGACTGTATTTCATCGAGTAAACAAGGTCTTTAAGCCACTTCCAAAGCCTATATATAAATTGAATTATAACCCCAAGAAGGACCGTCCGTCACCATCGCAGATGAAAGATAAACATGTTGTTATGGTTCACGCAGTCATTGATCTTAAAGCAGGAACAGTTGATTACGTCGCGGGCATTTTCAAGGATTCAATTCCCCACTTTCGCGATTCCATTTTCATTGGTGCATACAAGAACCTGCGTGATGCAAAGAAAAAGGTCGCCGAAATTAATACTGTCCTTTCCTACGATGATGAGAGAACAGTGTTGCTTATTGATTATCGTCTTGTAAATCACGACAGATCATCAGCTGCTTTGTTGATTGAAGAAATTGACATGGATATGAACGTATTCACATATACCGAGCTTTATTCAAAACTGACATATAAAGATTCCGTTTTAATCAACTATTATAATGTATTAGCACAGAAGGAACTAGACCAATGAAAACATTTTTTCGTGTAATGGACTCGATGCCGCGACATAACATCGGCAATAAGGTGGCTGTGGTGATCTATGCAGTTATTGAAGGCAATTCATTGGACTATAAGGTTGGTTTATTCAAACGTGGTTCCATGCCTACTTCACATGATACAATATACTTTGGTTCATTCTTGAAACCAACTGCGGAGAAAAAGAAAAAAGAAATAGAAGCACTAATGGATCGTGATGATTACCGAACAATGTTGCTCCTTGACTATAAGATTTATCAACCAAATCTAGCTGCTGCAAAAGATATATTAGTGGAGATTGGAGTGGGTTTAGAATGTTGATAACAAAAGCAATGCTCATAGCTCAACCAATTCTTGATGAAGAAGATGAGGAATATGAGGACTATGAAAGCTCCGATCCATTTGAACATTCCGCAGAAGATTGGGAATACATTCGGGAAAATGACTTCTTTTACAAGTACTAACTAAACTACCATTTATATTGACAGATTAGAAATGTAATATATTATGTAATAACATAACACATAAGGAATAGAACAGACATGAAAAAGAAAACATATACAAATGTTGAAATACTATCAGTTAATACCAGTCAGGTAACTAGCGCAAGAATTGTTGCAGCCTTCCTTGCAATTACGGTAGTACTTGCACCCTTTGCATTGTTGATATTCTGGATGGCACGGAACAATGTCAGATATCAAGTGCGCCTCACCGATTCATACGGGATGCAATCAGTTGAATTAATCTATGTGAAGAAATACAAAAAAATCTTTGCACAAATTCAGGCACTTACCCAAGAGGCTATTGAACTACCTAAATAAATAATACCAAAAAGGACGCCAGAGTAATTTCGGCGTCCATTTTAGTTATGTAAACATAACCTTTATGTTCTGAGTATGGATTTAAATTCGAGCAATGCTCTTCATTTTCTGCTTATAGCAATTATACCGCAAGTTTCTGATTAGTCAAGATAATTCGTGCCCTGAGGATGATGGTGCGTAGTGTTCTCGTAGGAGGTTCCAGATTGGTTCCAAGTATATCAAAGGTCGTCGAAAATGTATCGCCTTCCTCTGCTTCCTTGAAGAATATTTGTTTATCTTTCGTCCATGTAAGGAACTCGCGTCCGTCAATATGGAATGTGGCAAGTTGGTCAAAGTGTCGCGCCAAGAAGATTGCGTACTTCAACCGCACAACCATATCCTTATCTTCCTCTTTGATCGACGGTCTTTTCATTCTGTAACTCCTGTACGTGGCTTGCGTGAATCTTGCATCCCACAAACCGATTATAATATGATTCATCAAACAGAACCTCGCGGTTCACTTGTTCCATTAATTCCAGATATGTTGCGGCACCCTTGCTCTTACACAGATGCAGGATTGTGCGCTTGATCAGATGCCCGGCTTCAATGTCTGTGTTCAACGCTTGGCTGCTGCCTGTATAGGCGCGCCAGTTACTTTCGACAGTAACCACGCGCTTTCGTTTAAACCCCTTGAGCGGCGGCTTCCGTGTTGTGCTGAACATTGTTTTCTTGCCGACATAGAGCATTCCATTTGTTTCATTCTCAATCAGATAAACAAACGCGATGATGCCGGTTGGTACTTCTTCGAGTACTTTGTTTTGATATTTCCATTCTAACATATAACTATTTATTAGAATCCGAAATTAATTTAGTTTGATCGGATTTAGTTGTAATTATGATACAATTATGCCGTTTCCCACGGATCAGTTTTTATAAATAAAATTGTAAAACACCATCCACGAGTTACCGCTCTGATGGTTGTAGCAACAACAACAACGGAGATTTGCCACCATGTCTATATATATACAAAACTTTGAACTCGACTCACCAATTATACCAGTTGATCCATATGTGTATGAGATCACGGACAATACCAACGGAAAGAAACTTATCGGCTCTCACAATGGAGCATTTGGATTTAAATACATAACCTCCACGGGAAGTATTAACCGCGCCGTTAAAGCCGAACCAGAGAACTTCGAGCGCAAGATCTTGTTTCAACATCATGATCTTGCTGTAATTCGCCAAATTGAATATGAATTGATCAAGTCGCTCGATGCCGTGAATGATGATAATTACATCAACAAGAGAAATTACATTCACAAAGACCGTATGAACAATCCCAAGTTTAAAGCATGTAAACATTGCGGCAAGAAACTTCGCACCCAGAACATTGCAGCGCACGAAAGATCATGCCTCGCAAGAAAGAACGCAGAATATGTTAAAGAGGATACATTCTACGGTTATTCATATGAGCAAATATCCGCGATGTTTTCATATGATGAAGAAACAGGCTTCATCTACAACCGAAAAGGCAAACACCTGAAAGCGAAAGACGGGTTTGGTTATTCCAAAATATCCTTGCGCCGCGATGGCAAACAATACTTTGTTTATGGACACAGACTTGCATTCTTCATCATGAATAAATGGATTGCGCCCGATGTTTCAATTATTCACGTTGATGATGATGTTACAAACAATGCCTACTCCAACTTGTCCTTGAGTGTGGCTTCAACAAGACCAAAGATAAAACCGCCGCGCAAGATACAAGATAGATTTGATTGTCCTCATTGCAAAAAGGATTTTGCGCAATCGGCTTTCGTGCGCTGGCACGGTGATAAATGTAAGGCGAAGTCCGATGTTTGAATTTCACATATACCGGATCACGTCGGAAACAATTTCAACTATTATTCTTTCCGATAAACCCGCGCCCACAACAGACTTTGCATCCGAAATTATCGCCAGCTTTAAGACAAATGATCTTCGTAACATTGCACTGAGAAGTTATTTTCGAGAAATTAAACACCAACCAGACTTATATCCAAATCACAAACTTAGGAAACAATAATGAAGAACTTCATCCACGCATTTCTTACCGTTTCACTCTCGGCTTATTTACTCTTTTTATTCACAACAATATAGGAACATCACATGACAACAACTAGAGATACTTCACTCGGCGCTCGTACGGCATTTTTAATGGATCTGGCAAAAACAGGTGCTGATAGTTCGGAACTATATGTCGAATATGTTTGCCGCTATGGCATGACCGACGATTGCTTTGATCTTATTGCAGACGTGCGCGGAGCTGCACTAGACGCTCGTTAACAGAAAGATAGGTTGTGCCTAAATATGGCACGACCACCCGCTTGGTTCCTGTTTTAAACTGGACAACAAGAAACCTTTCACTTTCAACATATTTCCGCACTCCATAATCCTTGCTGAAATATGTCTCCAGATTTCTATTTCCCAATTCCGCCCGCAGTTTGTCATTTATTAAATCATCAGCTTCGGGCGGAAATATGGTCATATTATTGTGCAGTACAATCTTGTCCAGCACCCGCTTTAACAGTCCCGCCATGCTCATTCTAATTTCATATATAACATCTTCATCAGTTGTGGCGTCATATGCACTCAAAAAAGCATTCTGTTCAGCATCTATATTATCAACAAGTAGCTCCGCCAGCTTTTCATCGAGCGCAGATAATATCTTGGTTCCCTCATTCAGTTCAGTTTCAATAACCTTCGCGCGGGCAATGAGGCTAGAAAGCAGAGCATCGGATAACTCAGGATTATCAAATCGAGCAACAAGTGCATCATAGGACACCTTATTAGCGTCCATTTTCGCCTGTGCGCTCGCCCTCTCTCCTTCCAATATCTTCCTTTTATTGCCGCCAAGATCATCAGCCATGATCTCCGCAAAGTTCACCTCTCTTACAAACTTAATAAATGCTTGTTCGAGATCTTGATATTTCCAACTTGGCGCATTGCAACCAGCACTAACCAAGGAATTGGAGCATCTCAGATACCGTATCTTGCCCTTATTCCTCATGATAATATTGCCGCCACAGGCACCACACTTGGCAATTCCCATGAACAAGTTTGCAACCGAAACTCCCTTGCGTCCCGCACCTGTAGTTTTGCGGTCCTTCATTCGTGCTTGGGATAAATTGAATGTGTCTCGGGAAACAATGGCGGGAAAATAATCAGGTATCACTTCCCCGACAGGAACCCGTTCTCCATTTATCTTTTGTTTTGCTTGGAACTCACCATATACGCTTGGACTGCGAAGTAGTAGCCCAACATAACTGGAACCCCACTTGGCACTGGTTGCAATGGGCGGATATTTCTGGGGATTTTCATTGAGATGTCGGACAATACTATACACACCCCACCCATCTATTGATAACTGAAATATGTATCTGATTATGTCTGCCTTGGCTTCATCAATAACGAAGCTGTTCCTATCCTCACCAAATTCCAACCATGCAGACGTGTTGGCACCCATTTTCTTGGTGGCGATGGTTGTCCGTTTCCTCTCCCATGTTGCGGCGAGGCGTTTTGACTTGGTTGCACTTTCATCATGGGCGCGAAGCATAATCCCCATGCTCGTGAACAGTTGCCCCACATTTTGCGCCACACTCTCCGTTGTATAAATTTGATTATCAACAAGCGTCACAATCGTGATGTCCTTTGAGAGAATTGCCGTGAACTGCGCAAAGGCAATCAACACATTGTCTCGGCTCAACCTGTCCAGTGACTCCACCAGAAGCACGGAACCCGGTTCGACTGTTCCTGCATCAATCGCGGCGATGAAGACGCCCAGCGCACCTTCCTTGGAGTTCTTTCCCCGGAAGGCACTAACGCCAATATCCTGTAATTCCTCAATTAATTGATAGTTGTGCTCTTGTGCATATCGCTTCGAAGCCTCAAGCTGTCGCCTGATGCCATCGCCTCGCTTCTGTTGGTCACTTGATATTCTGAGATAACTGTAACACTTGGTCATGTCCTGTTCCTACATGGTATTTCAATTGGTCACAATATATTCTACTTCTGCCGCCCCGCGATAGAGCAAGCCCGCTGGTTCATCCGTCATGTTCCCCGCAGCGCAGGCGCGCTACCGCCGGTGCTGGATATGGAATGGAACGCCCATTCGCCAACCTGCACCAAACGGCCCAATGCGGCCCATGTGCGTCGTGAGGCAAAGATCTTCATGGATGCACTGGAGCGGCACTACGGCCAGCGCCCGATCATCTATACGACGGTGGATTTCTATGCCGACAACCAGATGGGTCGCATTTCAGGCGCGGAATTCTGGCTGCGCTCGGTCGCGGGGCATCCGTCAAAGACCTATCCGGGGCAACGCTGGACGTTCTGGCAATACAGCGGCACAGGGATTGCGCCGGGGATTGCGGGCAAGGTTGACCTGAATGCTTTTGCCGGATCAGCCGCGGAATGGGCGCGCTGGCTGGCGCGCCGCACGCGTTAACCGTCCACGCGGATACGGGCGTTCTTGGGATCAAAGGGGCTGTCTTCGACCACCTCGGCATCCCACTCCTGAAACTGCATTTTGACCTTAAGCTTGGTGCCAACCGCTGACAGTTCAGGCGGCACATAGCCCATGCCGATCTGCTTGCCGAACGCCACCGACCAACCGCCCGAGGTTAAACGACCAACCTTCTTGCCATCGCAAAACAGCGCCTCACGGCCCCATGGATCGGCATCCGTCGGCCCGTCGATTAGCACAGTCACGCATTTGGCGCGGATGCCCGTATCGATCATCGCCTGCTTGCCCTGAAAATCCTTGGACAGGTCGATAAAGCGGTCCAGCCCTGCCTCCATCGGGGTGGCGTCGCGGCCCAGTTCATTGCCAAAGGCGCGATAGGATTTCTCTTGCCGCAACCAGTTTTGCGCCCGTGCGCCGACCAACTTCATCCCATGCTTCTCACCCGCCTTCAGCAGCAGATCCCAAAGATAGCGGTTCATCTCAATCGGGTGATGAAGCTCCCAACCCAGCTCTCCGGTATAGGCCACGCGGATGGCGTTAACGGGGCACATACCCAGCTCCAGCTTGCGGGCGGTCAGCCACGGAAAACGCTTGTTGGACAGCACGCTGTCGGGGTCGGCATCCCTGACCACTTCGCGCAGGATTTTGCGGGCGTTGGGACCGGCCAGCGCAAAGACGCCCCATTGGCTGGTCACATCATTGATTTCCACGGGCGCGCCGCCACCTGCGATGAAATCCTCGGCGGATTTTCGCATATAATCAGCGTCATAGGCGGTCCATGCCCCGGCCGAGACGAGGTAATATTCAGTCTCGGCATGGCGCACGATGGTGTATTCGGTGCGCGTGGTGCCGGTGGGCGTCAGCGCATAGGTCAGGTTGATGCGGCCCACATTCGGCAATTTGTTACAGGTGAACCAGTCCAGAAACGCCGTGGCCCCCGCCCCCCGCACGCTGTGCTTGGTAAAGGCAGATGCGTCAATCAGGCCCGCGGTTTCGCGCATGGCCTCGGCCTCGGCCCGCGCATATTGCCACCATTCACCGCGCCGGAAACTGCGCGCGTCATGGTCAAAATTCGCAGGGGCATCAACGGGGCCGTAATAGTTCGGACGCTCCCAACCGTTGACCTGTCCCATCTGTGCGCCAAGGGCGATTTGCTTGTCATAGACCGGCGTTGTGCGCAGCGGGCGGCAAGCGGGACGTTCCTCATCCGGGTGATGCAGAACAAAGACGTGGTCGTAGCATTCCTCATTCTTACGGGTGGCATATTCGGTGGTCATCCAGCTGCCATAGCGGCGCGGATCGAGCGAGGCCATGTCGATCTCTGCCTCGCCTTGGGTCATCAGCTGCGCAAGGTAATACCCTGTGCCGCCCGCCGCCGTGATGCCAAAGCTGAACCCTTCGGCGATCCACATATTGCGCAGGCCGGGCACCGGACCCACCAACGGGTTGCCATCGGGGGTGTAGCAGATCGGCCCGTTGAAATCATCCTTGAGGCCGACGTTTTCCGAACTGGGCAAGCGGTGGAGCATCGACATATATTCCACCTCGATCCGGTCAAGATCGAGCGGGAAGAGATCGGCGCGGAAACTGTCAGGAACGCCGTATTCAAACCGTGACGGCGCGCCCTTTTCATAGGGGCCAAGGATCCAGCCGCCGCGCTCCTCGCGCACATACCATTTGGCATCGGCATCGCGCAAAACGGGATGTTCGGGGTTGTTCTTGCGGTATTCCACCAGCATCGGGTCGGGCTCGGTGACGATGAACTGATGTTCGACCGGAATGGCAGGGATCTTGATCCCCAAGAGCTTGGCGGTGCGCTGCGCATGGTTGCCGGTGGCGGTGACGACATGCTCGGCGTGGATCTCGAAACTTTCCTCGGATGGGATCAGATTGCCACCCTTATCCACCATACGGGTGCAGCTTACGATCCATTCCGATCCGGTCCAGCGATAGCCGTCGACCTGAATTTTCCGCTCGATCGTGGCGCCATGCTGACGGGCACCTTTGGCCATCGCTTGGGTCACATCGGCGGGGTTGATATAGCCGTCTTGCGGGTGAAACAACGCGCCCTGAAGGTCATCGGTGCGCAACAGCGGCCAGCGTTCCTTGATCTGGGCGGGCGTCAGGAATTCATGGTGGACATCCGCGCTTTCGGCCACCGCCGAATAGAGCATATATTCATCCATCCGTTCCTGACATTGTGCCATGCGCAGATTGCCGACGACCGCAAAGCCCGCGTTCAGGCCGGTCTCTGCCTCTAGCGACTTATAGAAATCGACCGAGTATTTGTGAATATGGGTCGTCGCATAGCCCATGTTGAACAAAGGCAAAAGCCCCGCCGCATGCCAAGTGGAACCAGAGGTCAGCTCATCGCGCTCCACCAGCATCGTATCCCAACCCGCCTTCGCCAAATGATAGGCAATGCCATTGCCCACGGCGCCACCCCCAACGACCAACGCTTTGACATGGGTTTTAACTGGGGTATTCATTCGGCGACTCCCTTGCGCGGTTTTATCCATAAATGCCTGATTGTGGCGCGCGCGGGCAATATCCGCCGACGCTTGGCAGATAAAAACGACATGGGCTGAATTTGCAGCACCTATTTAGCGGTAAAAGCCAACCCTCAACCCGTGACGCGCAGCATGACGGGGCCGCTTGCGACATGGCCGATGATGGCGGCAGGTTCGCCCGCGTCTTGCAGTGCTGCCAGTACCTCTTCGGCCCGATCCGTCGGCACCGTGGCCAACAGCCCGCCTGCGGTTTGCGGATCAAACAGAAGGTCCGTGCGCGCGCTTACAGGTGCCGCAATACGGCCAAGGCAGGCCGCACGATTTGCGGGTGCCCCGCTAGAGGCGACGCCAAGTGCGGCAAGGGTCTCTGCCCCTTCAAGGAAGGGGATCTGGTCAAGCTGCACATCCGCCGATAGCCCGGCCCCCTCCAACATCTCCAGCAGATGGGCGGCAAGGCCAAAGCCGGTCACATCCGTCATCGCCGTGGCATGGGGGGCAAGGCGCCTGCTGGCTACGCCAAGCGGGCGCTGCATAGAGGCATAGCAGGCCGCAACCGCCTCACCCAAGAGCATCCCCTTGGCGTTGGTCATGGCCATCTCGGCGGCAAGGATGGTGCCGGTGCCGATGGGTTTGGTCAGGATAATCGCATCCCCCGCGCGGGCGGTCGTTTTAAGGATCGGCTGGGTGGCCAGCCCGGTAAGGGAAAATCCGATGCTCAACTCGGCACCGATGGTGCTGTGGCCGCCAAGAACATCAGCCCCCGCCGCCGTGAACACCTCGGCCGAAGCCGCAAGGATCTCGGCCAGCATATCGGCCTGAAGCGTAGGGCCAAGGCGCGGCAGCGTGATTTGCGACAGGGCCGATTGCGGCGTGGCCCCCATCGCCCAGATATCGCCCAGCGCATGAATAGCCGCGATCCGCGCCATCAGCGCCGCATCATTGCTAAAGGCGCGCAGATGGTCGGTGGTCAGCACCTGCATGCCCTTGCCCACCGATAAAATCCCTGCATCATCGCCGGGGCCGGAAAGCACATCGGCGCGCCGGGGCGCAGGCAGCCGCGCAAGCGCACCGCGCAACGTATCGCCCCCCACTTTGGCCCCACAGCCCCCGCATAAGGGTTTTTCGCCCACCACCTCGGCCAGCCCTGCCACCGCGCCCTTTGGCAGGGCGGGCCGCTTCATCGCGGGATAATCCTCGAATTTCGCCATGAATTTTCGGTCGATACGGTCCTTCCAGCGCCACAGCCACGCGCCCTCCAGCCGCAGGCCCAGCTTGTCGGCCACCGCCCGTTGCTCGCCCATAGAGATCAGCTTGAGGTAATCACGCTGCGGGTGGTAGCGGCGCAAGGGCACGCCCGACAGGCTGGCACGCAGATT
This sequence comes from Pseudorhodobacter turbinis, assembly GCF_005234135.1. Classification (NCBI taxonomy): domain Bacteria; kingdom Pseudomonadati; phylum Pseudomonadota; class Alphaproteobacteria; order Rhodobacterales; family Paracoccaceae; genus Pseudorhodobacter; species Pseudorhodobacter turbinis. The sequence continues at coordinate 1,005,812 of NZ_CP039965.1, forward strand.
GTGATACAGAATCGGCGCTTGGCGCACAGCAAAAACCCCGGCCTTGGGGCGCGGAGCAAAGCCCATATGCGCGCAATCACCGACGGCAAAGATGCTCGGGTCGCTAGATTGCAAGGTGGGGCTGATGGTCACGAACCCCTTGTGCAAGGCCAGCCCCGTATCCGCCAGCCACGGCTGCGGCTGCGCCCCCGCAACCGAGAGCGTGAAATCGGACGGCAACACCTGACCATCCGCCAGCGTGACCGATCCCTTGGCCACCGCGACAGGCATCGCCCCTGTTTTCACCACCACCCCATGCCGCGCAAGCGCCGCAAGCAACGCCCTGCGCGCGCCTTCGCCAACATTGGGCAGGGCCTCGTCTTGACGCTCCAACAGGGTGATCTCGGCTTTACGGCCGGTTTGGGCAAGCCGGTGCGCCGAGGCCATCGCCAGCTCTGCCCCGCCAACCCCTGCGCCGATGATCACCAAGCGCGGTGCCTCGGGGGCGTGGGCCAAAAACGCCTCCCAGCCCTCGGCGTAGCCGCCCAAGGGTTTGGCCGCCAGCGCGTGATCCTCAAACCCCGGCAGGTCGGGCAAGGTTGACGCGATACCAATATCAATTGAGGCCACATCATAGCGCAGCCGCCGCCCGTCCGCCAAAATCGCCTGTTTTGTGCCGCGGTCAATCCCCACCGCGCGCCCCATCACCACCCGCGCCCCCGCAAAGCGTGCAAGGCGGATCAGGTCGATCATCATCGAATCACGGGAATAATGCCCCGCAATATGGCCCGGCAACATGCCAGTATAGGGCGCGACAGGGCCGGGGTTGATCACCGTAATCCGGCTGCCCGCTTGCGGTGCCATCCCCCATTTGCGCAACACCAACGCATGCGCATGGCCCCCGCCTATCAACAAGACATCGCGCATTTGTGGCCAGAGGGGGCTTTGCATCCGGGGACAGCTTTCACTTTTCAATCATTGGTGCTGCAAAATAGCCGCCCGGCGCGCAAAAGGCGATAGGGCCTGCTGCCACAGTTGCGTGACTGCATTTGCCTGCCTAAGATGACTTAGGTATCACCTTGGAAAGACACGCAATGTCCCGTCAGGCCCAACGCCTGTCCCTCACCCAGAAACTGCAACTGAACATGCAGCTTGCCACCTCTATCCGGGTGCTGCATCTCGATGCTACCGGCCTTACCCGCTATCTGGAGGAAGAAGCCAAGACCAACCCCCATATCACGCTGACGCCCAACGCCCCCGAGGCAACCCCCTGGCTGCCCCGCTGGACCGCAGCGTTTGCCGCCCATAACACGGGGGCCCTGCATGGTGTCGATATGGGCGCGCTGTTGCAAAACCCCGCGCTCGGGCTAATCGCCCATGTCACCCAGCAAATCTCTCAGGTCACACGCACCCCGCAGGAACGTGACATCGCGCTCTCCTTCATGCAGGCACTGGAGCCTTCGGGCTGGCTGGGCCGTCCGCTTGGCCCCTTGGCAAAAGAAGCCGGTTGCAGCCTTGAAGAGGCCGGTCAGGTTCTAGCCCGTTTGCAAGGCATGGAACCCACGGGCCTTTTCGCGCGGTCCCTGTCGGAATGTCTTGTACTGCAAGCCAAGGAGGCGGACGTCTATGATCGCGTGATGGCCTGCATAATTGAAAATCTGGACCTTTTGGCCGAAGGACGGTTTTCGGCGCTGGCAAAGATATGCGGGGTGGAACAGGAAGAGATCACCCAACGGCTGCGCATCATCCGCGGCTTTGACCCCAAGCCCGGCGCGCAGTTCGGCATTGTATCCGCCCCCGTACGCGAACCTGATCTGATGGTCACCCGCAGCAGAGCCGGCTGGCGCGTCAGCATCAACCGCGCGGCCTTGCCCGATGTTACCGTCACCGCGCGCAGCCCCTCTGACCCCGTGGCCCTGACCAAAGCCCGCGAGTTGCTGCGCGCCGTCAACAGCCGCAGCCAGACCCTGCTGCTAATCGGACAAGAGGTACTGGCCCGTCAGGAGGCGGTTCTCTCGCTCGGGATGGAGGCGTTGATGCCGATGGGAATGCAGGACGTGGCCGACGCACTTGGCCTGCACATCAGCACCGTCAGCCGTGCTGTGGCGGGGGTCAGCGTGGATACCCCGCGCGGCACGATCTGGCTGCGGCCGCTCTTTACCGAGGCCGTGGGCGGTGAGGCCGCCGGTGCCATCCGCGCCCATCTGCAACGCCTGATCCAGCAAGAAGACACCCGCGCGCCCCTAAGCGATCAGGCGCTGGCCGATGCATTGTCGGAAAAGGCAGGCCCCATTGCACGGCGCACCGTGGCCAAGTACCGCGGCATGCTCAACATCCCGCCCGCCCATCGCCGCAAGCGCATCAAACTGACGTAACGGGCGGTTTTTCGTCGCAATATGCTGTGCAAACCGCGCTAAATCGCCCTAAACAGGACCTCGGGCAGGATGAGGCAACGCATGGCGATTTTTCTGGGCGTGGATACCGGCGGCACCTATACGGATGCGGCCCTGCTGGACACGCAAAACGACCGTATTCTGGGCAAGGCCAAATCCCTGACCACACGCCGCGATCTGTCGCTTGGCATAGGCCGCGCGGTTGATGCTGCCTTGCAAAGCGCAGGGGTTGCGCCCGCCGATGTGGCGATGGTCTCGCTGTCGACCACCCTTGCCACGAATGCGCTGGTAGAGGGGCAAGGCGGGCGCGTGGCGCTGGTCTTTATCGGTTTTGAGGATGCCGATCTGGAGCGGGGCGGGCTGGCGGCAGCCTTGGGCGGTGATCCGGTGATCCGCATTGCCGGTGGCCACAACCACGCTGGCGCCGAGGCAGCCCCCCTGGACCTGTCCGCGCTAAAGGCCGCCTTGGCCGCACATAACGTCATGGGCTATGCCGTGGCCGCCCATTTCGCCACCCGCAACCCCACACATGAGCTGGCCGCCCGTGACATGATCCGGCACATAACCGGCCACCCCGTGACCTGCTCACATGAGCTGTCTGCAAACCTGAACGGGCCGAAACGCGCGTTAACGGCAGTGCTGAACGCTCGCCTGATCGGGATGATCGACCGGCTGGTAACGGCGTGTGAGGGCCATATGGCCCGATCCGGCATCACTGCGCCTTTGATGGTGGTGCGCGGGGATGGCGCGCTCATATCGGCCGCGATGGTGCGAGAGCGGCCGATTGAGACGATCCTTTCGGGCCCTGCCGCATCCATCGTTGGGGCACGCTGGCTGACGGGGGCAAATGATGCATTGGTCGCTGATATTGGCGGCACCACCACCGATATTGCAATGCTGCGGGATGGCCTGCCTGAAATCGATCCCCTCGGCGCGCGGATCGGCGGGTTTCGCACAATGGTAGAGGCCGTCGCCATGCGCACCAGCGGCCTTGGCGGCGACAGTGAGGCGCATCTGATCACCCAAGGGCTGACGGGGGGATTTACCCTTGGCCCGCGCCGGTTGATCCCCGTGGCGCTGCTTGCGGTAGATCATGACGCGGTGGTGCATGACGCGCTGGACCGCGCGCTGCGGGGCACTGCCGTGGGGGAATATGACGGGCGCTTTGTGGTGCCAATGGGCGGGGAGGCAGAGGGCCTTTCCACGCGCGAGGCCACGCTTTTGGCCCGCATCACCGCGCCGATGCCGCTTGCCCACGCGCTGACCTCTCGGTTGGAGGTGGCAGCGTTGGACAGGCTGGTGGCGCGCGGGTTGGTGATGCTGTCAGGGGCCACGCCCTCGGATGCCAGCCATGTGCTGGGCGGGCTGGCCGATTGGGACGCTGCGGCAGCAGAAAAGGCACTGACCCTGCTGGCGCGGCGACGGGGCGGTAACGGGATGCAGGTTGCACCGGATGCCAAGACCATCGCCCAAGCCATCGTGGACCAGCTAACCGAACAAACCGCCACCCACCTGCTGGAGGCCGCCTTTGCCGAAGACCCCCGCTTTGAAGGCCATGACACCGCCGCCCTCGCCCGCCACAGCCTGCTGCGCGCCGGTCTGGCACAGCATCGCGGCGTGATAGAAATCTCGGCCCGGCTTGGTGTGCCTGTGGTCGGGCTTGGCGCATCCGCTCCCTATTACTACGGGGCGGTGGGGGTGCGGCTGAGGGCGCAGATGATCTTGCCCGAACATGCGGGCGTGGCCAATGCCATCGGCGCCGTGGTGGGGCAGATCAGCCAACGCGCAACGGGGCTGGTCTCTTCGGCTGGTGAGGGGCAGTACATCGCCCATCTGCCAAGCGGCCCCGAACGTTTTACCAATCGCGACGCCGCACTGGCCGCCATGCAAACCGCCCTGATCGCCGAGGCCACACGCCGCGCCCGCGCCGCCGGTGCCAATGAGGTGACAGTTACCACAACCCAAGATCTGCACGAAGCCACGGTCGAAGGGCGCACTATGTTCGTTGACGCCACGCTAACAGCCACGGCATCAGGCCGCCCGCAAATCGCCCATGCCACGCCATAGCTGCCCTTTCCACCCCCCGCGCGCCGATTTCCTCTTGACGGCCCGCGCCAGCGCCCCTAATCAGCCACTCCAAGTGGCGAGGTAGCTCAGCTGGTTAGAGCACACGACTCATAATCGTGGGGTCGGGGGTTCGAGTCCCCCCCTCGCCACCACTTTTCTTTCAAATGCCAGCGCCCGTGATTCCCGAGCCCTGCGACAGAATTCTTGGAAAATTTACCCTTGCGTAATTAAACGGCGTCACAAAGAGGGCGGTGCGGCACCGCTATGGGCCTCGCTTCCAATCTTTATTCACCGCTTTATACTGATGGCAAAGCAAGACCGGTCAACGACGCAAATGAGGCAGAGCATGGTGGACAAGCGGCAATTCAATATCGTCGCCGTGGGTCAAAGCGGGCGGCTGTCCTATGAGGCGGTCTTGTTGGCGGCAAGCTTGCGCGCGACCAATCCCGATTTTACCGGACGCTTGTTTATCGCGGTACCGCAAGCCGGACCGCTTTGGCCGGATGATCCCGCAATTCAAGATCCAGATATTCTGGCGCTCTTGGTGCAATTCGGCGCCGAGATCATACCATTCGAAAACAAGATCTTCGGGGCCTCATATCCCTATGGCAACAAGATCGAATGCCTGACCGCCCTGCCGGATGAGCCCTTTCTTTTTGTCGATACCGATACCGTCTTTACCGGACCGCTGGCATCAGTCGGGTTTGATTTCGCCAAACCTTCGGCCTCGATGAAACGAGAAGGCACCTGGCCGGTGTTGGAGCTTTACGGCCCCGGCTATACCGAGATTTGGCGCGCGCTTTATGACCGTTTCGGGCTGGATTTCGAAAGCAGCCTCGATACCAGCCAGCCCGCTGAATACTGGAAACGCTACCTTTACTTCAATGCCGGCTGGTTCTTTCACGAAAGCCCGCAGCGCTTTGGCAAGCGTTTCGCCGAATATGCCCGTGTGATCCGCGATGATGCCCCCCCCGAGCTGATATGCCAACCGCTAAGCCCGTGGCTCGATCAGGTCGCCCTGCCTTTGGTCATTCACAGTTTTGGCGGCGGCCGGCCTGGGGATGCGCTGGCGGGGCTGGACGGGGATGTGACCTGCCACTGGCGCACCATGCCGCTGTTTTACGCCCGCGAAAGCGACCACGCGGTAGAGGTGGTGGAACAAGTCCTTGCACCGAACCCGGTCAAGAAAGTGCTAAAGGAATATCTGCCGTTCAAAAAGATGGTATATCAAGGCAAGGGCCGCGATGTGCGGGCTTTGTTTGACCGCGATGATCTGCCAAGACGAGAGCAGATGATCCGCAACAAAATTAAGCGCGAGGGGCTTTGGGTCCGCTAAACCTGATGCAGGCGCGGGCTGATAGCCTTGTTTCACGCAGCTTTTACAATCCGGGCGTGAATTTTACGTTTTGTCCAATGGACGGCATGCATTGTTTGTGAAATGACGCCCTCTACCCAGAATAAAGGACCCTTTTAATGCTACCTGTCGCCTTCCTGATCCACCTCGCCGGGGCCGTTTTGCTTTTGCTCTGGGCGGTTCGCATGGTGCGCACGGGGGTGGAACGGGCGCATGGAACGCGGTTGAAGTCCGCCCTGCGCGGGGCAAAGGGCGGCACCCCGCAAATGGCGCTGGTGGGCATGATACTGGCCGTGGTTTTGCAAAGCTCCACCGCTGTGGGGATCCTGGCGGCAGGCTTTGTGACCTCAGGCATTTTGACGGTTAGCACTGGGATTGCGGCCCTTCTAGGGGCTGATCTTGGTTCTGCCCTTGTCGTGAAGATTCTGTCCTTTGATCTGTCGGGCCTGATCCCCTTCCTGCTTTTGGTTGGCGCCACGATGTTTTTGAAATTCGAGGCGCGCACCGTACGGCAAACCGGACGGATCGTGCTGGGCATCGCCTTTATCCTGCTGTCCTTGCAAATGGTTGGCGACGCGACGGAACCGTTGCGCGACTCTGCCTTGATGCCGGGGATGATGGCCTATTTGCAGGGTGACCCCCTGACCGCATTTTTGGCGGCGGCCGTGATTGCATGGGTTGTGCATTCCTCGGTGGCGACGGTGCTTTTGTTCGTGACCTTTGCCAGCAGCGGGCTGTTACCGCTGGAGGTGGCCGTGCCGATGGTACTGGGTGCCAATCTTGGCGGCGGGATTATCGCTGTTTGGCTGACCCGCGGGATGGAGGTGGAGGCCCGCCGTATTCCGCTTGGCAACCTGATCTTTCGCGGCGTGGCTGCGGCGGCCTTGCTGACCGTTTCGCAAATTATCGCGATACCGATCGCGCTTTTGGGCGGGTCGGAACCGGTGCAGCTGGTCAATTTCCATCTGGCATTTAATCTGGGTCTTTTGCTACTGGCCTTGCCGCTTGTGCGGCCAATGGCGCGGCTTACAGCGGCTTTGCTGCCTGATCCCACCACCGAATCCGCCACAGACGATGTGGCCCAAGCCGCCAGCATGCTTGACCACGCTTCGGTCGACAATCCGCGTGTCGCCCTTGCCAGCGCCAAGCGTGAGCTTTTGCGCATGGGGGAAACGGTCGCCACCATGTACCATCCCATAATGGAGCTGATGGACGGTGGCAGCCTTGATAAAATCAAACGCGTCCGCGCTTTGGATGAGCAGGTGAATCGCAAGCATACCGACATCAAGCTGTTCGTCGCGCAGGTCCAGCGCGGTAACCTGACCGAGGCGGAAGCAAAGCTTGGCAACGACCTGACGGATTTCTCTATTAACCTTGAATATATCGGGGATATCATCGCCAAAAGCCTGCTCGGCCTCGCTGAAACCCGTGCCAAGAAAGGCCTGCGTTTCTCACCCGAAGGCTGGACAGAAATGTGCAATCTGCACAGCCGGGTAGAGGCGAACTTGCAGCTTGCCCTGAATGTTCTGGTGTCGGGCGATGTGGAAAGCGCGCGCCAGTTGGTCAAGGAAAAGGAGATGATGCGCAAGCTGGAACGCGAAAGCCATGACCGCCACCTTGAGCGGCTGCGCAATGCCCATTCCGATAGTATCGACACCTCCGACATCCACCTCGAAACCGTGCGCGCATTCAAAGAGATCAACTCTTTGCTGGTGACGGTGGCCTATCCGATCCTGACGGAAAGCGGGCATCTGCTGGAAAGCCGGTTGGCGCAGCCGAAATAACGGCTCTCTTGACCGGCGCAGGGGCTTCTTCCATAATTCTGATCAAACTTACCGAAATTGATCGGATATCTCGATAATGATCGACAAGCTCGAAATGTTCATCGCCGTCGCCCGTGAGACGCATTTCGGGCGCGCGGCGCAAAGCCTGAATATCTCCCAGCCCTCGCTCTCGGCGGGGATCAAGCAGCTGGAAGAACAGTTGGGCGTGCAGCTTGTTTTTCGCGGCTCCCGCTTTGGCGGGTTGACCCCCGAGGGGCAAACCGCGCTGGTCTGGGCACAGCGCATCACCGGCGATGCCCGCCAGTTCCGCGAAGAAATGCGCATCAAGCGCAACGGCCTTTCGGGGGAGTTGCGCCTTGCCGTTATCCCGACGGCACTAACATGGGCCGCGCGGCTGTCGTCAAAGTTCACCAAGCGCAACCCCAAGGTCCATTTCACCATTCTGTCAAGCACCTCGCGCGAGATCCTTACCCTACTGGACGGATTTGAGGTGGATGCAGGCATTTCCTACCTTGATAATGAGCCCTTGGGCCGTGTGCATACGGCACCGCTTTATGATGAAAGCTATGTTTTGCTGTGCCGCCACGACTCTCCTTTTGCCAGTAAAGCGGAGGTCGGCTGGTCCGAACTAAAAGACGAAACTCTGGCACTGTTGACCCCCGACATGCAGAACCGCCGTATCATCAACCAGATCTTCGCCGAGCATGATATTTCGCCCACAACCCGCATTGAATCCAATTCCATCATCGCATTGACTGCAAGCGTGGAAACGGGGCGCTGTATGACGATACTTTCGGCCGATATTGCACGGTTTTTAACCACCGGCAAAAAGCTGGTCCTTGTCCCGATGTCGGATGCCCGCAGGCGGCATTCGGTGGGGTTGATCGTTCCCCACCGCGAACCGCGCAGCCCTGTGATTGACGCGCTGCTGACCTCGGCGCGCAAGCTTTCAGAGGCAGATCAATCAGGAATCCTGATCGGTTAACGGAATTTCATTATTGATTTCCGTATGAGGAACGGAATTCTATGGGGCAAAGAAGGAAACTTTGCCATGCCCGCAGTCTCGCCAGCCCCGGATCAGACCGAAATCAGCGATATCATCGCATCCCATACCCATCTCGAAGGCCCCATGCTGCCTATTTTGCATGCGCTTCAAGAACGATACGGCTGCATCCCCCAAGGCGCAGAGGCCCTGATTGCCACAGCGCTCAATATCACCAAAGCCGAAGTGCATGGGGTGGTCTCCTTCTATCATGATTTCCGCGAGGAACCGACGGGTCGGCATGTGATCAAGATTTGTCGGGCCGAGGCCTGTAAATCCGTGGGCGCAGATGCTTTGGCGGCCTCGACATTGGCCAAGCTGGGGCTGGACTGGCACGGCACGACCGCGAACGGCGCGGTCACGATAGAGCCGGTCTATTGCCTCGGGCTTTGCGCCTGCGGGCCTGCCGCGATGGTCGACAACAAGGTTGTGGCAAGGGTCGATGATGCCCGAATGGCCGCCCTCTTGCAGGAGGCTGGCGCATGAAGATTTTCCTCCCCCTCGACAGCGTAGCCAAGGCGCTTGGCGCGGATGATCTGGCCACGGCCATCACCAAAGAGGCGGCACAACGCGGCATCGAGGTGACGCTGGTGCGCAACGGATCGCGCGGGATGGTCTGGCTGGAACCTTTGGCCGAGGTTGTGATTGACGGTGTCCGCCACGGCTTTGGCCCGATGGAGCCGGGCGATGTTGCGGGGCTTTTTGGTAATCTCTCCGCGCACCCCAAGGCCTTGGGGCCGGTGGATGACCTGCCTTGGATGCAGCGCCAGACGCGGCTGACCTTTGCACGCGTCGGGGTGATCGACCCGCTGGACTTGGCTGATTATGAGGCCCACGGTGGGCTTGCGGGCCTGCGTCGCGCGGCCAACATGAGCAACGAGGAGATCGTCGCCGAGGTCACGACCAGCGGCTTGCGCGGTCGTGGCGGTGCGGGCTTTCCGACCGGCATCAAGTGGAACACGGTTCTGGGCGCAAAAGCCCCGCAGAAATACATTGTCTGCAATGCCGATGAGGGCGACAGCGGCACCTTTGCCGACCGGATGCTGATGGAGGGCGACCCCTTTACCTTGATCGAGGGCATGGCGATTGCGGGCCTCGGCGTGGGGGCGACCAAGGGCTATGTCTATATGCGCAGCGAGTATCCCGATGCGGTCGCGGTTATGCAGGCCGCCGTACAGATTGCGCGCGCAAAGGGCGTGCTTGGCGCGGATGTTCTGGGGTCCGGCCACGCCTTTGATATGGAGGTTCGCGTCGGTGCTGGCGCCTATGTCTGCGGTGAGGAAACCTCGCTGCTGAACTCGCTTGAGGGCAAGCGCGGCGTGGTGCGCGCCAAGCCACCGCTGCCCGCGCTTGAAGGGTTTCTTGGTCGCCCGACCGTGGTCAATAACGTCATCAGCCTTGCCACCGTTCCCGTGATATTCGAGCGAGGCGCACAGGCCTATGCCGATTTCGGGCTTGGCCGGTCGCGCGGCACGGTCACGCTGCAAATCGCCGGCAATGTAAAGCAGGGCGGTTTGTTCGAGACCGCCTTTGGCATGACGCTGGGCGAGGCAGTGGATGTGATCGGGGGCGGTACGGCCTCGGGTCGTCCGGTCAAGGCGGTGCAGGTCGGCGGGCCATTGGGTGCCTATATGCCCCGCGAAAAGTTTGAGACCGCCATCTGCTATGAGGCATTTGACCAGCAGGGCGGCCTGATCGGCCATGCGGGGCTGGTGATCTTTGATGACAGTACGGACATGCTGGATATGGCGCGTTTCGCGATGGAATTCTGCGCAATCGAATCTTGCGGGAAATGCACGCCTTGCCGGATTGGTTCCGTTCGCGGGGTCGAAACCCTTGACCGTATCCGCCAAGGCGATACCGGCGCGGTAGCGCTGCTGACCGATCTTTGTGAAACGATGAAGGATGGCTCTCTTTGCGCGCTTGGGGGCTTTACCCCCTTTCCCGTTATGTCCGCCCTTACGCATTTCCCTGACGACTTCGCGACCCAAAAGGAGGCCGCCGAATGAAAGATTTCATCATCCCCACCGATGACCGTGATATGGGCACCCCCGCACGCAGCGGCGCGCCCGTGACCCTGACCATTGACGGTTTCGCCGTGACCGTGCCCGATGGCACATCCGTGATGCGCGCCGCCGCCGAGGCGGGCCTGCAAATCCCCAAGCTTTGCGCCACCGATAGTGTTGAGGCCTTCGGATCATGCAGGCTGTGCGTGGTGGAAATCGAAGGACGGCGCGGCACGCCCGCCTCATGCACCACACCTGTGGTCGAAGGCATGGTGGTGCAGACCCAAACCCCAAAGCTCAAGAAGCTGCGCACCGGCGTGATGGAGCTTTATATCTCCGATCACCCGCTGGATTGTTTGACCTGCTCGGCCAATGGTGATTGCGAATTGCAAGATATGGCCGGCGTCGTGGGCCTGCGCGATGTGCGCTACACCGCCCCTGAAAATGCCCCCTTGGCCAACCATTTCACCCCGCGCAACACCAGCGCCGAGGTAAATCCTTCATGGATGCCCAAGGACGACAGCAACCCGTATTTCACCTATGATCCGGCGAAATGCATCGTCTGCAGCCGTTGCGTGCGCGCCTGCGAAGAGGTGCAAGGCACCTTTGCCCTGACGATCGAGGGCCGCGGGTTCGACAGCCGCGTGTCCTTTGGTGCGAAAACCGATGATGCACTGGCCTCGGATTGCGTTAGCTGCGGCGCCTGCGTTCAGGCCTGCCCAACCGCAACCTTGCAAGAAAAATCCATCATTGAGCTGGGCACGCCGCAACGTTCCGTCATAACCACCTGTGCCTATTGCGGCGTGGGTTGTTCCTTCAAGGCTGAGCTGAACGGCGATGAGCTGGTGCGCATGGTGCCCTACAAACACGGCAAGGCGAATAGGGGCCATAGCTGCGTCAAGGGGCGTTTCGCCTATGGCTATGCCAACCACAAGGACCGCATCCTGAACCCGATGATCCGCGACAAGATCACCGATCCATGGCGCGAGGTCAGCTGGGATGAGGCGCTGAACTTTACCGCCAAGCGGATGCGCGGCTTGCAAGAGAAATACGGCCAGAAATCCATCGGGGTTATCACCTCTAGCCGTTGCACCAATGAGGAAACCTATCTGGTGCAAAAGCTGACACGTCAGGTCTTTGGCAATAACAACACCGATACATGCGCACGCGTCTGCCATTCGCCCACAGGCTATGGTTTGGGGCAGGCCTTTGGCACCTCGGCAGGCACACAAGATTTCGATTCCGTCGAGGAAACCGACGTCGTGATCGTGATCGGGGCCAACCCGACGGATGCGCACCCCGTCTTTGCAAGCCGCTTGAAAAAGCGGTTGCGCCAAGGCGCCAAGCTGATCGTGATCGATCCACGCCGGATTGATCTGGTGAAATCGGCCCATATCGGGGCCGCGCATCACCTGCCCCTGCGCCCCGGCACCAATGTCGTTGTCGTCACCGCCTTGGCCCATGTCATCGTAACCGAAGGCCTAATGGATGAGGCCTATATCCGCGAGCGCTGTGATTGGGATGAATTCCAAGACTACGCCAGTTTTGTCAGTAATGAGCGCCATTCGCCCGAGGCAACTGCCCTGCTGACCGGTGTCGACCCTGAGGAATTGCGCGCTGCGGCACGGCTGTTTGCCACGGGCGGCAACGGTTCCATCTATTACGGGTTGGGTGTGACAGAGCACAGCCAGGGTTCCACCACCGTGATGGGCATCGCCAACCTTGCGATGCTGACCGGAAATATCGGGCGCAAAGGTGTTGGGGTGAACCCGCTGCGGGGACAAAACAACGTCCAAGGGTCATGTGACATGGGCAGCTTCCCGCATGAATTGCCGGGCTACCGCCATGTCAAACTGCCCGAAGTGCGCAAGATATTTGAGGATGCTTGGGGCACGGTCATCGACCCCGAACCGGGGCTTCGTATCCCCAATATGCTGGATGCGGCGGTCGATGGCACCTTCAAGGGGCTTTATTGCCAAGGGGAGGATATCTTGCAATCCGACCCCGATACCAAACATGTGGCCGCCGGATTGGCCGCGATGGAATGTGTGATCGTCCATGATCTGTTCTTGAACGAGACCGCCAATTACGCGCATGTGTTCCTGCCCGGTTCGACCTTCCTTGAAAAGGATGGCACTTTCACCAATGCCGAGCGCCGCATCAACCGCGTGCGCCGCGTGATGGCCCCCAAGAACGGCTATGCCGATTGGGAGGTGACGCAACTGCTGGCCAATGCGATGGGCGGCGGCTGGACCTATACCCATCCGTCCCAGATCATGGATGAGATCGCCTCTGTCACCCCCAGCTTTGCCGGCGTCAATTACGCCATGCTGGAGGAAAAAGGCAGCGTCCAATGGCCCTGCAACGAAGAGCATCCCGAGGGCACACCTTTGATGCATGTCGATGGATTCATGCGCGGCAAGGGGCGGTTTATCGTCACCGAATATATCGCCACGGATGAGAAAACCGGCCCGCGCTTCCCGCTTTTGCTGACCACGGGGCGTATCTTGTCGCAATATAACGTGGGTGCCCAAACACGGCGGACGGAAAACTCCATCTGGCATGATCAGGATTTGCTGGAAATCCATCCCCATGATGCCGAAGTGCGCGGCGTGAATGAGGGTGATTTTGTCAAGCTCGCCAGCCGCTCTGGCGAAACCGCCCTGCGTGCCAAGATCACGGATCGCGTCAGCCCGGGTGTGGTGTACACGACCTTCCACCACCCCGACACACAGGCGAATGTGATCACCACCGATTACACCGATTGGGCCACCAACTGCCCGGAATACAAGGTAACGGCGGTGCAGGTCAGCGCGTCAAACGGCCCGACCGACTGGCAAGAGGATTACAACGCCCACGCCGAACTGTCGCGCCGCATCCTTCCGGCGGCAGAGTAGTGACGCACCCCGCCTCCTCCAGCCTTACGGGGCTGTCGGTGCAAGCCGATGGCAGCCGCACGGTTCACCGCGCGTTGCCCGAGGAGGTGGCCGTTGCAATCGTCTTTAACGGGTCGACCCAAGCGGTGATGATGGCCAGCCCCACCGATCTTGCGGATTTCGCGCATGGTTTTGCGTTGTCCGAGGGGGTGATCACCGATCTGTCCCAGATCGAGAATTTTGAACTGGTCGACCATCCTAACGGCCTTGAGGCCCGCTTCTGGCTGGCTGAGGATCGGGCCGAGGCCATCGCCGCCCGTCGCCGCCTGATGGCGGGTCCCGTGGGCTGCGGCCTTTGCGGGATCGACAGCCTAGAGCAGGCAGACCGCGATTTGCCGCAGGTGGGTGGGGCCGGCTTGCGCTTTTCCTATGCCGATATTGCCGGGGCGACAGATGCCTTGCGCAATCATCAACCTCTGCACGACCTGACCCACGCCACCCATGCGGCAGGGTTCTTGCAGCCCGGCAAAGGGATCATTCTGGCCCGCGAGGATGTGGGCCGTCATAACGCGCTGGATAAGGTGATCGGTGCCTTGGCGCTTGCAGGGATTGATCCGGCAAGCGGGGCCTTTGTGATGACCAGCCGCCTTTCGATCGAGCTGGTGCAAAAAACGGCTGTAACGCGCGCGCCCGTCTTGATCGCCGTTTCCGCCCCGACCGCCTACGCCCTGCGCGCTGCCAAAGCGGCGGGCATCACGCTGGTCGCCTTTGCCCGCGGGGGCGGCTTCGACATATATTCCCACCCAAAACGTATCATTCCCGAGGTCCCCAATGTCCCCTGAGAAAATGGTCTATATGACCAATCAGATCGCCAAGTTCTTTCGCACACAACCCGAGGCAAGCCGCATCGAGAACATCGCGGCCCACCTCAGCGATTTCTGGGAACCGCGGATGCTTGAAAAGCTTTACGTGCATGTCGACGGTGGTGGCGCAGGGCTTGATGCGCTGGTGGTTGAGGCGGCAAAGCGCATACGGCAGGCCAAAGCAGCCTGACATCAAGCCGTTATAGCTTGATGTTCTGACGCCGGTCGCTTGCGATAAGCCGCTGGATTTTCGAGACAATCTGATCGGCATGGATCTGGGCCAACTTGTCCGCTTCCGCAATATCGCGGGCGGCAATGGCACTGATAATATCTTCATGCTCGGCCACATATTCTTGTGGAAGCTGGTCCTGATAGGATTGGTAGTACAGCCGCAAGATCCGCCGCCCTTCGTCGAGCAACCGCAGGAAAAGGCCCTCATAATAGGTGTTTTGCGCCGCCGCCGCGATGGCCGCATGAAAATCACGGTTGGTGGCGATCATCGCAAGCGCATCCTGGTTTTGCACAGCTTGCGCAAAAAGCGCCTGATGTGCGCGGATCGAAACCAGATCTTCGGCGGTGTGATATTGCGCCGCCAGTCGGGTCGTCACACGGTACATCAAAGTCAGCGCATCAAAGAACGTATGCAGCGTCAGAAAGTTGATGTTGGACACAACCGTAGAGCGGTTGGGCAATGTCGTCACCAAGCCTTCACCCGCAAGACGCACCAAAGCCTCGCGGATCGGGGTGCGCGACATCTCGAACCGCTCGGACAGCTGGATTTCGTCAATCGGGCTGCCGGGCTCCAACGCCAGATCGATAATCTCGTCGCGCAGAACATCATAGACATGCTTGACGCCTGAGCCACGTTTGCGGTCCGGTTTGGCGGGGGGTACAGGGATGCTCATGCCATTTCCTTTGTTGTAAATTTTGGATAGGGGAGTTGCCTTGCGCTATCAAGTCCTGCGGCGGATTTTGGCTGCGTAAATTATGTCGACAAATAGTATGCAACTTGTTATAGAGGTCAGGAACACGTTAAACCCTGTGCCGGACACCGGCACCCCAGCCGCAGTTTCAAGGAGCGATTAATGACAACCAATATCTTTTCCGGCACTATTCCGGCGCTGATGACACCGTGCAAACCCGACCGCAGCCCGGATTTCGACGCGCTCGTCTCCAAGGGCAAAGAGCTGGTCGCGGCAGGCATGTCCGCAGTGGTCTATTGCGGCTCTATGGGTGATTGGCCCCTGCTGACCGATGCACAGCGCATGGAAGGCGTGGAGCGTTTGGTCAAGGCCGGTCTGCGCGTGATCGTGGGCACTGGTGCTGTGAACTCTGCCTCGGCTGTGGCCCATGCGGCGCATGCGCAAAAGGTCGGCGCCCATGGTTTGATGGTTATCCCGCGGGTTTTGTCGCGCGGCTCGTCCATCCCTGCGCAAAAGGCACATTTCAAGGCGATTCTGAACGCAGCCCCCGATTTGCCCGCCGTGATCTACAACAGCCCCCATTACGGGTTCGAGACTCGTGCCGACCTGTTCTTTGCCCTGCGCGCAGACCATGCGAACCTGATCGGCTTCAAGGAATTCGGCGGGACGGATGCGATGTCTTATGCCGCTGAGTTTATCAGCAGCCGCGACGATGACGTGACCCTGATGGTGGGTGTTGATACCTGTGTTGTGCATGGGTTCGTCAATGCAGGTGCCACTGGTGCGATCACCGGCATTGGCAACGTTTTGCCTGCCGAAGTGTTGAACCTTGTGCGCTTGTCCAAAGAGGCCGCCAAGGGCAGTGCCCTTGCCCGTCAGCGCGCACAGGAACTGGAATCCTCCCTCGCCGTTTTGTCGAAATTCGACGTCGGGGTGGATCTGGTTTTGTACTTCAAGTACCTCATGGTACTGAACGGCGATGCCGAATACAATTTGCACTTCATTGAAACCGACGAGCTGTCGGAAAGCCAAAAAGGCTTTGCCAAGGCACAGTTGGAGCTATTCCGTGCATGGTATGCCGACTGGTCCAAATTGCCCGGCGCTGTTGCCTAAGGCACGAATTTGAAAAGGCCCGCTCATTGAGCGGGCCTTTTGCATTAGCTGACGGCGTCCAGCCCGCCTGCAAGCAACCGTTCCAGCATCGCCTGTTCATCCGCGTTCAGCGTAATGCCATTGGCCATTGACTCCGCCCGCGCGGTAAAGCGGCGGGTAGATGGCAGCCTTGCCCCCTGCCCAAGCACCGCATCAAACAGCGCCTCGGCCTGATCAAGGTTCACCCCCCCTTTGGCGGCCGCGAAACGGTCGGGGCAAAAGGCGATGATCAGCTCGCCATGGCGCGGGGCGATGGTGGTGGTGCCAAGGAAATCCAGCGCCTCGGGGCTGGTCATATCGCCGATCATCACACCGGCCAGCAATTCGATCATCATTGAAATCGCCGAACCTTTATGCCCGCCAAAGGGCAGCATCGCCCCCGCAAGCGCCGCCGTCGGATCGGTGGTCGGCGCGCCCTCGGCATCAACGGCCCAGCCTTCGGGCAGGGGTTTTCCGGCAATGCGGTGCAGCTCCACCTCTCCTCGGGCGGCAACGCTGGTGGCGAAATCGAACACATAGGGCGCATGGCCCGCACGCGGCCAGCCAAATGCCAGCGGGTTTGTCCCCATCAGCGCGGTTGTGCCGCCCGTCGGCGCCACCGTGGCATAGCTTGGGCACATCGCAATCGCTGCCAAACCGCGTTCGGTCAGGGCCTCTACCTCTGGCCAAAGGGCGGAAAAATGCGTGCAGTCATTGATGACCAGCGCCGCGAGGCCAAGGGCCTTGGCACGTTCGGCCAGCACCGGCGCGCCCATCTCGAACGCGGCATTGGCAAACCCGCCCTTGGCATCAACCCGCACAATCGCGCTTTCGTCTTGCGTCAGGGTAGGCACGGCATCGGGGACAACCTTGCCATGCTTCAACGTCCGCAAGCAGCCCTCAATCCGGTAAATCCCGTGGGATTTGCAGGCGTCACGTTCACCCGCCACAATAACCCCTGCAATGGGTCCGGCCTGTTGGGCGGAAAATCCGGCCGCACGGAAAATGGCGACGACTTTGCTCGTAAGCTCGTCAGGGGTCAGCGTTATATCGGCGGTCATCCGGCGCTCCTTTTTTATGTCGTTCGGGTCATTGGTTGTACGGCATCAGCACATCCGTTAGACCATGGGTGGATATCAGTTGCGTATCTGCATACATATTGTATGCATGAAGCACCGAGCGGGGCAAGGCGTCTGCCACCCCAACCAACACAGTTTCACTTTAGCCCGCAATAGGGCCGCAGAAACCAAGAAGGGCCACAACATGACATTTACCCCGCATGGCAAACATTTGATCGCAGGCGAATGGGTCGCCGGAGATCAGACATTCCAATCAGAGCCCGCCACCGGGCCCGCGCACAGCTATTCTGTTGGCACGGTCGCACTGGTGAACCGCGCCGCCGAGGCCGCCGAGGATGCGTTCTGGACCTATGGCTATTCCAGCCGCAAGGACCGCGCCGCCTTTCTTAACGCCATCGCGGATGAGATCGACGCCCGCGGCGAGGCGATCACCGAAGTGGGCAGCGCCGAAACAGGCCTTCCCGCAGCGCGCCTTCAGGGTGAGCGTGGCCGCACCGTGGGCCAGCTGCGCCTGTTTGCGGATCACATCCTCAAGGGCGATTACCTTGACCGCCGTCATGATGCCGCCCAGCCCGACCGCACGCCTGCCCCCCGCCCCGAGATGGTGATGATGCAGCAACCCATCGGGCCGATTGCCGTGTTTGGCGCGTCAAACTTCCCGCTGGCGTTTTCCACTGCGGGCGGTGATACCGCTGCCGCTTTGGCTGCCGGTTGCCCTGTGGTTGTCAAAGGCCATTCCGCCCACCCCGGCACCGCCGAAATCGTGGCCGAGGCGATCAAGGCCGCGATTGAGAAAACCGGCATGCCCAAAGGCGTCTTCTCATTGATCCAAGGTGGCAAGCGTGACGTCGGCACCAGCCTTGTTCAGCATCCGTTGATCAAGGCCGTCGGCTTTACCGGCAGCTTGGGTGGCGGGCGCGCCCTGTTCGATCTGTGCGCCGCTCGGCCAGAGCCGATTCCCTTCTTTGGCGAGCTGGGTTCCGTCAACCCGATGTTCCTGCTGCCCGAGGCAATGACTGCGCGGGCCGAGGCGCTTGGCACCGGCTGGGCCGGATCGTTGACCATGGGCGCAGGGCAGTTTTGCACCAACCCCGGCATCGCAGTTGTGATTGACGGGCCGGACGCAGACCGCTTTGTCGCCAGCGCCAAAGCAGCGCTTGAGGCCTCTGCACCGCAGGTCATGCTGACCCCCGGCATCGCATCGGCCTATCATCAGGGCGAAGCTCGCTTTGCCGAGGCAAAGGGCGTCACCACCGTGATCGCCTCTAAGTCCGAAGGGCGCGAAGCACGGCCAAACCTGTTTGAAACCACTGGCGCGGCCTTTACTGCCAATCACGAGCTTGCCGAAGAGGTCTTTGGCCCGCTTGGTCTGGTGATCCGTGTCGGCTCTGTCGATGAGATGGTTTCGCTTGCCAAAGGCTTTGCCGGGCAGCTGACCGCCACCCTGCATATGGAGCCGGGCGATATGGATGCTGCCCGCAGCCTGCGCCCCGTTTTGGAGCGCAAAGCAGGTCGCGTATTGGTCAACGGCTTCCCCACTGGTGTTGAGGTGGTCGATTCGCAAGTTCATGGCGGGCCATATCCTGCCAGCACCAATTTCGGGGCAACCAGCGTTGGCACTTTGTCGATCCGCCGCTTCCTGCGCCCTGTCGCCTACCAGAACCTGCCAAAGGAATTGCTGCCCGAGGTTTGACATCTGGCCCTAAGGCAGTAACCTGTCCTTACGATGCGCCCGCTTCGGCGGGCGTTTATATTCGCAATACATCGACAAAAATACTTTTTGTATATTCCGATTATTTCTCCTTGCACGAAGGTCGGACCGTCAACATAGTCAGTGCAAGGACGAATCAAAAAACGACCATACCAAAGGGAGATAACAATGAAAAAAACTGCACTCTTGGGCGGACTGCTCGCGGCAACCTGCCTTGCCGGAACCGCAAGCGCCGACAAACTGGATGACATCATGGCCTCGGGCACGCTGCGCTGCGCAGTTGTGCTGGACTTCCCGCCGATGGGATCGCGCGATGCTGATAACAACGCTATCGGCTTTGACGTTGATTACTGTAACGACCTTGCCAAAGCCCTTGGGGTAGAGGCCAAAATCGTCGAAACGCCCTTCCCCGACCGTATTCCGGCGCTGGTATCGGGCCGGGTTGATGTGGGCGTAGCCTCCACCTCGGACACGCTGGAGCGGGCAAAGACTGCCGGGTTCTCTGTACCCTATTTCGCATTTACCAACGTGGTGCTGACACGTGAAGATGCTGGCGTTGAAGGCTTTGATGACCTGAAGGGCAAGACTGTTGGTTCCGTTGGCGGCACCTACGAAGGTATTCAGTTGGAAGATAACATCAAGGAATGGGGCGACGGCGATTACCGTCCATACCAGTCGCAGGCCGATGTGTTCCTTGCGTTGTCGCAGGGTCAGATCGACGGCACTGTTGTGACCTCCACCGTGGCCTCTTCGATTGTACAATCGGGCAAATATGATGGCTTGGTCATCAAGGGCGACGCGCCTTATCTGCCGGATTATGTTGCCTTGATCGCGCTGCGTCAGGAATACGGCCTGCTGAACTATCTCGATCTGTTCATCAACCAGCAGGTTCGCACCGGCCGCTATCAAGAGCTGTTCGACAAATGGGTTGGCGGTGATGCACCGGATCTGACGGTCAGCAAAGTTTACCGTTAAACGACAAACGATAACAGACAGGGGGGTGCGCCCCCCCTGTCCCCTACGGACCCAAACACATAAAGGGCCGAGATGTTCACTTACACCTTCCAATGGCGTCAAGCTTGGCAAAAGATACCGCTTTTGCTGGACGGCGCACTGGTCACTTTGGAAATCGCACTCTTGTCTATGGCAATGGGTGTGGTCTTTGCCGTGATCCTTGCGGTTGCCCGCAACTCCAAATCCCGGTGGATCTATGCGCCTGCGACAGTCTGGGTCGAGGTGGCGCGCAACACGCCCGCCCTGTTCCAGATCTATATGGCGCATTTCGGGCTTGGGTCTTTTGGTATTCACCTAAGCCCCTATATCGCCTTGTTGGCCGGGATTACATTCAACAACGCGGGCTATCTGGCGGAGACCTTCCGCGGGGCTTTGCGCGCCATTCCTGGAACGCAGTTGCGCGCGGCACGATCCCTAGGGATGCCGCAGGTGCAGGCCTTTCGGCTGGTGATCATGCCGCAGATGTTTCGCATCGCCTTCCTGCCCACGACGAACCAGATGGTCTGGGCCATTCTGATGACCTCGCTGGGCGTGACCGTGGGGATGAACACCGACCTTGCTGGTGTGACGCAAGATATCAACGTCCGCAGCTTCCGCACATTTGAAATTTTTGCCCTCGCGGCGGTGATCTATTACCTGATCGCCAAGGCGGTTACGCTGGGTGCAAGGCTGCTTGCGCGGCGCATGTTCCGGTATTGAAGGGAGAGCGCCATGTTTGAAACCTCATTGACGCTAAGCGACCTTATGTTCCTGGCCAAAGGCGCGGGGATGACGATTGCCGTCACCTTTTTCGCGGTGACGGGCGGTACATTGATGGGCCTGCTGTTCGGCGTTATCCGTGCACAAATCAGCCCTTGGGCGGCGCTGCCGCTGACGTTTGTGCTGGATATCTTCCGCTCGGTCCCGCTGCTGATCCAACTTGTGCTGGCCAATGCATTTCAGGCGATTGCGGGGCTGAACCTGCCGCCTTTCGCCACGTCCTGCATTATTCTGGCGCTTTATACCTCGGCCTATTGCACCGAGATTGTGCGCGGCGCGATTGATGCGGTGCCGATGGTGACACGCCGCGCGGCACGATCATTGGGCCTAAGCTGGGGGCAGGATATGACTTATGTCGTGTTCCCGATGGCCCTTCGTGTGGCCTTGCCAAGCTGGATCGGCCTGACATTGGGCGTGCTGAAAGACAGCGCGCTGGTGCTGTGGCTGGGGCTGATCGAACTGCTCCGCTCGGGCCAGATCCTTGTGACCCGCCTGCAAGAGCCGATGTTCATCCTGCTTGTCGTAGGTCTGATTTACTTCCTGCTAAGCTTCCCCATTGCCCGCTTTGGCAGCCAACTCGAAAAAAGGTGGCGCGAGAATGATTGAGATTAAAGACGTCTACAAATCCTTTGGCACGCTGGAAGTGCTGAAAGGCATCAACCTGACCGTAAAAAAGGGCGAAGTGGTTTCGGTCATCGGCGGGTCCGGCTCGGGTAAATCGACGCTGCTGACCTGCATCAACGGGTTGGAGCCGATCAACTCCGGTTCCATCCTTGTCGACGGGGTAGAGGTTCACGCCAAGACCACCGACCTCAACAGGCTGCGCCGCAAGATCGGCATTGTGTTCCAGCAGTTCAACGCCTTCCCGCATTTGACCGTGCTGGAGAACGTCACCCTCGCCCCGCGCAAAGTGCTTGGCATGTCCAAGGCCGAGGCCGAGGCCGTCGCGGAAAAGCAGTTGGCCCATGTCGGTTTGGCCGACAAGCTTTCGGTCTATCCCGGCAGGCTTTCGGGCGGGCAACAGCAGCGGATGGCGATTGCCCGCGCGCTGGCGATGTCCCCCGAATACGTGCTGTTTGACGAGGTAACCTCCGCGCTTGATCCGCAATTGGTGGGTGAGGTTCTGGATACGTTGAAGCTGCTTGCCGATGACGGCATGACCATGATCTGCGTGACCCATGAGATGACCTTTGCGCGCGACGTCTCGGACAGGGTGGCGTTTTTCCACAAGGGGATCATGGCCGAGATTGCGCCATCAAACGAGTTTTTCAACGCGCCCCAACATCCCGAGACGCAGAAATTTCTGTCAAACATACGGTAGTAAAGGCGAAACACCATGAAATCGGTAGAGGTCGTCGTTGTCGGCGCAGGCGTGGTTGGCTTGTCGGTTGCGCTTGCCGCACAGGCACGCGGGTTGTCGGTGCGCGTGATTGATCGCAAGGGGATCTGTGCCGGGGCCTCCGCTGGTAATGCGGGGGCTTTTGCCTTTACCGATATCTTGCCGCTCGCCTCGCCCCGCGTCATCCGGCAAGCGCCGAAATGGTTGCTTGACCCGCTGGGCCCGCTTTCGGTGCCGCCGCGCTATGCCTTGAATATCGCGCCGTGGATGCTGCGGTTCTGGCGGGCAAGCTGGCCTGCGCAGGTGCGGGCCTCAACCATTGCGCAAACGGGGTTGATGGCCTTGTCCAAGGCGGCTTTACAGCCGTTTTTGGCAGCACATGGCCTGTCGTCGATGCTGCGGCATGACGGGCAGTTGCAGGTCTATGAGGGGCAGGCGGAATTTGACGCGAGCCTGCCAAGTTGGACGCTGCGCGCCAAGGCAGGCATCCCGTTCGAGCATCTGACAGGTGACGCGATTGCCGACCGTCAACCGGGGCTGGATGCGCGTTTTACCCATGCCACTTTCACGCCGGAATGGTATTCCATCGCCGATCCAAAAGATTACACCGAGGCACTTGCCGCGCAGTTTTGCGCCAATGGCGGCGAGGTGGTGATCACCGAAGCCACGCATCTTTTGGCCGACGGCGTAGACACCGCCCTTGGCGCGATGAGGGGCCGCGTGGTTTTGGCGGCGGGGGCGTTTTCACACCATCTGGCGCGCACCGCTGGCGTCAAGATCCCGCTGGAAACCGAGCGCGGCTATAATACCACCCTGCCTTTGGGTGCTGCCGATCTGCGCTGTCAGGTGACATTTGGCGGGCATGGGTTTGTGATCTCCAAGCTGTCATCGGGTATCCGCGTCGGTGGCGCGGTAGAGCTGGGCGGGCTGAAACTACCACCCAATTATGCCCGCGCCGATGCGATGCTGACCAAGGCCAAACGTTTCATGCCCTCCCTCGATACCTCGGGTGGTGTGCAATGGATGGGGTTTCGCCCCTCGCTACCCGACAGCCTGCCCGCGCTTGGCCCCCTGCCCGGTCAGCCCAACACGATCTGCGCTTTCGGGCACGGCCATCTTGGCCTGACCCAATCCGCAGGCACCGCCCAGATCATCGCCGATCTTTTGACGGGCAAGACCCCCGACATCGACCTCACCCCCTTCGCGCCCGCGCGTTTCTGAAAGCCAACACCATGACGACCTATACCTTCCCCTGCATTGATGGTCATACCTGCGGCAACCCGGTGCGCCTTGTCACCGGCGGTGCACCGATGCTGGTTGGCGATACGATGCTGGAAAAGCGCGCTCATTTTCTGGCGGAATTTGACTGGATCCGCACCGGATTGATGTTTGAGCCGCGCGGCCATGACCAAATGTCCGGCGCGATCCTGTTCCCGCCCACACGCAGCGATTGCGATGTTGCGGTGCTGTTCATCGAGACCTCGGGCTGTTTGCCGATGTGCGGCCATGGCACCATCGGCACGGTGACGATCGCGCTGGAAAACGGGCTGATCCGCCCCGCAACCCCCGGCGTGTTGCGCCTTGATACGCCCGCGGGCCGCGTGGATGTGACCTACAGGCAAGAGGGCCGCTTTGTCGAGGAAGTGCGCCTGACCAACGTGCCCGGCTTCCTGCACTCCGAAGGGCTGACCGCCGAGGTTGAGGGCATGGGCGAGGTGGTCGTTGATGTCTCTTACGGCGGTAACTTCTATGCCATCGTGGACCCGCAGAAAAACTTTGCCGATATGGCAGATTATTCGGCGGGGGAACTGGTGCATCTGGGCCGCAAGCTGCGCGATGCGCTGAACGCCAAATATGAATTCATCCACCCCGAGCATCCCGCGATCTGCGGTTTGTCACATATTCTATGGACGGGTGCCGCGCGGGACCCCGCGGCCCATGGGCGCAATGCGGTGCTTTATGGCGATAAGGCGATTGACCGTTCCCCCTGCGGCACCGGCACCTCGTCGCGCATGGCGCAGCTGGTGGCCAAGGGCAAGCTGGCCGTAGGCGATGACTATGTGCATGAATCCATCATCGGATCGCTGTTCAAGGGCCGCGTCGAGGCGGCAACCACCGTGGCAGGCAAACCCGCCATCATCCCCTCTATCGCCGGTTGGGCGCGGGTGACGGGCTTCAACACCATCTTCATCGATGATCGCGACCCCTTTGCACATGGGTTCGTCGTCAAATGAGCGGGCAAGCCATCATCGCGGGCCGCGCCAGCGGCAAAGTTCTGGCCTCTGCCGAGGGGATCAGCTTTTGGGGCGGGGTTGATCCGCTGACGGGCATGGTGATCGATGCACACCATCCGCTGCACGGGCAATGCCTGACGGGCAAAATTCTGGTGATGCCGACCACGCGCGGATCGTGCAGCGGCAGCGGCGTTATGCTTGATCTTGCGCTGAACGGGATCGCACCCGCCGCCTTTGTCTTTCGTGAGGCCGAAGACGTCGTCACCCTTGGCGCGATGATCGCGGGCAAGATGTTCGACCGACCCGTGCCGGTTATCCGACTGGGGCCTGCGGCCTATGACACGGTTGCCGCCGCCCAAAATGCCGAGCTGACCGAGGATGCGCTGATCGCCGATGGCGTGACCCTGCCCTTGGCGCCGCTGCCCGTCACCGCGCTTGATCTGACGCCGCAGGATCACGCGATGCTGAACGGCGATGACGGCCCCGCCCGCCGCATCGCGATGGAGGTGATCTGCGCCATGGCCACCTTGCAGGGCGCGCAGACACTGATCGATGTCACCCAAGGTCATATCGACGGCTGCATTCTGGCCAATGCCGCCAACCTGCGCTTTGCTGAGGCTATGGCAGAGATGGGCGCGAAAACATGCATCCCCACCTCAATCAACGCGATTTCGGTGGATCACGGCAACTGGCGCGCCCAAGGTGTTGCCCCCGATTTCGGGTTGCGCGCCGCCCGTCTGGCCGATGCCTATGTTGCCATGGGTGCGCGCCCGACCTTTACCTGCGCGCCCTACCTGCTGGATACCGCCCCGAAAGAGGGTGAGGCCATCGGCTGGTCGGAATCCAATGCCGTGGTCTATGCCAATAGCGTGTTGGGGGCGCGTACGGTCAAACACCCCGACTATCTTGATCTGTTCATCGCGATGACGGGCCGCGCGCCTTTGTCCGGTGTTTACCTGCCGGAAAACCGGCAGGCGAGGCTGGTGATCCATGTCACAGCACCTGCTGGGGCCGATGATGCGCTTTGGCCGATGCTGGGCTATCTGGCGGGGCAACGCGCGCCCGACCGCATTCCCCTGCTTGCAGGGCTGGAACATCTATCGCCCTCGCCCGATGACCTCAAGGCGATGTGCGCGGCCTTTGGCACGACATCTGCCGCGCCGATGCTGCATGTTGCGGGCCACACGCCCGAGGCGCATCTGATCGCGCCCGATGCCGTGCCTGAAACTGCTGATATCAAAGATCTGGCGCGGATCTGGGGGCAATTAAACCCCGATCCCTCGCCCAAACATATGGACCTCATTGCCTTTGGCAGCCCGCATTTCTCGCTGGTTGAGGCTCGCAAGCTGGCCGCATTGCTAAAGGGAAAACCCCGCCATCCCGACACGGCCGTGATTGTCACCTTGGGCCGTGAGGTGCTGGCGGCCATCAAAGCCGACGGCACATTAGATACCCTGCAGGCAGCAGATGTACAGCTGGTTGCCGATATCTGCTGGTGTTCCATAACCGAACCTGTGTTCCCACCGGCGGCCACAACGCTGATGACGAACTCCGGCAAATACGCCCATTACGGGCCCGGGCTTTCAGGCCGCGCCGTGCGCTTTGGTTCATTGGCCGATTGCGCCACCGCCGCACAAACCGGACACGCACCGGCACATCCCCCCGCTTGGCTAAAAGAGGCATAACATGCGCAGCAGCAAAACCATTCACGTCATTTCCGCCCATGCCGAAGGCGAAGTTGGCGATGTCATCGTCGGCGGCGTCCTGCCGCCCCCCGGCGATACGATCTGGGAACAATCACGCTGGATCGCCAAGGATCAGACCCTGCGCAACTTCGTGCTTAATGAACCCCGCGGCGGGGTGTTCCGCCATGTAAACCTGCTGGTGCCGCCCAAGGACCCCCGCGCCGATGCGGCGTTCATTATTATGGAGCCAGAAGATACGCCGCCGATGTCGGGCTCCAACTCTATCTGTGTGTCGACGGTGCTGCTGGACGGCGGGTTGGTCCCGATGCAAGAACCTGAAACCCGCATGGTGCTTGAGGCGCCCGGAGGCTTGGTCCATGTGCGCGCAGAATGTAAAGACGGCAAGGCAGAGCGTATTTTCGTGCAAAACCTGCCCAGCTTTGCCGCCGATTTGGGCCTGACGTTGGAGGTAGAGGGCATCGGCACCCTGACCGTTGACACCGCCTATGGAGGCGATAGTTTCATCATCGTCGATGCCGCAGCACTTGGCCTTGATCTGGTCGCCGACGAGGCGCATTTCATCGCCAAAATGGGCGTGAAGATCACCAATGCCGCCAATGCGCAGCTGAAATTTCATCACCCCGATAACCCTGATTGGACACATTTCTCCTTTTGCCTTTTCGCAGGCCCCGTCACCCGTGAAGGTAACGCGCTGCGCGCAGGCTCAGCGGTGGCGATCCAGCCGGGCAAGGTTGACCGTTCGCCTACCGGCACGGCGCTTTCGGCGCGGATGGCGGTTTTGCATGCCAAGGGAGAGATGGGGCTGGACGATCATTTGACCATCGTCTCGGTCATCGGATCGACCTTTGTCGGCCGGATCGTGGGCGAAACCACAGTGGGCAATAGACCCGCTGTCATCCCCGAGATTTCGGGCCGTGGCTGGATCACCGGAACCCACCAGCACATGCTGGATCCCTCCGATCCGTGGCCCGAGGGCTACCGCCTAACGGATACTTGGGGCGCGCGCTAACCGCTGCGCGCCCTCAAGGTCAGGCCTTGCCTGCTTCTGCCTCAAACATCTTTTTCTTATCGCTTTGCGCGGTAAGAAACTGCGCGTCAGAGCGTGAGATATAGGTGTAAAACATCGGCACCACGAAGAGCGTAAATATCGTGCCGATCAGCAGACCGGTAAAGATTACCAAGCCCATCGCCTGACGCGCCGCAGCCCCTGCCCCTTCGGCCAGGATCAACGGAACCACGGCCAGCGCCATCGCGGCGGTGGTCATCAAGATCGGGCGCAAACGGGTTTTCGCAGCGGCCACAATCGCCTCACGCCGCGAAAGGTTATGTTCCTCACGTTGCTGGTTGGCAAATTCGACCATCAAAATCCCGTGCTTGGTGATCAGACCAATCAACGTGATAAGCCCGACCTGCGAATAGATGTTCAACGTCCCCAGCCCAAGGTTCAGCGGCAAGATCGCGCCAAAGATCGACAGCGGCACCGACATCAAGATGATGAAGGGGTCACGGAAGCTTTCAAACTGCGCGGCAAGCACCAGGTAAATCACCACCAAAGCGGCGGCAAAGGCAAAAATAATGGCATTGCCCTGCTCCACCTCCAACCGCGATTGGCCGGAGTATTCGATGAAAAACCCGTCGGGTAGAACCTCGCGGGCGATCTGTTCCAGCTGGGCCAGACCATCCCCCGTCGACGTCCCGATCGAGGGCAGCGCAGTTAGCGTGGCGGCATTCAACTGGTTGAACTGCTCGATCGAGGCCGCACTCGCCCCGGTGTTCACCGACACGACCGAAGACAACGGCACCAATGCC
Source organism: Pseudorhodobacter turbinis (assembly GCF_005234135.1). NCBI lineage: Bacteria > Pseudomonadati > Pseudomonadota > Alphaproteobacteria > Rhodobacterales > Paracoccaceae > Pseudorhodobacter > Pseudorhodobacter turbinis. The sequence goes on from NZ_CP039965.1 coordinate 1,033,881, forward strand.
CCGCCCGAAGCGCGCACAAAGAACTGGCCCAGACGCTCGGGGTTGTTGCGCCATTCTTGCGGCACCTGCGTGATGATGTCGTAGCTGTTGCTTTCCAGATCGAACTGCGCAACCGCATTGCCACCCACCAACAGCGCCAAAGTTGTCCCGATGTCGGAAATCGGCACGTTAAGGCTGGCAGCCCGTTCGCGGTCAATCGTCACCGTCACCTGCGGCGCATCAAAGCTGAGCGAGTTTTGCACAACGATGAACCGCCCCGAAGCCATGGCTTTTTGGCGAATTTCTTCGGCCACTTCGACCACGCGTTCGGGCGCATAGATCGACTGGATCACCAAGGACACCGGCAAGCCACCCCCGGCACCCGGCAAGGTCGGTGGCGCAAAGACGAACCCCTGCACGCCAGTATTTTTTGCAAGGCTGGCCTGAATATCGACCTGAACCTCTTGCTGGCTGCGACTACGATCTGCCCAGTCTTTCAACGACCAGATATAGATGCCGGTATTTTTCGAACCCCCAAAGCCCGCGATGGAAAAGCCGACATCAACCTCTTCGACCTCGGCGGTGGATTTGGTCACCTCCTCGATATAAAGTGAGGTGTAATCGGTCGTGGCATAGCGCGGCCCGTTCAGGAAGGCGAACAAAGCGCCTTGATCCTCTTCGGGGGCAAGCTCACTGGTGGTGTTCATAAACATGAACCCCGTGACGCCAAGCAAGGCCACAACCATCAGCAGGGTAACAGGGCGGTAATCCAGCGATGAGGAAACCCGACGCTCATACCAGTTTGATACACGATCAGAGGTCCGGTCCACGATCTTTTGGAACCGGCTTGCGTTGCCATGGCTCAGCAAACGAGCGGCCATGGCCGGTGTGATCGTCAGCGCGACGACCCCGGAAATAACAACCGCACCGGCCAAAGTCATAGCAAATTCGGTAAAGAGGCTGCCGGTCAAACCGCCGGTAAAGGCCAGTGGTGCCAGAACGGCGGCCAAGGTCAGGGTCATGGCGATAACCGGCCCTGCGATTTCCTTCATACCCTTGATCGCGGCCGGCGCGGGGGCCATGCCCTCTTCGATATGCCGGTGGATGTTTTCCACCACCACAATCGCATCATCAACCACCAAGCCGATGGCAAGGACCATCGCCAGCAATGTCAGCAGGTTAATCGAATATCCCAGCGCCAGAAGGATGGTACAAACACCGATCAACGACAGTGGAATCGTGACAACCGGCATCAAGACCGACCGGAAAGAGCCGAGGAACAGGATGATCACCACGATCACAATCGCCACCGCCTCAGCGATGGTTTTGAACACCTCATAGATGGAGCTGCTGATGGTTTCCGTCGAATCGTAGACCAGTTTAAGGGTCATGCCCTCGGGCAAACTGTCGTTCAGGCTGGGCAGTGCCGTCAGCACCGCTTCGGCAGTGGTCAACGGGTTGGCCGCAGGCGTGGCGGTAATGCCGATAAAGGTACCGCCCTCACCGTCGAAGGTCACGATTTCCTCTTGGTCCTTTGAGGCAAGCTCTACCGTGGCGACATCGCGCAGGCGCACAACGCCGGTATCCGTCGTGATCAGGGGCAAGGCACCAAAGGCCTCGGCGGTTTGCAGCGTGGACTCGAGGCTGATCGAATAGGTGACATATTCGTTTTCGGTGCTGCCCGGAGCAGACAGGAAGTTAGAGGCCCGGATCGCGGCAAGCACCTCACCGGCTGTCACTTTACGCGCAGCCAAACGCAGCGGATCAATCCACACCCGCATCGCATAGTTGGCCGCCCCGATGATCTGCATCTCGGCCACACCATCGATGGTGGAGACACGCGGACGGACCACGCGTTCAAGATATTCGGTCAGCTGCTCTGGCGTCATATTCGGGTTTTGCGCCGCCAGATACATCAGCGCGAAGGTTTGGCCCGTGCCTTTGGTGATAATCGGATCTTCGGCATCGCCGGGCAGCTTGCCGCGCACCTGCTGGACCTTGGACAGAACCTCGGTCAGCGCCGCTTCGGAATTGGCACCCAATTGCATTTTCACCGACACCACGGACGCCGAGGGCCGCGACTGGCTGCTGACATAGTCAATATTTTCGGTCGTCGCGACAGCGGCGGCAATCGGGGCGGTCACAAAGCCCTGAATAAGGTCCGGCGCGGCACCGGGATAGACCGTGGTAATCGTCACCACGGTTTCTTCTACCTCGGGATATTGGCGGACAGGCAGGTTGAAAACAGACTGCAGACCCAAAAGGATAATAAAGGCCGCAAGCACCGAAGAAAGAACCGGTCGGCGGATGAAGATTTCAGAGAAATGCATGGTTTCGCCCTTATTCCACTGCCGCCGCAGGTGACACATCGTTATCGACTGCAACAGTTGCACCGCCCGTCAGACGGTTCTGACCGGCGTTGACGACCTCATCCCCTGCCGCGATACCATCCGTAATCTCGACCATCCCGCCAGAGCGGCGACCGACCTTGACGAAAACCTGCGCCACCGTCAGCGTCTCGCCTTCGCGCACCACAAAAACGGAATCGCCATAAAGGTTAGAGGTCACAGCAGTTTGCGGCAGCGCCAGCACGCCCTCCTCGGACGGCAGTGTGACACGCATGCGCAAGAACTGACCCGGGAAAAGCTTGCCATCCGTATCGGAAATCAGGGCGCGCAGGGTCACCAACCGCGAGACCGGATCGACGCGCGGCTCAATCGCGATAATCTTGCCGGTGAATTGCATATCGCCGGCCTCGGTCTGCGCCGTCACTTCCATACCAATCGCCACTGCGGCGATCTGTTGTTCGGGGACGGTAAACTCGGCCTGCATCCGGTCAAGGTTTTGCAAAGTGGCATAGATCATGCCGGGGGTGACATATTCGCCTTCCTCGACCCGTGGAATACCTATCACACCGCTGAAGGGGGCAACCATTTCCTTTTGGTCCAGAATGGCCGTAAGCTTCGCAACCTGTGCGCGCGCGCTTTTTTCCTGAACCTCGGCAGTATCGACGGTATTGGTGGTGCTGATGCCGCGTTCCTGCAAGGTTTTATTGCGGTTCAACTGCGTGACGGCAAGGTCAAGCGACGCTTCTGCCGCGCCTAAATCCGCACGCTCAATCCGCTCATCAAGTTGAAGCAGCGCCTGGTCTGCTGCAACCTTGTCGTTGGCCTTGAAGTGAATGCTGCGCACCAGACCGGAGGCCTCAACCGCCAGATCAACGCCTTGCGATGCGAGTGCAGTTCCCACGGCATCAATCCCCGACTGCCAGACGATCGGCTCTGCCTTGACGGTCGATACAGAAACCGCAGGCGGCGTCATCGTGGCGAAATACTGGGCGATCATCTTGTCGCGGAACAGATTGAACCCAACGATCCCGCCAACAATCAAGGTTAGCAAAACAACTGCAATAATGAGACGTTTGATCATCTGACTTCCTTGGGTCAATATTCTATGTGCTTGCTATGACATAGCGTCACAGGCATTGCCAGCCACAGCCATGACGCAAAAGCCATTTTTTACGTTCATAGTTTCGTGTTCAGCCCATGCAAAGCAGGGTGCATCGATTGCCCCACCCCAGCGGCTGCGATAGAACGGCCAAGACCAGCTCAAAGGATAGCCGATGACCCACACCTCCTCCCGCAAAGGTGCGCGTGCCTTCATGTCGCTTTGGGGTTGGCGGATGCTTGGGGGTGTCTCGTTGTTTTTGGGGGCCATCGGCGTGGTTCTGCCGCTGCTTCCCACCACGCCTTTTATAATTCTGGCGGCGTTCTCCTTTGCCAAAAGCGCACCAAGCCTGCATGCAAAGCTGATCGCAAGCCCGACTTTCGGCCCCGCAATCTCAAGCTGGCAATCCAATGGCGCCATTGCCCCGAGACATAAAGCAATGGCCGTTGGCATGATGACAACCGCCTTCGTCGGCGCCCTTCTGGCGGGCGCGCCGGCCTTTGCCTTGGGATTGCAGCTGATGTTTATGGGCGGCGCGGCGCTGTTCGTTTTAACCCGACCACATCGCTGATCCCTCCGGCCATATCTGGGTAGGGGCGCAATTCTGCGCTGTCTTGACGCAGATCAATGCCCAGAACCGCTTTGTATAATAAATTCTATTTCACGAATATATATTTCGTCGCCTGCCATCCGCCGGCGTGCAAGCATTTCTTCAAGGGAGTCGAGCATGACCCAGATTAAAGATCTAACAGCCTCCCGTCGCGCTTTTTTAGGGCTGGTCGCAGGCGGTCTGGCGATTACAGCCACCACACCAGCCAAGGCGGCACGTTTCAAAACCAAGGCGCGGATTGTCATGATCGGCGCGGGGGCTGCGGGTACGGCACTTGTCAACCGGCTGGTGGACCGGCTCGAGGGGGCCGCGATCACCATACTTGATCCGCGCGTCGACCATTTGTACCAACCCGGCCTGACACTGGTTGCGGCGGGGCTGAAACCAGCCGCCTATACGCAATCCAAGACCACCGACTGGTTGCCCAAGGGCATCACCCATATCCCCGAGGCGGTCGCGGCCGTTGATCCCATCGCCAAAACCGTCAGCACTGCCAGCGGGCAAACCTTGCCCTATGACTTCTTGATCCTGGCCCCCGGCCTTGTGCTGGACCATGATGCGATCGAGGGCTTCTCGCTTGATCTGGTCGGCACGGGCGGCATCGGCGCGCTTTATGCGGGGCCGGATGAGGCCGCGCGCACATGGACTGCCGCGCAAAAGTTCACCGAAGAGGGCGGCATTGGCATCTTCACCCGCCCGGCCACGGAAATGAAATGCGCAGGCGCGCCGTTGAAACATGCGTTCTTGATTGACGACATCGCCAAGCGCACGGCGGGCAAGGGCAAGCATGACATGCATTACGCCGCCCATGACCACACGCTTTTCGGGGTGCCAATTGTCTCGGAAAAGGTGCGGATGCTGTTTCTGGACCGCGGTATCACGCCCCATTACAGCCATGTCCTCAAGGCCGTTGAGCCGGGCAAGAAGTTGGCGACCTTTGCCACGCCAGAGGGCGACACCGAGATGCCCTATGATTACCTGCACGTCATTCCGCCACAGCGCGCCCCCGATTTTGTCCGTCAATCGGGCCTAAGCTGGGCCGATAAATGGGTCGATCAGGGCTGGGCCGAGGTGGACATGCACAACCTGCGCCACCTGCGTTTCCCCGAGATTTTTGCGCTTGGCGATGTTGCGGGCGTGCCAAAGGGCAAAACCGCGGCTTCGGTCAAATTTCAGGTGCCGGTGGTCGAGGACCATCTGATCGCGGCCATTCAGGGCAATGAGGGCACGGCCAGCTATGGCGGTTATACCTCTTGTCCGATGATCACCCGCGTAGGGCGCGCGATGTTGGTGGAGTTTGATTATAACAACAACCTCGTCCCTTCCTTCCCGGGCATCATCGCCCCGCTGGAGGAGTTGTGGATCAGTTGGTTGATGAAGGAAGTGGCCCTGAAAGCCACCTATAACGCCATGTTACGCGGCAAGGCATAAGGGGAAAACCATGGAACAACTTACATTTGAAACGATGATCGCGGTGTTCGAGGAAATCTTTGGCCGCACCCTGTTTTGGGGGATGGTCGCCGCGGCCGTCGTGGTGACGGTGGCCTATCTTTATGTGCTGATCCGGGACCGTGAAATGTCGATGAAGAAATTTCTTCTGGCTCAAATCTCAATGCCCTTTGGCGCGATTGCCGCCGTGCTGTTTGTGCAAACCATGACCCACTCGCATTTTCGCGATGTCGGCGGGCCGGTTGATGTGATCGTGCTGCTTGGCGTCGCGGCGATGGGGGCGGTTGGCGCGGCCATTCTGGTCTATACCGCGCAATCGCTCATCCGCAAAACGCCCGAATGATCCGGCAACCCCCGCCCCTTATACGGGCGGGGCCATCCGCTGTGAGGTTTGGCGCGTGACATAAAGCCTGCGCACAAAGGCCATGATGAACACCCCCGTCAAGATCAACACAATCGTCGCCGCAGGCGCGCTATCGACGTAAAAACTGGCATAGCATCCCGCCAGCATCGACCCCAGACAGGCCACCACAGAGACGATCATCATCTGCCCGAAACTGCGCACCAGCAGAAAGGCGATGGCACCGGGTGTTACCAACAAGGCCACGGCCAAAATCAACCCGACCGACGACAGGGTTGAGACGATGGTCAGCGACAGCAAACTAAGCAACCCATAGTGCAGCACATTGGTCCGCAGCCCCGAGGCCCGCGCCTGCGCCGGATCAAACGCATGCAGCAGCAGGTCTTTCCACTTCAACACCAACAGTCCCGCTACCAGCACACCGATCACCCCCGATGTCCAAAGGTCCTTGGACCCCACGCCCAGCATGTTGCCAAAGAGGATGTGGTCCAGATGCTCATTCGTACTGATCGAGGTGTAAAGGATGATCCCGACCCCGAACATGCCCGAAAAAACCACCCCCATAACCGTATCTTGTTTCACCCGCCCGTTATCCGCCAAGTAGCCGGTGGCAAGCGCACACAGCATCCCCGCCGAAAACGCGCCTACGATCAGTGGCAGCCCCAGCATCCACGCCAACACGATCCCCGGCAAGGTGGCATGGCTGACGGCATCCCCCATCAACGCCCAGCCCTTCAATACCAAAAAACACGAAAGCAAAGCCGTCGGCGGGGCGACCAAAAGCGCAATCCAGAACGCATTCTGCATAAAGGGAAACTGGAACGGTAAAAGCAACGTGTCGATCATGGCTGCGCCCCCACCGTCGGTCCATTGCGCAGCGCCGCACGCGCCTTGGCCCGCGCCGCCCGCATCCCGTGTTTGGGCGCGAACACAAAGGCCAGCAAGAAGATCATCGTTTGCAGCGTCACAATCACGCCCCCCGTCGCCCCATCCAAAAAGTAGCTGGCATAGGCGCCCAGAAAGCTGGTGACCGAGCCAATAATCACCGACAAAACAATCAGACGCGGGAAACGGTCACACAGCAAATAGGCCGTCGCACCCGGTGTCACCACAAGGGCAATCACCAAAAATGCCCCCACCGTCACCATTGCCGCCACAATAGAGGCGGAAAGCAGCAAGAAAAACACCGCCTTCAGAACATCTGGCCGCAAACCGATTGTGCGGGCGTGGTTTTCGTCAAAAAACACCACCATCAGATCTTTCCACTTGGCCAAAAGCACCGCAAGGCTGACAAAGCCGATGATGGCCAGTTGCAGCGTATCCTCAGGCGTGATGGCAAGAATATTGCCCATGATGATGGTCTGGATTGAAATTGAGGCCGGCGACAATGACAGCATGAACAGCCCAAGACCGAAAAACGATGTAAAAATGATGCCGATGATCACATCGATTTTCAGGCCTGACCGCCCCGACAAAAACAACATCGCCCCCGCCGCCAAACCGCCCGACAAAAACGCCCCAAGCGCAAAAGGCAGGCCCAGCATATAGGCCCCAGCAACCCCCGGCACGACAGAATGGCTTAGCGCGTCACCGATCAGCGACCAACCTTTGAGCATAAGGTAGCACGACAAAAACGCGCATACCCCGCCGACCAGCGCCGAGACCCACATCGCATTGAACATATAGCTGTAACCGAATGGCTCTAACAAAGTGGCAATCACGCGGCGCCTCCGGTTTTCTTGGGCAGCGCGGCATGGCCCCGATGCTTGACGCCGTATTGCACAAAGGGACGCTCGTCATCGGTGATCACTGTCACCTCGCGGGGGTCGTCATCATCGTGCAACTGGCCGGCACCAAGGGTGAAATGCCGCAACACACCGCCAAAGGCATGTTCAAGATTATCACGGGTAAAGGTCTCTTCGGTCGGGCCGTAGGCCAGAACGGTGCCTTTGACCAAGACCGTGCGGTCACAAAACTCGGGCACAGAACCAAGGTTATGGGTCGAGACAAGCATCACACGACCCTCATCACGTAGCTCGCGCAGCAGGGTGATGATCTGCTCTTCGGTTTTCACATCGACGCCGGTGAAAGGTTCATCCAGCAAGATCACCTGGCCGTCCTGCGCCAGACTGCGCGCCAGAAACACCCGTTTGCGCTGCCCGCCAGAAAGCTCTCCGATCTGGCGTTTGCGAAAATCGACCATGCTGACGCGTTCAAGGGCACGGTCCACCGCCGCGTAGTCGGCAGCACGGGCGCGGCGCAAAAAGCCCATATGGCCATAGCGCCCCATCATCACCACATCCTCGACCAGAACCGGAAAAGCCCAATCCACCTCCTCGGATTGCGGAACATAGGCGACCAGATTGGCGGCAAGCGCCTCTTTCACCGTTTTCCCGAGCAAGCGGATTTCACCACGCGCAGCAGGCACAAACCCCATGATCGCCTTGAACAGCGTGGATTTCCCCGCCCCGTTCACCCCGACCAACCCTGTGATCGTCCCGCGCGGGATTTCGAAGCTGGCATCATAAAGCGCGGTATGGCCATTGCGGTAGGTCACAGTAACATCGCGCACCACAATGCCGCCAGACGCCTCCGCAGAGGTGACAGCGCTTTGCAGCTGTGGCGGTTGGTCAAGCATGAAAGCAGTCCTTCTCAAGGATAAGTGCAGTGACAGAAAATACCTACTTCGCCTGCGGCGCAAGGGCATCTGCAATGGTTTCGGCATCGACGCGCAACAGATCAAGATAGGTGGGCACTGCACCATCAGGATCAGTCAGGCTGTCAACATAAAGCATCCCGCCATAGGCCGCACCGGTTTCCCGCGCCACTTGTTGTGCAGGCGCCTGATTGACCGTGCTTTCACAAAAGACCGCCGGAATACTGTGTTCACGCACGCCGTCGATCACTTTGCGCACCTGCTGTGGGGTGCCGGTTTGGTCGGCGTTGATCGGCCAAAGGTAAAGCTCTTGCAAACCGAAATCACGCGCGAGATAGCTGAACGCCCCTTCGCAGCTGACCAGCCAGCGGCTTTGCTCTGGCAGCGCCAGAATACGGTCGCGCAAGGGGCCAACGGTGTCGCGGATCTGTTGCTTGTAGCTTTCAGCGTTCATGGCATAGGTTTCGGCGTTTTCGGGATCATGCTGCGCAAAAGCCTGTTGGATATTATCGACATAGACCATCGCATTGTCCAACCCCATCCAGCCATGCGGATTTGGTTTGCCCTCATAATCGCCCTCAGAGATCGAGATCGGGGTGATACCATCCGTCAGCACGGCAGAGGGCATGTCGCCAAGATTAGCGATGAATTGTTCAAACCATACCTCTAGGTTCATGCCGTTATAGAGCACCAGATCGGCGCCCGACGCTTTGACAATATCTTGCGGCGTGGGATCATATCCGTGGATTTCTGCGCCCGGCTTGGTGATGGAAACCACCTCTGCCGCGTCGCCTGCTACGTTTTGCGCAATGTCTTGCAGGATGGTGAAAGTGGTCACCACCTTGAACGGTTTATCCCCGCTTTGCGCATTGGCAGACAGGCTTGTCGCGCCAAGCATAACAAGGCTGGAAAGGACGGCATTTCGAACGAGGGTCATTTTACAGGCTCCGTTGTATATCTGCGCATAGATAATGCGAACCATTCGCAAGTGTCAATGACATTGATAATCATTCTCAATCTTAAAACATAAGGCGCGCAAGCCCCGTCCCGCTTAGGCGCTGCGGATAAACACAGGGGCGTGCGGCGCAGAGCGGGCTTTGTCATAGGCATAGCCACCCACGTTGAAATCACAAAGCGCCTCGGGGTCCATCAAACGGTTTTCGGCAATGAAACGCGCCATCGCACCGCGGGCCTTCTTGGCGTAAAAGCTGACGATCTTGGCCTCGCCGTTCTTTTCCTCAAGAAAGGTCGGCGTGATAACGGGGATGGTCAGAGCATCCACATCCACCGCGCCGAAATATTCGATCGAGGCGCAATTGACCAAGGCGCGGGCCTGCACATCGGCGGCCAGCGCATTGATCGCGGGGGCAATTTCAGCGCGCCAATAGGCATAAAGGTCTGCACCGCGCGGGTTTTTCAACTTGCTCCCCATCTCCAGACGGTAGGGCGCAATGGCATCCAGCGGCCGCAACATCCCGTAAAGCCCCGACAGGATGCACAGATGGTCTTGGGCCCAACGCAGCGCGTCGGCGTCAAGGGTTTTTGCCTCTAGCCCGGCATAGGTATCGCCGGCAAAAAACAGGGCGGCGGGCTTGGTATCGGCATCCGCGAAATTGGCAAAGCGTGTGACGTTCAAATCCGCCAAGGGCTGCGAGATATGCATCAACTTACGCAGATCAGCGGCGGAAAGCTGCTGCGCCACCTCTGCCAGCACCTTTGCGTCAGCACTAAAACGCGGTGTCGTCGCCGTCATGCCTTCGGGCAAGGTGGCCCCATCATCCAGACGTTTGGCGGGGGAAATCACAGTCAGCATAACAATAAGCCTTTTGAGGGCGGGCAGGACAAAGGGTCAGTCCCCCGCAACAACGGTTAGAAATGCAGCGCCGAAACGTTCGGTCTTTGGCCCGCCCATGCCGGGGATACGGTCCAGCTCGGCCAATGTGGCGGGGCGTCTTTCGGCGATATGGCGCAGGGTGGTTTGGGTACAGGAAAGCGGTTTGTCGATGCCATCTGGCCCGCGCTGCAAATCCAGATGCACCTGTGCCAGCCGGTCAAAAACCTCGCCCGCGTCACGCCCCGCAAGGCGCATCCGTTGCGGGTGAAGCTGTTCGGCCTGCGCGCCCGTAACCACCGCCAGAAAAGATGAGCCATAGCTTTCCAGCTTCTTCGCGCCGATGCCATTGATGCGCGCCATATCGTCAAGGGTTTCGGGGCGGGTTTCGGCCATCTCGATCAGGGTCCGGTCGGGAAAGATCACATAGGCCGGCACGCGCGCCGCCTCGGCCAAGGCGCGGCGCTTGGCCTTGAGGGCGGAAAGCAGGGGCGCATCTTCGTCCGAGACCATCGTCTTGACCACAGGGCGCGAGGTCGCCGACTGGATCGTATCCTTGCGCAGGGTGATGCTTTCCTCACCGCGCAGAATGGGGCGGGCGGCATCGGTCATGCGCAGCGCGCCGTAACGTTCGGTATCGGGGCGCACCAGATCACGCCCCATCATCTGACGGAATACAGCACCCCATGCAGGCTTGGACAGCTCCTTGCCCACGGCAAAGGTTGGCAATTGGTCATGGCCACGCTGTCGCACCTTTTCGGTGGAATTGCCGGTCAGTATATCAATCAGATGCCCCGCGCCAAAGGATTCCCCCGTGCGCAGAATCGCCGAAAGCGCCTTGCGCACAGCCTCGGTCGCATCAAACACCAAGGCGGGCCGGTCGCAAATATCACAGTTTTTACAAGCGGTTGAGGTTTCGCCAAAGTATCCAAGCAACACTTGGCGGCGACAGCCCGTCGCCTCGGCCAAGCCCAAAAGCGCATTCAGGCGGGCATGATCGGCATCCTTGCGTTCAACCGGGGCAAGCCCTTCGTCAATCTGCGAGCGGCGCAGGCGGATATCATCGGGACCGTAAAGCGTCAGCGTCTCGGCAGGGGCGCTGTCACGACCGGCGCGGCCGATTTCCTGATAATAACCCTCAATGGATTTGGGTAAATCGGCATGGGCGACCCAGCGGATATCGGGCTTGTCGATCCCCATCCCAAAGGCCACCGTCGCCACCACGATCAACCCGTCCTCGCGTTGGAAACGGGCCTCGGTGGTGCGGCGATCCTCGGCATCCATGCCGCCGTGATAAGAGGTGGCCAAATGCCCCGCCTCGCCCAGCGCTTGGGCCAGCGTTTCGGTTTTGGCGCGGGTACCACAATAGACAATGCCCGACTGCCCTTTACGCGCGGCGGCAAAGGCCAGAATCTGCTTGCGCGGATTGTCTTTGACCGCAAAAGCCAGATGGATATTGGGCCGGTCAAAGCCGCGCAGAAAGGTCGAGGGAGCCTCTCCATCAAACAGCCGCGAGATGATCTCGGTGCGGGTTTCCTCATCCGCGGTGGCGGTGAAGGCGGCAAGCGGCACGTTCAGCGTGCGGCGCAACTCCCCGATCCGCAGATAATCAGGCCGGAAGTCATGGCCCCATTGGCTGACGCAATGCGCCTCATCCACCGCGATCGCGGAAACGCCAATCCGGCGCAACATTTGCAGCGACGCCCCCGAGGCAAGACGTTCCGGCGCGAGGTACAGCAGCTTCAAGCGACCTTCATCCAGCGCGCGGAAAACCTCCTCGGTTTCCTCATCCGTGTTGCCAGAGGTCAGCGCGCCCGCCTCAACCCCTGCCGCCTTCAGCGCACGCACCTGATCGCGCATAAGGGCGATCAAAGGCGAGATAACAACCGTTACCCCTTCGCGACACATCGCGGGCAGCTGGAAGCACAGGGATTTCCCGCCCCCCGTCGGCATGATCGCAAGCGTGTTTTCGCCAGCCAGAACGGCGCTTACAATCTCGGCCTGACCGGGCCGGAATTCGGAAAACCCGAAGACAGAGGAGAGAAGATCAGAAGGGTCAGACATCAAGGATCAGTAGAACATGGCGGCGTTATTCACCAAAACAATGCGCAACACATAGATCACCAAAATCGCCACCAGTGGTGCCAGATCAAGACCCAACCCTTGCGGCAAAAAGGAACGAAGGCGCGAATATGCAGGCTCCAAAATCCGGTTCAAACCGTTCCAGATTTGGCCAACCAAAGGCTGGCGCAGGTTCAGAACCTGAAAGTTGATCAACCAGCTCATGATAATATGCGCGATGATGAAAAATTGTGCGACTTGCAGCAAAAGCATCAGGATTTCGAACAAAGAGGTCATTTAGGGGGCTCCGGCCACTATGGATTGTGGATAGGTAAGCCGCCTGCGCAAAAAGGGCAACCGTTTCCGCAGGGTTGTGCTTGACCATTGCGCCGCAGTGCGGCAACCAAACCAACAAAAGGAGGCCGCGATGTACCCCTATCTGCGCATGTTCAAAGAGTTGTGGAAGTTCCGCAATGCCCCCCCTCTTCCCATTCTGGGTACCCATATCAGCCACCACCGCTGCTGGCCCCAAGATATTGACCCGTGGTGGGAGCTGAATAACGGGCGCACGCTGACGCTTTATGATCTGGGGCGGCTGCCTTTGGGCCAGCGCACAGGCCTGCATAAGACGCTGAAGGCCAATGGCTGGGGGATGACCGTTGCCGGTGCCAGCACCCGCTATCGCCGCCGGGTCCGGCTGTTCCACCGGATAGAGATGGTTACCCGCTGTATCGGCTGGGATGCACGTTTTATTTATATCGAGCAAAGCATGTGGAAGGATGGTGAGTGTACCAGTCACGTCTTGCTGCGGAGCGCGATCACCTCCAAGGCCGGAATCGTGCCACCCGAACAGGTCCTGCAAGCCCTTGGCCAATCGCCCCAAAGCCCCGCCCTGCCCGATTGGGTGCAGGGCTGGATCGACGCGGATGCCGACCGCCCTTGGCCACCGGTGCGCGCATAAACCTTGCGTCAAACGCCGGTTTCAGGCTTGATCACAAGCAATGCAGGAGACGGTAGATGACGCGCGCAAAGAAACAGATCTGGGGCTGGTTCTTTTTCGATTGGGCAAGCCAGCCTTACAGCACCCTGCTGATCACCTTCATCTTTGCCCCCTATATTGCGGATATGCTGGGCGATGGCAGCCGCGCCCAAGCGGTTTGGGGCTACGGTATCGGGCTGGCGGGCTTGGTGATTGCGTTGCTGGCACCCTTGCTGGGGGTCATCGCGGATAAATCGGGTGGGCGGATGCGGTTTATTGCGCTGTTCTCGGTGCTTTATGTGCTTGGCGCATGGGGGCTATGGTATGCCGCGCCGAATGATTTCAACCTATTCTTCGTTATGGGCTCTTTCGCGCTTGGCCTGATCGGGATGGAATTTGCGACCCTCTTTTCCAATGCCATGCTGCCCGATCTTGGAACCCGAGAGGAGATTGGCCGGATTTCCGGCTCTGGCTGGGCATTTGGATATTTGGGCGGTCTGTTGTCGCTGATCATCATGCTGTTGCTTTTGGCCGAGGGGGCCACGGGCAAAACCTTGCTGGGCATCGCGCCGCTGTTCGGGCTGGATGCCGCCGCGCGTGAGGGAACGCGGGCCGTCGGGCCGTTCACTGCAATCTGGTATATCGTCTTTATGGTGCCGTTCTTTTTGTGGGTCCGCGAACCGCCCCGTCCCGCCGCCCTGTCAATTCGGGCCGCCGCCAAAACCGCCCTCCCCGATCTTGTGCAAAGCTTAAAGACCCTGCCTGCCCGCCGCAGCCTCTTTGCCTTTCTGGGCAGCTCGATGCTTTACCGCGATGCGCTGAACGGGATGTATGTGTTTGGTGGCATCTATGCCGTCGGCGTCTTGGGGTGGAGCGTGATTGACGTGGGTATCTTTGGCATCCTCGCCGCTTTCTCGGGCGCGGTGTTTGCATGGCTTGGCGGCAAGGCCGACAGCCGTTTCGGCCCCAAGCCGGTCATCGGCCTTTGCGTATTGGTCCTGACAGCGGTTGCGATTGGTGTGGCGCTGGTTTCGCGCACATCCGTCTTTGGCATCCCTGTGGCGGCCACAAGCGCGCTGCCCGATGTCGTGTTCTATGCCATGGGCGCGCTGATCGGGGCGGCGGGGGGCGCGCTGCAATCGGCCAGCCGGACGATGATGGTCCATCAGGCCGATCCGGCCCATATCACCGAGGCCTTCGGGCTTTACGCGCTGGCGGGCAAGGCGACCTCCTTCCTCGCGCCCTTGTCGATCGGGGTGGTGACCGATATCACCGGAAGCCAGCAACTTGGCATTTCACCGTTGATCGTGCTATTTCTGCTCGGGCTGGTTCTGCTGCTGTGGGTAAAACCGCAAGGTGATCGAAACATAGGGGCGCCGTGATGTTGAAGCCGTTTATCCTTGGACTGCTTTTGACAGCAGTGGCCGCACCCGTTCAGGCCGAACCATTGGCCAACCGCTTGTTTGGCGCCGAAAAGACAGCATCGCGGCAGGCGGCCATGCCGGTTGGCAGCTATGCCAAGGGCTGCGCTGCGGGGCAGGTACAACTGCCTGAAAATGGCCCGACATGGCAAGCCATGCGCCTTTCGCGTGATCGCCACTGGGGCCAACCCGTCATGATCGACTATCTGCAAGACCTGAGCCGCATGGCCGTCAAGGTCGGCTGGAAGGGGCTATATATCGGCGATATTGCGCAACCGCGTGGCGGGCCGATGACATCGGGGCACGCCAGCCATCAGATCGGGCTGGATGCCGATGTCTGGATGCGCCCGCCCAGCCGGTTGAACCTGTCACGAAGCGAACGTGAAAAGATCGGGTCCATTCCGGTTCGTTCCAAGAACCAACGCTCTGTGACCAAAAACTGGACGCGCAGCCATCACGCGCTGCTGAAAGCTGCCGCATCCGACAGGCGCGTGGACCGGATTTTCGTCGCCGCCGCCGTCAAGCTGGAAATGTGCAAGACGGCGCGGCGGTCGGATAAACGCTGGCTGCAAAAGATCCGCCCCGTCGCCGGGCATGACACCCATTTTCACGTCAGGCTGAAATGCCCGCGCGGGGCCTCGGCCTGCGTGACGCAAAAGCCCACTGTGTCCTCGCTCTCTAAGGGCGGGAACGGTTGTGATGCAACCTTGCGCTGGTGGGTGACAGATTACCTCAACCCGCCCAAAGCCGCACCGAAACCAAAGAAGCCGAAAAAGAAAACCGCCCCCCGCAAGCGCCCACGTCAATTCACCATGGCGGACCTGCCGAACCAGTGCAAAAACGTTCTCAACGCGCGCTGATTGCGGGGCTATGCGGGCTGCTTGCGCTTGGAGGAAGTGCCGCCCCCAAGCGCCCCCCCGGCTTTATTGCGACCTATGTCTGGCAAAGCGATGACCCGAAGCATGGCGGCTTTTCGGGAATAGAAATCTCTGCCGATGGCCTGGATTTTACCGTGATCAGTGACCGCGCCGGCTGGACCAAGGGCCGGATAACCCGCGATGCGCAGGGCAATGTTACGGCGATGCACGCGGCCCCCGTGGCCCCGTTGCGTGATGTCAACGATGCCCAGCTAACCGGACAGCGTGCCGATACCGAAGGCATGGCACGCGGGCCAAACGGCCAGACCTATATCAGCTTTGAGGGGCATGCCTTCGCACGGATCATGATTTTTGACGACCTGACTGGACCCGGCCGCGACCTGCCCCGCCCGCCCGAATTTGCCACCCTGCGCAACAATGGCGGGCTGGAGGCCTTGGCCATTGACGCGGATGGCGCGCTTTATACCCTGCCCGAAAGCCCGAGGGGCGGCGGCCCTCTGCCCCTCTACCGCTATGCCGACGGACGGTGGAGCCAAACCCTGCACCTGCCCCGCACCAAGGGGTTCGACCCTGTGGGCGCTGATTTCGGCCCCGACGGGCGGTTTTATTTGCTGGAGCGCGGCTTTCACGGCCTGTTCGGTTTTTCCAGCCGGGTGCGCAGCTTTGCGCTTAACAGCGACGGCTTTCACGACGCGCGGATCGAGATGCAAAGCCCCGCCGGAACCTATGACAACCTTGAAGCGCTTGCCGCCTGGCGTGATGCGAAGGGCGACATACGCCTGACCATGATGTCGGATGACAACTTCTTTTGGCCGCAACGCACCGAGGTTGTCGAATACCGTGTGATCCCATGACGGACCGGATTGACAAGCAGCCCCGCAAGCACGTAAGCCCAACGCGTCCCACACTTTGGGGGCCAAGTCTCCGCTACCTTGATAAAACGGAAAAATTGAAATGACCCGAAACCTGATCCCCGGCGTTCTCGCCATGGCGGCCATCGTTGTGGCCTCGAATATTCTGGTGCAATACCTTTTTGGCCAATGGCTGACTTGGGGCGCCTTTACCTATCCCTTCGCCTTTCTTGTCACTGATCTTATGAACCGCATCTATGGCGCAGCGGCTGCGCGACGGGTGGTCTTGGTCGGCTTTGGTGTGGGGCTTTTGTGCTCTTTCATCGGCACCCAGATCATGGGGGAGTTCGGGCCGCTGGTCACATTGCGTATCGCGATCGCATCCGGCACCGCGTTTTTGACTGCACAGCTTTTGGATGTCGCAATCTTTGATCGCTTGCGCAACGGGGCTTGGTGGCGCGCGCCTATGGTTTCCACCCTTGTGGGGGCGACCGTGGATACGACGATCTTCTTCACCATCGCCTTTTCGACATGGCTGATCTGGCTAGAACCGGGCAACGATATTTCCTGGGCCAGTGAGGCGCTGCCACTGCTCGGGCTTGGGCCAGCAGCACCTTTGTGGGTATCGCTGGCGGTCGCAGATTGGGGCGTAAAGCTATCGCTATCAGTGATCGCCCTGATCCCGTTTCGGATAATTGTGCAAAGGTTATCGCCCAAGTCTACCTGATTTTGGGCCCATGCCGTCGGTTCTGCAGACTGGTAGGGGTGGGCCTGTCTTGATCGAATACCCTGATGACGTGAATGCTGTAGTAGAGACCTCTCGACGTCAGGCTGAAAAGGCCTTGCACTGGTCATCCTGGCATGATGATTTCAGGTTATGATGGGCAGTCCCGCGAAGAGGCGATGCAATCCATCTTAAAACGAACCCGCGGCGGCTGTAATCAATTGCCCAACGCACGCCTGTCTTCCATCGAAGACTTGAACATTTGCGCCTGCCCCCGTCCCGCATTTTTAGATGCATACAAGGCCTCATCCGCATCACTCAACATACGGTCCGCTTCTGGCGGACAGTAATTTATGGATATGGTAATGCCGATGCTCGCGGAAATGCGGCATGGTTTCCCGCCGAAAAATGAAGGTTCTCTGAGTCGTTCCACCACGCGGTCAGCGATGTTTGATAGCTTTTCTGAGTCTGTTAGTTCTTGGAAAACAATAACAAATTCATCGCCACCCACACGTGCAACCGTATCACAATCCCGGGTCTCGGACAAAAGCGACCTTGCCACCTCACGCAGCACATGATCGCCTGCAGCATGACCCAAGGTATCATTGACCGCCTTGAAGTAGTCCAGGTCGATATGCATTAAACCAAAGGGAACCTGACCTTCGATGAGCTCTGTCATCGTAAGGTCCAATGCACGGCGGTTGCGCAAACCGGTCAACATATCAGTGAGCGCCTGCTGTTCTGCTTCGTCGCGGGCACCCTTCAAGCGCAGGTTCAATCGCCGCAACTCTTCTGTTACGGCAGTCTTTGCCTCCACCAGATAGAGCAGCTCCATTGCCAGCTCCGTAGCCGCAAAATCTGCAGCCGTCAGCTGGAATGCCGAGACCGCGTAAATCACACCAACACCAAATGACAGATTTAACAGAACTGCCCCTTGCTGTTCCAGCGGGACCGCAATTCCGCGCAGCGCATAGGCGCCCGTCCCAATCCGCGGGCATATGGACAAGGTCTTACCCGCGCGGCGATGCAAATCATCTACCGCGAAAATTCCACCCGGACCACGCACTTCAAAGAGGTCAAAAAAGTTCTCGCCCTCCAGCTCTATGGTGCCAAAGGCTTTTTGCAAAGTTGTGCCTGCGGATTCGATGCGGCCCGTCGCCGACACCCAAATATGCATTGGCATCAGCCGGTTCGCTGATGCTCTGCCTATCTGCAACGATTGTGTGCTTGATGCTACGCTTACCATTTACCCACCCCTAAGGGTCAGGTCGAAACTCCGCCCCTCTGCATAAGATACTTCCAGTAAATGAATGAGAACCATCTCACCATCAATGCTATAACCATCATGATCCAGCATAACCAATGCGCCATAATCATCAGCCATCGCGCGCAATAATCCGACAAGGACGTGGCCCATTCCCGTAATCGGGAAACGACATTGCAGCGCATAAAGTGACGGCGAAATTTCATACAGATCCAACACCGGCAGATCAATATCCGGCAGAGCAAGCTGCCCCCGCCCCCGCGTATCCTCCAGTGTCAGCAAAAACTCTGTAAATGTGGCACCCCCAAAGCGCAACAAACGGCGTAGGCTATCAAGCCCCGGGTTCGACACCAGAAAAGTGCCCAGATCCTCGAGAATCACCTCGCGCGGGCGGCTCAGGACCCGTTCCGCCGCTGACAAAACAGTCTCGGTCAAAGAAATATCATAGAGCAACATGGCTTCGAACCCGTCAAAGCCGAGTCCGGCCTGCCGCGCGACTTGAGCCCAAGCTGCATCACCATGCGTATCGCGCACATAGCGTTGAATTGCTCTGTTGATCAGCCCATGCATTCCCGCGGTCCCTGTATCTCCCATATGAGGTTACGTCCAAAAACCTTAATTTTTTCTCAACTGCAGGCTGAAAGAAACAATTTTAAGGTCGTGGGCGCAGTAACAGCAACAAGATGCCGTTCAAAGCGGCATAAAATAATCCTTTATGCAATCAATGCTTGTGCCGCCTGAACGCAACACACCTTTCCGTTAGCCGCCCATCGACAGTTGGTCGATCGGAATACCACGTCTAGCAGCACTGGCATGAACGGCCCCCTGAATGGCCTTGCTGCGTTTGAGCAGGCGCAAAAACCGAGCCTCATCCAGCATCAGCAAGGTCGAAGGCGCAATTGCACGAACCGCCGCACGTGACGGTTTGCGCATCAGCATCCCCATCTGGCCAAACATCTCTCCGCGCCCCAAACGCCATGTCTGGCCTGCCACGTCCATTTCCACGGCGCCCGACGCCACAAAATAGACGTTCCGGGAGGCGCTATCGCGCCGCAAGACCCACTCTCCGGGATTAACATATCGCGTGACAAGATTGCGCGCCAAGCGGTTCAATACCGCGTCGTCCATATCAGAAAACAGCGGGAACTGACGCACCAGCTCTTTCTTTTGCATCGCCAGATCCAATAGCGGAGAAGCCTCGGCCCGATCACGACGTGCGCCAATATCCAGCGTCAGCGCCGAGTGGACCTCTTCCCCGATCAGACCATCCTCCATCAACGTGTCATATTCGCGCTCCTCCAGCCGCAGCGCAACACGCCGGATAAAACGACGTTCCATTTCCTCGGCATAGCCGGGATATTGCAGCCGCAATCCGTCCAGCGCCTGCTCCACCCGCTCGATCCGGCGCTCCAGCATGGCATGCAGCAATTCCGCCACACGGCGGCCATGGATACGGCGGATGCGCCCGTCAATAAAGCCGTGCAAATCCCGCAGAACCAACCGCTGCGACAGCAACAACCCGAACCGGGTTGCCGTGATATGGGCCAAGGGTCGGGAAAACCGCAAACGATTGTGCAAAAACACGGCCAGACGCAGCCAGCGCCCGAACCCGAGACTGCGATTTGACGCCGCTTTATAGCCGTCACGCCCCGCAAAACGAGAACCCTCGATCAATGCATCCGCATCCGACAGCAAACGTTCCGACAGGCCCGCCGAAATCGTCCGGTCCCGAAATCGCGTCAGCAGGGAGTCGCGCTCGGCGCTGGCCAAGGCGATCAGCCCAAGCGTGATGCGGTCGCGGTCGAGGATCTCGGTCTTGTCATCCGCGGATTTTACGGCCAACTCCAAACGCTCGCCGAATTTCTTGGCCTCGGCGCGCACGGTTTCCTTGGTCAGGTCATAGTTTTCGGTCACCTTCGCCAGATCTTCACGCACAGTTTGCAACGCAACAGCGATCACCTGATTATAAAGCGCGTTATCCAGCGGTGACAGCTTGTCCAGCCCCAGCCAGCCGATCACCAAGCGCAGGGTCGTCCCCTGCACCAGCAATGTGAACAGGGTAAATCCCGTGGCCAGAACCGCGACCTGACGTTTAATCTCGGGCGGGATGGTAAGGCTTTCGGTCACAGCCAGCGCCAGCGAAAGCGTAACCGCCCCACGCAACCCCCCCCACATGATGGCCACGCGGTAAGGCCGCTCCACCTTCGGCGAAAGGCCGAGCCGCGTCAGCAGCGGCAGCAACCCGTACAGAATAATCGCGCGGGCAAAAATTGCAGCCCCCACAACGACAATGATCAGCCCCAGATCCGACCATTGCACCGTTTCCAACATGCGCGGAATCAGCAAAGCCGCCAGAATAAAGATCAGCGCGCCGGCCCAATGTGCCAAAAGCCCCCAAACATCACGCAGGTTTTGCCATGTACCGGGCGGCAGGCGCCCCGGGCCGGTCAGTTGCAGGGTCATCGCGGCCACAACCACGGCAATCACACCCGACGCGCCAACGCTTTGCTCGGCGATGATATAGGACAGATACGGCAAGGTAATAGAAACCGAGATCACCGCCAGCT
Organism: Pseudorhodobacter turbinis; assembly: GCF_005234135.1. Lineage (NCBI taxonomy): Bacteria > Pseudomonadati > Pseudomonadota > Alphaproteobacteria > Rhodobacterales > Paracoccaceae > Pseudorhodobacter > Pseudorhodobacter turbinis. Next base: position 1,054,959 of record NZ_CP039965.1, read on the forward strand.
CATACCGGCTGAAAAGCGCCATGATCCAGATCGTAATCCGCGCGGCTATCCAGCCAACAACAGCCCCGCCCACAAGCAAAACCGGAAACTGCGCAAGCGCGCTTTGCACCGATGGGTCGGGTGAATTGGTCCGGACATACTGCATAAACACCGCTGCAAGCGCGATGGCCGCAGCATCATTCAAAAGGCTTTCACCTTCAATAATCCGCGCCAACCGTCGCGGCGCCGAGATGGACCGGAAGATGCTGACCACCGCCGATGGATCTGTGGTGGAGACAATCGCACCAACCAGCAATGCCGCCGCCAGGCTGAGCGAGCTGACATAGGCCAGCGAATAGCCAACGACAAAGGTCGCCACAAAGACCGCAACCACGGCCAGCACCAAGATCGGCACCCAGTCATCCGCCATCCGCCGCAGGTTCAGCCCCAGCGTCACCTGAAACACCAAGGTTGGCAGAAACACGTACAAAAACACATTGGACCGTATCGGCAGCGCCAGAATAGCCACCGCAATCGGATTCAGCGCATCCGTCAAATCCGTGCGCAAAAAGAACGTCGCCGCCGCCGCAACCATAATGCCAAGCAAAGCGATAATCACCGCATAGGGCAGCCGCAAGTGCTTTGCCAACGGCTCTGCCGCGCCAATCAACAAGAAAAGCGAGGCAATGATGGTGGTGATCACGATTATGTCCATAAGACCCAAATATATTAGAAAGGCATCGGGGAATATCAAACGCCGCAAGGCTGTGGGTTTGACTATGAGTTAGGCGCGGGTTGGTCAGTCCTTTTTTGCAGGTGGAATTATCAGCACATCACGATCGGCGCGGCGCAGAATTTCCTCAGCCACGCTGCCCAAAAGCGTTTTCTTAAGATCATTACGCCCCTGACTGACAGCCACGATCAAATCTGCCGCCTGTTCACGAGCCACCTCCAGAATAGAGGCAGATACGTTGGTCTCATAGGGGCTGGTCATCATCTTGAAGCCCGTTGGCGATAAAGTTGCAAGGAAGGCTGCAAGCGCACGGTCTGCCTCTTGCTTCAACTCATCTTGATGCCGCTCCATCTGCTGCTTGGTCAGCGCGCTGCGAAACATCATCTGTTCGGCCAGCGTTTCATAGACATGGAGCAAGGTCACATTCTGCGGTTCGGTCAGGTCCAGCTTGGCAAGCGTCCGGGCCGCAGCCCGCGAGGCGTCCGAGAAATCAGTGCTGAGCAGCACATTACCATAGCTACGTGTCGGCGGCACATTGACCATCAACACCGGCCTGCGCGTGCGGCGGATCGTGCGCTGCGCCGTGGTGCCGACAAAGACATCACGCAGCAGGTGGCGACGGTGCGCGCCCAGAACCACAAGCGAGGGCGTGACACTATCCGCAGCTTTGCCGATACCCTCAAACGGGTCGCCCATCACCACATCCGTGGTGCAGGTCAGGTTGCTATGGGTCGTGCGCAATCTTTGGGCATCCTCTTGCAGCAATTCCTGCGAGGCGGCGACTTCACTATCAATAAGGCGCTGTTTCTGGTCATCATCCACGACATGCACAACATGCAGACGCGCCCCCTTACGGGCGGCGATCAGGGCGGCACGTTCCATGGCCTGATCCGACCGTTCCGAAAAATCGGTGGCAACCAGAATTGTCCCCATGTCCGCCCCCTCTTGGTTAATTTGATAACTTTACAGCATATTACTTAAAGCGCACCTAATTTGACAGAGGTTTCACCACCCTGAAAATGGGTTAATAAAGCGAATTCGAACAGCCCAGCCGGACCATCAACCGATCGGCCAATCGCTCCAGCGCCTCATCGTCCAGGCTGTCGGTCTCAAACTCCTCCACCCCTTGATCCAGTCTTACGCGGTGCTTGGCGTATCGCGGATCATAATGCTGGGTCATAAGCCCCGCTGCGAGGTCCTCAAATGCGCCGGCCGATGCCATCTCCAGCCAATCCGTGACCTGCTCTTCTGATTGCGCGCGGCGCAGGCTGGCAATCACAGAGGCAAGCCGCGCCGGATCTTGCACCATGTCGCCATAAGCGGAAACGAGGTAGCGTGCCCGTGCCGAAACGGGGGCGACCACCTCCAATCGCGGCGCGGCGGTCATGGCCTTCCACAGCCCCGGCGGCAAACGACAGTCCCCCACCTTGGAGCTTTCAGCCTCCACCACCACAACGCGGGCGGGATCGAGCTTGGCCATTGCGGCGGCAAGACGCGATTCAAAGCCTTTCTGGCTTGGCTGCCCCCCCGCCATCGCGCCGAAAAGCGAGCCGCGATGATTGGCCAGGCCTTCAAGGTCCAGCATCTGCGCCCCTCGGGCGGCCAGCCTGTGCAACTGCGCGGTCTTGGCCGTTCCGGTATTCCCGCCAAGCAAGACAACGGGGCTGGGGAAAGCCGTATCATAAAGCGCGTCGACAACCAGATGCCTGTAGGCCTTGTAGCCCCCCGACACCAATTCCACCCGCCAGCCGATCTGCGACAGGATCGAGGCGAAAGACCCCGAGCGTTGCCCGCCCCGCCAGCAGTAAACCAAAGGACGCCAGCCGCCGGGCTTATCCGCCAACGCGCCTTGCAAATGCCGCGCCGCATTGGCCGCAACCAAGGCCGCCCCCACTTTGCGCGCCCGAAACGGGCTGTCTTGCTTGTAGATCGTGCCAACCTCAGCCCGCTCCGCATCATCCAGAACCGGAAGGTTTATCGCGCCGGGAATGTGATCTTCGGCATATTCGGACGGGCTGCGCACATCGATGATGTCATCAAACGCAAGCTCTGCGATCTGTGGCAGCGCGGTAAGGGTCAATGCCATAGGGGTTCACCAGATCTGCAAATGCCCGCCATCAAAATCCGGCCTCACAGCGTGCCAGCAAAGCGTCCAGCATCGCCTCACAACGTTCCAACTGGGCGATCTCGACATATTCATCCGGCATATGCCCTTGGGTCATGGCACCCGGCCCGCAAACCACGGTCGGCAGGCCAAGCCGTTGGGCAAACATGCCGCCCTCGGTGCCAAAGGCGACTTTGACGTGGGTATTGCCGCCGGTCAGCCCTTTGACAAAGCTGACAACATCGGCATCAGGGGCAGTGCCAAGGCCGGGGTAATCCCACAGGCGTTCCACCTCGATCGCGGCCTCGGGGAAATCGGCACGCAGGGGGACGACAATCGCCTCGGCCTCGGCCTTGAGCCGTTCGATCAGCCGCGCCGGATCGTCCTGCGCAAGCGAGCGTATCTCCATATCGATCACGCAGGCGTTGGCCACGACATTCACCTGCACCCCGCCGTTGATCTTGCCGACATGCAAGGTGGTGTAGGGCACACCGTAATCGCTATCAAACGGACCGGATGTGGCGACCTCTGCCTGCAGCTCCCGCACGGCGCCGATAAAATCCGTCGCCAGATGGATCGCATTCAAGGCATTGGGCGCGGCCGAGCTATGCCCGCCACGCCCCGTACAGCTTAGCCGAAGCGCGATCTTGCCCTTATGGCCAATCGCCGCCTCCATGCTGGTGGGTTCACCGATGATGCAAAGACGCGGCTGCACCGGCCATTCGGCCATCGCATCAATCATGGAACCGACACCACGACAGCCGATCTCTTCATCATGCGACAGGGCAAGGATCAGTGGCACCTTCAAATCCCGCTTGGCAGCATTCAACATGCAGACAATCGCACAGGCATCGAAACCCTTCATGTCGGTGGTGCCGCGCCCGTAAAGCCGGTCGCCCTCTTGCGTCAGCGCGAAAGGCGGGCGGGTCCAAGCCTGCCCCTCAACCGGAACCACATCGACATGGCCCGACAAAACCACCCCCGGCACATCCTCTGGCCCGACCCGCGCATAAAGGTTCGCCTTCTCGCCGGTCTCGTCAAAGATCAGCGTCGAGGCAATCCCCGCCTCGGCCAAGAGCCCTTCGACATAGCGCATCAAAGGTACGTTGGTCATATGGCTAACGGTTTCAAAGCCGATCAGGCGGTCAAGGATGGCGCGCATATCCATAGCAGTCTCCGGTTGAGTGTTGGGATCAACCTAGCGCAAGCCGCATCCCTTGGCACCCCCAAAGCATCACTCCTGCGCGCGCAAAACCTGTGCCGGGCGCGCCTTGAGCGGCCGCCAGACAAAGGCCAGACCCGCCAGCAATGTCGCCAGCACACCGCCGCCAACAATGGCCAGCGCCGAGACAGGCTCAAACACGAAATCCACCTCCATTACAAAGTGCATCACGGCCCATGCCGCCGCCCCGCCCGCAGCAATCGCCACGATGCCCGCCGCCGCCCCCGTCAAGCCCGATCGCAGCGCGAAACTGCCCATGATCTGCGCCCGACTTGCGCCGAGGGTTTTCAGGATCGCGGCCTCATAAACGCGGCTACGCTCACCCGCCGCTGCCGCCCCGATCAAGACGACAAAGCCGGTCAACAAAGTCGCCCCCGCC